>JAOHDU010000017.1 GCA_028096805.1 Pontimonas sp.
TGACTTATGCGCTCGGTGTTGTTGTTTCCGTTGTCTTTTTTGTTGCTCAATTGGGAGACAAATGAGCCATTTTTTTATCACTGGCGGAGCCGGTTTTCTGGGCATAAACCTGGTTCGTAGATTCCTTGCTCTCGGCCATAGCGTCACAACGTTTGATCGGAGCCCATTCGACTATCCTGAGAGTGGACGGGTCACCCACGTAGTTGGCGACATTCGAGACGCCGATGCGTTATCTAAGGCCATGGCCGACGCCGATGCCGTTATTCATGCAGCTGCAGCGTTGCCGCTCAACTCACGAGAGGAAATATTTTCTGTTGACGTCGACGGCACGAGGCAGGTCATTGAGGAGGCTCGCCAACTATCGATTGACCGCTTCGTTCACATCAGCTCGACAGCGGTGTACGGGGTTCCGAAGGTAGGAGGCCTGACCGAAGACGCTCCCTTGGTTGGTGTCGGGGCCTACGGTAGCGCGAAGATTGCAGCGGAGAAGGTCGTCGCTGATTACCGCGACCGGATGACGGTCACTATCGTTCGCCCCAAATCGTTTATCGGTCCCGAACGGCTGGGCGTCTTTTCGATTCTTTATGACTGGGCGTCAACAGGTCACCACTTTCCCATTCCGGGCAAGGGGGCTAATCTTTACCAGTATTTAGACGTTGAGGATCTGTGCGGTGCAATCGAACTCGCCCTTTCCGCCCCGAGGCCCATCGCCAATGAAACCTACAATTTTGGGGCTTCCGATTTTGGGACTTTCCGCGAAGATTTTCAAGCCGTGCTGGACCGCGCCGGTTTTGGAAAGAGCGTTAAGAGTGTGCCGGTGCTTCCTGCTATTTTTGCGCTCCGGCTACTCGACAAATTAGGACTTTCTCCGCTTTATCCATGGGTATACGAGACGGCAGTTAAAGACAGTTACGTGTCGATTGACAAGGCTCGTCGGAACCTGAACTGGTCACCCACATACAGTAACCAGGAGGCGCTAGTTCGCAACTATGTTTGGTACGTCAATAACAAGTCGGCGTTTGGTGCGGAATCGGGCACTACTCATCGCGTTCCCTGGAAACAAGGTGCTTTGGGACTTGCAAAGCATTTGTTTCGGTAGCAGGCAGGGATGCGGTTCTCCACCCCCCGGAAGCAATTTGTCGGTTTCCTCTTTGCTGGGGGTGTCGCGACAGGGCTCAATTATGGGGTCTTCTTATTGCTACTTTTCGTTGGGCTCAACTATCTATTAGCTTCTGCTGTCGGATACATGAGTGGAATTGTTGTCAGCTTTGCGTTGAATCGCTGGGCTGTCTATTCCTCTCGGGGTGACCTGAGGCAGGAATTTTTCCGCTACGTCGCCGTTTACTTGCTAGCGCTCGGGTTGCAGCTGTGTGTACTTCAGGTGCTTGTATGGTCGGGGCTTGAGCCAGTTTGGGCGAATGCGGTTGCGATTGCGCTTGTCGTTGTGACGAATTTCTTCATTGTTCGACGATTTGTGTTCCGTTGAGTAGTTTTTTTGAGGATAAACCACCCGGCGCCCCCGAACTGTCATAAGAATGAATTGCTGGCCGGCGGTACGAAAGAGAGATACTGAGCTGGCGGTGGCGTTCCGACGCGCCAATGCTGGGACAGCGGGGGTTTCGTTGCGTCGCCGCGAGCCTGGTGGCGTCGGAGGTCCTGATGGGCGCGCCTGGCGACCGTTGTGACGGTCCGCAAAGGGTTTTGGCTGTGGCAACTCGTTCGGCTCTACCAAATATTCCTACGGGCGGCTGAGGAGACCGACGTCTTCCGCCAGCCGCAAAGGCCCTGGAAATGAGTTGTTTCCACCTACAAAATGGTCAATCGACCAACCAAATGCGAAGAGGCTGACAAGCAGAAGGTTCAAAGACACGTGGTGGCGGGTGAGCAACCGCACTGAAAGTGGTCGGGTATGAAAAACTTCGGCAAATCGGAGAACAATAATCGACCCCATGGTGGCTCCAATATGAATCCAGCGCCCCCAATCAAGTCCTAGCGCGAAGAGAGGTAGGAGCCCCACCGAAGCAAAAGCAAGCGCATTCCCATGAGACCAGCTTCTCCAAAATTTGGTGGATTTGAAAAGCAAAAATGGAATAAGCGAGAGTCCGACGAGTGCTGCATAAGTTGCAATCGACTGAAGGGATTCGCCGTAGGCCGCGGTGGAACCGAGGGCATTCGAAGGGTTGAGCCCAACCCATGAAAGCGCACCTGTGCAGAGTCGGTCGCTACCACCCTGCAACTGAATGGATTCGCAAATAAGCCGTTGTTGTTCGATATTGCCTGAGTAGTTGGCAATAGCAATGGCCGCGAAAATTACGCTCGAGCCCAGCCCGATGAGTGAAAATTTCTGCTGCGCGCTCGTAAGCTTTGCTTCTTTGGCCACCAAGGAGAGTATGAGCAAAAGAAATGGGACAGCGAAGAGTGTGAGCTCGTGCGTCAACATCAATAGAGGCGGGCATATCGTGAAAGCCAAAATCCACAGCCATTGCCTGACCGGATTTCCCGAAAGTTTTCGGCTTGCGACAAGTAGCCAAGAGACAAAGGCAAATAACAGCAGTTCCTTTCGCGCAGCTCCCTGAAAATCCCAAAGTTGGAAAGCGAGAAAGGCAGGACTCACCAAGACCATCAACCGGCCAACGCTTGTCGGCGCACTCGCCCAGATCATCAAGATCGCAGAGCACGTCAGGAGCCAAAGCACCGCGAGAAAAAGGCCCGTCACCACAGTTAAATCGAGATTTACGATGCCTGCAACGAGAGCAAGCATTTCGCCAGCAAGACCCCGGCGAACAAAGCCGCCTTCGTAATTAATTAGCCAATCCCCAGTGATCCAGATGTTGCCACCGGCCATGTGAATCCGGACAAGCCGAAATGCTCCGACAATCGCGAGGGCGACAATGAAGAAAAACCCGGTGGCCCTCATGAAGTGGCTTGCGGTCGTTTGCACAATTTTCAATCGGGACCTAGCAATCGCACAACAACTGATTTGGCACGTCTAGAGCTTATTGGAGCAACTGACTCTTAATCAGTGGGTTCCGGGTTCAAGTCCCGGGGGGTGTACCAGATCAAAATCCACCTGATTACGGGCTGATTTCACCTTTCAGCATTTGGCTCAAGAACAAAGTGGGATAGCGCCGGTGGGTTTGAGTTTCTTCTCCTCACCGGTCCTTCCCTTTGGGTGGTTATCTGATGACGGGGATGTTCGCACCGATGCTGGTGAACTGTCCTAATCCTCCGATGGTGACTTGGGAGGTGAGTTGCAGGGTTGACCCGTTCACGTGGGTTCCCACCATTTGCACGTTATAGGTTCCCGGTGCGAGGGCGGGTAGACGTGTCATTGATGTGAAGGAACCATCAGCGTCAATGGTGCCCTCTGCCAACGTTGTGATCGTGGGGGTGACGTTAGAAACACGAGTCACGGTCAGCAGGTAAGTGGAGGTGACCGCGACACGGTCAGCGCCGTAATAGACGGGTGCTTCTGACGCACTCCTACCGACAGGTCCTGCAACGGTGAGGAAAATCCCTGGAACACCAGCACCAGCACTGGAGCTGGAGCTGGAGCTTGGGCTTGGCAAGGCTTCGCCACTGCGCATCACCCGGTTCGTTCCGTCGAAAGCGACAGCAACCCAGACACCATTCCCGTAGGCGACCGAGAACCAACTGTTGGCTTCAGTCGCTGCGACCGCAGTCCACGTCGCACCATCATCGGTACTGCGCATTACCCGGTTGGTTCCAGAGCCTGCGACGGCAACCCAGACACCATTGCCGTACGCGACCGACCTCCAAGTGTTGGCTTCAGCCGTTGCGATTGCAGTCCACGTCACTCCGTCATCGGTGCTGCGCATCACCCGGTTTCCAGAGCTTCCGACGGCAACCCAGACACCATTGCCGTACGCGACCCGCCACCAACTGTTGGCTTCAGCCGCTGCGATTGCAGTCCACGTCACTCCGTCATCGGTGCTGCGCATCACCCGGTTGGTTCCAGAGCTTGCGACGGCAACCCAGACACCATTGCCGTACGAGACAGATCTCCATTGGTTAGCCTCGGATGCAGCAACAGAACTCCAGGTCACTCCGTCATCGGTGCTGCGCATCACCTGGTTCGCTCCGTTCCAAGCGATGGCAACCCAGACACCATTGCCGTAGGCGACAGATACCCAGTCGTTGGCCTCAGCCGCTGGGTGGGCAGTCCAAGATGTTCCATCAGCCCACGCTGGCGAGCTCGGGGCGATAGCCGCAACCGCTGCGAACACACTCAACACCATGGCAACAACAAGACGACGGACAACCACAAAACTGGGAGGCAACAACATGACAGTGAGCCCTTCAAGAGGGGGCTCATTAAGAAATGTTCCGTGCCAACGTCACGAACCCGTTTTCGAAACCGTAGCAGGGACTTCTACACCCTCCTCGGGGCCGGCCTGATCCCGGAGCTTCGGGGTTCACCGTTATTGAGTGAGGGCATATGCATAATGTGCCACCCACCACCGACAGAAATGGAGGCACAAAAAGGAGGTACTAACCCTCTGAGATTGTCTACTTCCTTGTGGGCGATACTGGGATCGAACCAGTGACCTCTTCCGTGTCAGTGAAGATGTCAGTAAATTGCACGGTCAGTCTGAGTCAACGGGACACACGCTGAAACAGCGATAATCGAGTAAAATGCGTATAAACAGGTGTTTGGTGGAGTCGGTGGTTGACTCTTAATCAGTGGGTTCCGGGTTCAAGTCCCGGGGGGTGTACCAACACCTGATCTTGGCGTGGCTCGCGGCTAAGCGGGCCGCAATGATTGTGCTTTCATGCTGGACTCTTCAGTCAATACTGTTAGCGTGAGTGCATCGCCGCAACGCTGCTGGGACAACAAAGGGAGGCACCATGAACGAAAAAGATCTCGTTGAGCTTTGGAACGACAAGAGGCGTCAGATTATCTCGGCCCAAATGCCGTCGGTTATCGCGCTTGCTGTGATTACTGTCATGGCGATGATGGGCTACTTTGATGGCGCTTACCCCTATGCGGATACCTTTGCAGCGTTGTTTCTCGTGACCGTGGGATCACTGAGTGTGTTGAATCAGTTCGCGGTAATCCGGGAGGCGCAGTCCGTCGTCAAAGACCTTCAGAAGATCAAAGACCCCAGCCTTGTGGCACAAAACATCACCTCAAGTGGCTCCTACCTGGTTTACACCCGGGTTCTCATGGCTGTGTTCAGCCTTGCCCTGCTGATAGGTCTGGCGCTTCTCGTTCTGTAGCGGGCTGAGGTAACCGAAAGGGGTCCCAACATGGCAAAAAAGTCATGGATACAAGCCATCAACGAGTGGCATTTGTGGCCCGGGCTGGCCATCGCGGCCACCGCAATTCTTGCCACGGGCTTTTTTTTGCTGCTGGGCCTATTTAGGTAACAACGGCAGCAGCACGCCTGCTGGGCCTCGTTAGTCGGTGCCGAGGGTCCGCGCGTAGCCCAGCGCTCTGAGAGCGTGTTGTTGGGCATCTGAGAATGCTCCAGCATCGAAGGCTATCCGCAGTCTTGTGGCGGTCTCGTGTAAGAGGTTGTGGCGTTCGGGAATGGTGAGAATTCTCGCTTCCTGCTCCGCGGCAAGGAGAATCTCCTGAAATCCTTCGCTTTTCATGGCCGACGCTTTCCCCTCGGCAAGCCGGTTGATCCGGGAAAGGATGATGAGCGCCTGGTCATCGAAGCTCTGTGACCCTCCACGCTCTAAAGCCCCTTCAAAGCGACGGATGTCTTGCCATACAAGATCGTAGGCTCGCTCTCGGCCCTGTTCGTTGACCATTTCGGCGACTTCCGCCGGCACAAGGGGTTCTCCGACAGCGCATCCACCCATCAGCAACGAGGCTGCCAACACTGTTGCTAGGGCGAGGAATCGATGCACCTCTCCACCATAATCGTGTCGTTGTGCGCATGCCTAACAGCCAGGAGGTGCGGGAGTCGTCGCCCCAAGCGGTGATATCCCGACACAGAGAACATCATCCATTTCCTCAGCTATCGGCTACTGATGGCTCCAAAAATTCGGAGAGTGGATACTTAAGCGAACTACGACCGAGTGGCGGTTTTCAAGGCCAAAGCTTTGAAAGTGTTCGGTGTTTCGCCGATGCTCCGCAATCTTTGCCAATTAGTTGCAAGCCGAGCATTCGTTCGGACAAGGGGGCAACTCTCTTTGCCCAAATTGCTGAACACGAAGGGAGAGGCGCCGGGATGGTCGGGCGAATACGCGCGTCGGGTACGAGATATGTATTCGCGATAGAATTGGAACGCCCGCCCTAAAACCGCCGGTGTTCGTGGGCTTGACAGTTTGGAGTGGACCCGGGCATGTCTCACCGTTTGCTTTTTGTGCTTCACCAAATGGGGACGCTCGATCACGCGGTCGCCCTGAAAGGCCAACTTTCCGCAGCCGGTGGCAGCGTTGAGCACGTGGTCGTGGGTGGAGCTGAAATTCCGAATTGGGCCAAAGAGCACTTTCCGGCCCACGAAGGCCACCCTGAAGGGGAGGCAATTACTCAACTCGGGAGCTTCCGAGCCGCATGGGTCCCCAGCCCGTACGAAGGTTTGAGACCACTGCTCTGGAGGCGCCTTTGGGAAAAAGTCCCCCTAGTTTACTCGGGGTACGGCGTTAACCTGACGGATTGGGAAGCGGGGCATTATGAGCTTGACTTCTACTCCCGCTGCGAGAGAATTCTGACTACGAGCTCCCTTGACACTGAAGGACGGCTTGCGGCAGGCGCCGATCGCGACCGTCTTGTTCTAGGCGGCGACCCTCTTCTGTCCCAGATTGTTTCGAGCTCGATGAGTGAGGAGGGCCCTGAACGGCCCGATACGGTCTTGTGGGCTCCCCACTGGACAAAGGACTGGTTCGGAAAACCCGGGTTTTCCAACTGGGAATGGGCCGTGGGTGCGCTGTACAAATTTTTTCGCCAACGCCCATCAACGAAGTTAATTGTTCGCCCTCATCCCTTCCTGGACTTCCAGAAAGGTGGCTTCAACGCCCGGCGCTGCGCGCGCGCCATGCTAGCCCTTCCAAATGTTTCAGTTTCTGAAGCTTCGATGCATGAGGACATCGTCAGGAGCGACATCCTGGTATCCGACGGGGTGACGATTCTTGCTTATTTTGGCGTCACGTCGAAGCCAGTAGTGTTCTTGAGGAAAGAAAATGTGTCGCCGCCATTCAATCCAGTTGGTGTCGAGTTGGCCGCGGCGGCTCAGACCGCCACGTCTCCTGCCGAGCTTGTTTCTTTGCTCTCCCAGCTCTTGGGTCCACCGGGTGGGCAAAGCGGTTTAGAAGCAGATCACATGCGGGATGTTGTGCTCCGAAGCTTTTTAGTGGGCCATGAGTCACCTGGCGCGGCTCTGCTGGCAAGTCTTTAGCCGGCCCGTGGAACCCCGATGGTGTATCTTTCAGGGGTTACTGAGTTTGCGGGTCGGCTGCTCCGTCGTCCTTTTGTCTGATGAACAGGTCTGGATTTGGTTCGCTGGGGCTGTCATGAGTAGATCGGAGCTAAGGACGAGAACGCACACCCTAACGACAGGTCGCCCACAGGAAGGACGTTTCGGTTTTGGGATTAGGCACTTTACAACTCCTTGATTGTTCCTTACGTGACGGAGGCTATCTGAACCAGTGGGACTTTCCCCTGGAGCTTGTAAGGAGCCACCTTCAGTTGCTAGAAGATCTGAAGGTTCCACTTTGCGAAGTGGGTTTCCGATCGTCGAGTGACACGTCAGTGGGCTATCAGGGGCTCGTCGCTCATTCACCTCCGGGGTTATTAGCCGAACTCCACGCATTAGCGCCGTCGGTCAAGCTAGGCGTGATGGTTAATCAGTCAGATTTTGCTGATTCGCAGTCGCTTCGGGATAGATTCCGAGAAGATGATGGGTCCCAATCACTGAGTTTTGTTCGTATTGCCACCGTCCTGGGGGGCCTTCCCACAGCGCTAGAAATGGCCGCTGACCTCAGAGACTCAGGGTTTGAGGTGTTTGTCAACCTGATGCAAATTAGTTCTGTCGACTTATATGACCTCGAGTCGGCTTTGGGTTCTGGGCTGGTCACGGAACTCACGGGTTTATACCTTGCGGATAGTTTTGGGGCGCTGAAGCCAGAGGAAATGAGCGCTCTGGTCAAAGTTGCTGTGCGCTCCGCACGCGTTCCGGTGGGTGTGCACTGTCACGACAACCTCGGCCTTGCGTACGCTAATTCGCGAGCAGCATACCAATCTGGCGCTAGATTTATCGACGGAACCGTGCTGGGCTTAGGCAGGGGAGCCGGCAATGCGCGCACCGAACTTCTCGCCCTCGAATATCTTAAAATTCCCTCAAATATGGTGTTAAGTGCGCTAACCGAGACATGGCGGTCTTGGGTTCGGGCTGAGGAGAGACTGCCTGAATGGGGCCCATCCCTCGCATACGGTCTGGCAGCGACCAGGGGAGTACACCCGACATATGTCCAGACGATGATGGAATCGCAAAGCTTTGAACCTCCCGAGATAATTAAAGTTGTCGAAGAATTAGGTGAGGAGGTAGCCGCTAAGTATTCGGAGCCTATGCTTGATATTGGCGCCGATTGGTTCTCCGCACGGGGCTTTACAAGTGAGGGTCTAACAAAACGTTTCGAGGGCAAGACTCTTATTTTGGTGGGCGGGGGAAGCTCAGTAGTCCGTTATCAGGAGGAGATATCACAGCTTGTCTCTAGCCTTGATTCTGTGGTTTGCGCGGTTGGCGGCAGAACCGCGTGGCCATTTAGGGTGGACTACCACATCATCTCACACCCCACTACGATGCTCTCGCGGCCAAACGTGCTCTCCTCCGACATCGACAGAATCGGCCCTTTCTCTCAGATGCCCCCTGAAATTGCTGGGACACAACCTATGGCAAAGCAGTGGTCGGTTGACTTGTGCCTAACACAGGACAGGTTCGGGTTCGATGGGGAAAGGCTTTATTCGCCTTCATCCCGTTCTTCCATTTTTGGGCTTATTTTCGCGGCCGGTCTTGACGTGGATAGCGTTTTCCTTGTTGGCTTCGACGGCTACCCACCTGGGGATATCCGAAACCAAGAATTCGAAGACACTCTCGCGCGACTTGGGAATCAGCGTCAAGACCTTTTCTCATTGACTCCCACAATTTTTAATGTTCCATTTCACTCGTTTGTATGGTGAGAAGGAGGGTGTCTGTCCTTTTGCCCTGCAGAGCAGGGTCATCTCGGGTGGCCGGGAAAAACACCCGCCCCTTCGGACCGCGGGGAGAGAGCCTTCTAGAGATTAAGCTCAAGCAAGTTATCGAGTTAAGCTTTGTACACGAGGTCATCCTGTCGACCAACGATCCCGTTTGCGTGGACATTGGGCAGAGGGTCGCCGGAGACCTGCTTACCGTGGACCATCGACCTGAACACTTGTGCCTGGACACCACGAGTCTCTCGGATCTCACACGGCACTTTGGGGCAATCGCGTCGGGTGAGTATTTTCTCTGGACCCATGTAACCAGCCCGTTCTTTGGACAGACGGCCTACAAGCGTGGGTACGAAGCTTTTCTTCGGGCAATCAACAAGGGTCATGATTCACTACTGGCTGTCGAACCAATGCAGGATTTTTTGATCTTCCGCGATAAGCCCATGAATTTTGGCCAACCAGAAAACTATTGGCCACGAACTCAAGATTTAGAATCGTTTCACCGTGTCACATCGGGATTGTTCATTGGTGGCACCGCAGACCTGCTCGCGCACGGAGCGCGAGCCGGCAATCGGCCACTATTTTTTGAGGTCACCGGTCCTGAGGCTTTGGATATTGACTGGCCGCAACAGTTTCAGATGGCTCAGATGATTGCGAGTTCCGGTCAATATTTGGACGAATGATCGAGCGTGAGCGTTGGTCTTCGATCTTTGCGCACCATGCAAGGAATCCCAGGGCCATCTCAATTTCTTTCGCCAGCGGATTCATGGAGTCCCGCTTTGCTGGGCCCGAGGCCAACTTGTGGCAACGGACTTGCGACCTCACGTCCCCGGAGCTTGACATCGTGAGGATTTGTTGGACTTCTGGAGCCCCTCAAACCACCCGCTGCGGAGTTTCAGTTTTCGCGACACGACGGGCCGTTCTGAATCAATGGTGACCGGCGGAGGAGGAAACCTGGATTACCGGTGAATGCCCAGCACCCCGACTGGTCGAGAACCAAAGACGAATCGTGCGTTCGCGGTGGCCGAAGTCACGGCCCGGAAGAGTGGGCTAACAGCAACTTGCTGGCCCGGTTGTAGTTTGTCCTCCGGCGATCCCGACACGCCGACACCACAACATATTGTGTAATGACAGGACTGTCATTACCGGTATATAGTGGTGGTCCGGCAACGAGCCGTCAATGTAAGGAGGCCCCCATGAACGAAGACACCGTTGGAGGCTACGCAGTGCCTGTAGATCCCATGGATCTGCTTCAGTGTGACAGCTGCCAGTAGCCAGATGAGTTTGTAGAAACCCCCGACCACCGATGCCGGTGGGCGGGGGTTTCTCATTGCTGACGAACGCCTGAAGGAGGGCCCATGCGTGTCGCCTCGCTACAGCGCACGGGCGTCGCATCCGAGGCTGAGGTCCTCGATCGGGTAAACTGTGTTCTCGGTCCCGTTGAGATGGTGGACGACGCTTCTGTCCGGCCACACGTTTGCCGAATATTG
The DNA here is from genome assembly GCA_028096805.1 of Pontimonas sp. Taxonomy (GTDB): domain Bacteria; phylum Actinomycetota; class Actinomycetes; order Actinomycetales; family Microbacteriaceae; genus Pontimonas. Next base: position 10,651 of record JAOHDU010000017.1, read on the forward strand.
TGTGTGGAAACCCGCTCTGGGGAGCACAGTTTCGTTAAGTGGTATGCCCAAGCCAGTGATTATCAGCGCGAGTGCGATGCTCTCACCCTCTACACACCGGCATTGGGGAACGACGCCCCACGTTTAATCGCCAATGACGACGCGCTCCGCATGGTGTTGATTAGTCGGGTTCCGGGTGAATCTGCTGCGCTCAGTGATGCCCAGTGGGATCCCCTGGTCCATTACCGAGCCGGAATTCTCGTGCGGCGCCTCCATGAGTCGTCTGCGCCAATTTATTCGGACCAGTTCGGACGACAAAGCGCCACGAGATTTGAAAATGCCGCGTCAGCCCTGAGTGGAGCGGTGGATGGCAGCCTTATAGCTCATGCCCGGCTTTTTATCGCGCGCGCTATGGATGTGAAGTCGTTTTCCCTGGTGCCCACCCATCGAGAAAACCACCCCCGCCATTGGGTCATTGATCCCGGAGGACACGTGCGGCTGATTGATTTCGGCATGTGTGAATATGACCCGTGGATTGTGGATGCTTTCGCGCTGGAGCACGAGTACTGGCGAGTGGACCCACAACTACGGATTGCCTTCCTCGAGGGATACGATCGCGAGATTTCGGAAGACGACGAGGCTCTCCTTCGTGCTCATCATGCGGTTCGCGCTCTGGAGGGCATCCTGGCAGCTCAGGCACCAGGGTCCACCAAGTTGCAGAAGCGAACAGCTCACGACGTCCTCGACCGTTTAGTCGGCAACACCTTGTTTTAGCGCTCGTTCTAGACTGGCGCTATGGCTGTGAATCCCGAGCTGGTTGACGTCGTCTTCTCCCCCGTCGACGCGTACCTTGTTGGCCGGGAAAAAATCCGCGAGTTCGCGTCGGCGACTTTTGCCATCGACCCGCAACACCATGAAGTTGAGGTGGCCAAGGCTAGGGGTTTTGCTGACTTGGTCGCACCGCCAACTTTTCCGATAGTTATTCAGGAGAAGACCCTCCAGCAGCTGCTCGATCATCCCGACTCCGGAATTGATTTTTCTCGCGTCGTTCACGGAGATCAGCAGTTCAGCTATTCAAGACCGATTGTCGCGGGCGATGAATTGATTGCCACCCTCCGGGTGACAAAGGTTCAAAGCCTTGGTGGGCACTCCATGGTGACCTCAGAATCGACGATGGCAACACCCGAAGGTGAGCACGTGGTTACCGCTACCTCCACGTTGGTCGTTCGTGGCGGGGAGGATGCAGCATGAGTATGGACCTTGCTGGTCTCAATAAAGGTGACGAAGTGGCCCGAGAGACCTTCACCCTGACTCGCGATCATCTTGTTCGCTATGCCGGTGCATCGGGTGATTTCAACCCGATTCACTATCGGGACGATGTGGCGAAGAGTGTGGGGCTTGAGGGAGTGCTCGCCCACGGCATGTTGACCATGGGTGTGGCGGTATCTCCTATCCTTTCCTGGCTCGGTGAGAGTGGCTCGGTGCGGAGCTACCAGGTTCGGTTTACCAAGCCCGTCTACGTCCCCGCCGAGGAAGGCGCCGCGCTCACCAGTGTCGCGACAGTGATGAAACCACTGGAGGCGGGGTCTGGCGAACTAACCCTTTCTCTCAGCGTGACGACCGCGGCTGGTGACACCGTGCTCGGCAAAGCACAGGTTGTCGTGGCACCACGGTGACGTCCTTTTCTGAGCTCACCACGATGCGGGTAGGTGGCTCTCCCGCCGGCTATGAGGTTTTCCACACCACCCGGGAGCTGGTTGCCGGGGCACAACGTATTTGGACAGAGACCGATGCTTGGATGGCGCTTGGTGGCGGATCGAACCTGATCGTTGCCGATAGCGGTATCGACGCCACCGTGCTGCACGTCCAGACGCGCGGGGTGACGGTGAAAAAGGCCACAGGCAAAAAAGTTCAAATTCACGCAGAGGCCGGTGAAGGGTGGGACGACTTTGTCGCCCACACCATCGCCCAAGGTGTCCGGGGGCTAGAAACCCTCAGTGGAATACCGGGGTCTGTGGGCGCGTCTGTTATTCAGAACATTGGGGCTTACGGCGCCGAAGTGTCTGACACCCTCGTCTCGATTGATTTTCTTGAGTATCCCAGCGCTCAGCGGCGCACGATTCCTGCCGATGAACTCGAATTAGGTTTGCGCACGAGCGCAGTGAAAACTGACACGCTTCGCGGGATGGTGTTGGGTGTCACGTTTGCTCTCGAGCCGGCAACGGACGGTCAGAGTATTCCGCTGCGCTACGAGCAGTTGTATCGAGCGCTCGGAGTTGCTGAGGGCGAGCGCGCGGGGCTCACTGACGTTCGTGAGGCTGTTTTGGCTTTGCGGGAATCCAAAGGCATGGTCCTTGACCCGCGGGACCCGGATTCGGTGAGCGCTGGCTCTTTCTTTCTCAACCCGATTGTCTCTGAGAAAGTGGCGCGCGGATTGCCGGCCGACGCACCCCGCTGGTGGGTAGAGCCGGAACCCGAGGACGTTGTGCTGCCCTTGTCAGAAAAAGACAACCTACCGTCCACCGTCTCGGTGGGCGACGTGCCCGTCAAACTCTCTGCCGCCTGGTTGATTGAGTATTCAGGTATCCCGAAGGGGTTCTCACTGCCTGGATCGAAGGCGGCGGTGTCCTCGAAGCATTCATTGGCGATTACCAACCGGGGTGGCGCCACTGCGGCAGAGATTGCCGAGCTTGCTCGGTATATCGTCACCACGGTGGGCAACGCGTGTGGGATTTATCTTGTTCCCGAGCCCACGCTCGTCGGGCTTGAGGTTTAGGCCTGAAAAAACGCTTGCAGCCGAGCAATTCCTTCGGCCAGATCGGCGTCACCTAGGGCATAGCTGAAGCGGAGGTAGCCGCTGGGTCCGAAAGCTTCCCCGGGAACAGCTGCCACCTCACATTCATCGAGAATGAGGTCTGCCAGCTCAAGACTGGTGGTCGGTGTGCGCCCAGCCCAGGTCTTCCCCAATAGTCCGCGAACGTCTGGATACACGTAGAACGCACCCTGGGGTGTGGGGCAGAACACGCCATCGATAGCGTTGAGCCCCCCGATTATGCTGTGCCGGCGGGCATCGAAGGCTTCTTGCATTGCGCGGGCGTCGGCCTGATCACCTTCGAGGGCTTGAAGGGCCGCGAGTTGCGAAATGTTGGACACATTTGAGCTCAGATGGGATTGCAGGTTTGCGGACGCCTTGATGACATCGGCGGGTCCCACCATCCATCCCAGGCGCCAGCCTGTCATCGCATAGGTTTTTGCTACACCATTGACCAGGATGCACTGGTTCTGTAGCTCGGGGACGGCCTCCACAATCGACAGGGCGTGATCGACCCCCATGTCATAGACCAGGTTCTGGTAAATCTCATCCGCGATCACCCAGATGTTGTGCTCGAGTGCCCACTGACCAATGGCCTTGGTTTCCTCTGGACTAAACACTGAACCTGTGGGGTTAGACGGTGAGACAAACAACAACACTTTGGTTCGCGAGGTACGGGCTTTCTCAAGCTGTTCCACCGTGACTTTGTAATCCTGGTCTGCGCCAGCAAACACGTCGATGGCAACGCCGCCGGCGAGGCCAATGACTTCCGGGTAGGTGGTCCAAAACGGCGTGGGCACCAACACTTCGTCACCCTCGTTCAGGAGCGCCTGGAAAGCTTGGTACACAGCCTGTTTTCCGCCGTTTGTCACGACAACCTGACTGGGATCTACCGCCCACCCGCTGTCCCTGGCAGTCTTTTTTGCGATTGCCGCCCGCAAAGCAGGCAACCCAGCGGCTGGTGTGTAGCGGTGGTTGGCGGGATCTTTGACCGCGGCCAAGGCTGCCTCCACCACGTGTGCCGGAGTGGGAAAGTCGGGTTCCCCCGCTGCAAAGCTGATGACGGAACGGCCATCTGCCTTCAAAGCTTTGGCTTTAGCGTCCACTTTGAGGGTGGCGGATTCGGCGATGGCCAGGATTTTCGACGAAATAGTGCGCTCTGATGGGTCCACACCCCCAGGGTACAAGGGTTACCTCCTCGAAAACCCCCTTTGCCAAAGGCTTGGCACACGCCTAGACTGACAGCGGTAGTTGAAATCTGCCAAGCTTTGCTGTGCCACAATTCACGACAGCGTGGTTTTAGCCGGCCGTAGCTCCAGGTTTCGCAACCTAGGGCGGTGGCTCAATTGGTAGAGCAGCGGTCTCCAAAACCGCAGGTTGCAGGTTCGAGTCCTGTCCGCCCTGCGACTTCACTGGAAAACAGTGAGGGAATAACAAAACGGAAAAGCAAGGATTAACGTGTCAAACACTGCGGATGACGGCTCCTCGAAAGAGAGCGTTGCCAAGGCCCCCCGCGAGGGTAATGAGCGTCGCGGTCTGTGGGCGCGCTTTTCTTTGTTCCTGCGCCAGGTGATTGACGAGTTGGGGAAGGTCGTTACCCCCACTCGAAGCGAGCTCGTCAATTACACGCTGGTGGTTTTAGTTTTCGTCATCGTGATGATGACGTTTGTGTCCGTATTGGATCTCCTCTTTGGTTGGGGAGTGTCCTGGGTTTTCGGTGATGGCCGAAGCCTCTTTGGCTAAGCAGATTGAGAGTAAACGTGTCAGAAAATAACGCCCCCGAAGTTGAGACCCCCGAGGTCTTTGAGGCAGAGTCCGAAGTGCTCGAGACCGACGCTGTGGTCCCCGCCGACGAAGCAGAAGGCGATGCTGAGCAGTCGGATGGTCAGCAGGGCGCTGCGCAAGCAGAGGAATCAGTTGACGTGGCGTCGCTCGAGAGCGACCCTGTCGGGGAGGAAGAAGACCCCTACGCGGAGTTCCGCAGCGAGCTTCGTCGCAAGCCCGGCAAGTGGTACGTCGTGCACTCGTATGCCGGTTTCGAAAAGCGCGTTAAGCAAAACATCGAGAACCGCCGCACCTCCCTGGGCATGGAGGACTACATTTTTGAAGTCCAGGTTCCCATGGAGGACGTGGTCGAAATCAAGAGTGGTCAGCGCAAGCTGGTCACGCGGGTGCGCATCCCCAGCTACGTGCTCGTTCGTTTGGACCTCAACGAAGACAGCTGGTCGGCTGTTCGTCACACCCCCGGTGTTACGGGCTTCGTGGGTAACGCCCACAACCCGACCCCATTGAGATTTAGTGAAGCCTTCGACATGCTTAAATCCACCGTTCCGATCGCTGATGTTGCTCCCGCGAAGGGTGCTGCTGTAGCGGTGGGGGGTGGCGTGTCTCGCATGCTTCCCGCCGAGGTCGACTTCGAGGTGGGCGAGACGATCACCATCAAGGAAGGTTCGTTCGCCGGGCTTCCCGGAACTATTAGCGAGATCAAGCCTGAGAGCGGTAAACTCACCGTGCTGGTTTCACTGTTCGAGCGTGAGACCCCTGTTGAGCTGGGATTCGACCAGGTCACCAAGCTCTAGCAAAGACCACCGCTCCTCGGAACTGCCGAGCTTGCGGGAGCGCACAACAGTGGTTGTGCACGAGAGAAAAGGAAAAAAAATGGCAAAGAAAGTTGTGGGCTTAATCAAGCTCCAAATTCAGGCCGGCGCTGCCAACCCGGCTCCCCCCGTGGGTCCCGCCTTGGGCCAGCACGGTGTCAACATCATGGAGTTCTGCAATGCCTACAACCAGGCAACAGAATCCCAGCGGGGGAACGTGGTTCCTGTGGAGATCTCGGTCTACGAAGACCGCTCCTTCACCTTTATACTGAAGACCCCACCGGCAGCAGAGCTGATCAAGAAGGCAGCAGGGGTTAAGAAGGGTTCGGGGACCCCTCACACCGACAAGGTCGCAAACATTACGCCCGACCAGGTTCGCCAGATTGCCGAGCAAAAGCAGGCTGACCTCAACGCCAACGATATCGAGGCCGCCTCGAAAATCATCGCCGGAACTGCCCGCTCCATGGGCATCACCGTCGGCTAGTAAACCTTTTTCTAGCGGGAGAGCGTGCCACGCTCAACTACCGCGACCTCACAGTGGGAGATAACCATGGCAACAAAATCTAAAGCATTCAAAGCAGCACAGGCCCTTATTACCGAAGGCCACTTTTACCCGCCGCGCGACGCCGTCGCTCTGGCAAAGAAGACCACCTCCGCGAAGTTTGATTCAACCGTTGAGGTTGCTCTCAAGCTCGGTGTGGACCAGCGCAAGGCCGACCAATTGGTCCGCGGAACCGTCAGTCTTCCTCACGGAACCGGCAAGACCGCTCGCGTAATTGTCTTCGCGACGGGGGCAGCTGCTGAGGCAGCGACCGCCGCCGGTGCCGACGAAGTCGGTGGCGATGAGCTCATCGAGAAAGTAGCCGGCGGATACACCAACTTCGACTCGGCCGTCTCGACACCCGAACTGATGGGCAAAGTTGGTGGGCTCGGTAAGGTTCTCGGACCCCGCGGTCTGATGCCGAACCCCAAGACCGGCACCGTGACCCCCGATGTGGGCAAAGCGGTTGCGGACATCAAGGGTGGAAAGATCGAGTTCAAGCTGGATAAGCACGCCAACATGCACTTCGTTATCGGCAAGGCAAGCTTCTCCGAGGACCAACTGCTCGAGAACTTCACGACAGCGTTCGACGAGATCCAGCGTTTGAAGCCTTCCGCGTCAAAGGGTCGCTACATTCAAAAAGCAGCAATGTCGACGACTTTTGGCCCCGGTATCGCACTGGATGTCAGCGCGCTCTAAAGCATGAACGAAGTGGGCATCCGCAGGGGAACACCCTCGGATGCCCTTCTTCTTTCCGCACTGGCAATCGACACTTTCCCTCTGGCCTGCCCACCGTCGACAACCCAGGCCAACATCGATGAGTTCTGTGAAGAGAATTTAACTCCGGGAGCCTTTGAGCGGTACTTGGCAGACACCGCGTACAAGACCTGGGTGGCGAGTGATGGCGAGCTGGCGGTCGGCTACCTGCTCAGTCGAGACGGCGAACCGCTGGATAGAGTCATCGCCGAGGCTGTTTCGGGGAGACCCTGCCGAGAGATTTCCAAGATTTATGTTCGTCAGGAATTCCACGGGTCCTCGGTTGCCCCGCAGTTGCTGACTCATGCCATCGATGACGCGGCGAGAGCCGGCTTAGCAAGCGTGTGGCTTGGGGTCAACCAGGAAAACTCTCGGGCGAACCGCTTCTATGAGCGCAATGGTTTCGAGCTGGTGGGGGAGCGCATATTCCAGGTGGGCGAAAGCTTCGAAGCCGATTTTGTTCGCGAAAAACTCCTCACCGCGGTGCTCACGGATAATTCATAGGGTTTTTATAGAAAGCCTAAGGAAAGTGGAGCACACTGGGGTGATGAATGATTACCGAAGCGCTGAGTTTCCTCAGCAGAAGCTCCAGCACGCCGATGGCTCCCCCATGCGTGCACTCGTCGTTGACGACGAGGAGAACCTGGCGGATCTTGTGGCGATGTCCCTGCGATACGAAGGCTGGAATGTTGTGACCGCGCACACGGTGCGCTCTGCACTGGAGAGTGCGAAGAAATTCACTCCCGATATTGCCGTCTTAGACATCATGCTGCCCGATGGTGACGGTCTTTCTCTCATGAAGTCATTGCGTGCGGTGCACCCCGGGTTGCCTGTGCTCTTTCTGACGGCAAAGGATGCTGTTGATGACCGCGTAGCCGGGCTGACAGCAGGTGGCGACGACTACGTCACGAAACCCTTCAGCCTTGAGGAGTTGGTTGCCAGACTCCGCGGAATTTTGCG
>JAOHDU010000018.1 GCA_028096805.1 Pontimonas sp.
CCTTGAGGCGCTTGATCGCACGGATCTTGCGCTGGCCTTTGCCGTTCGCGATTTCGTCGTGAAGGCTCTCAGCCTCACCGCTCAGGTCGAAGCTCTCCAGGCGCTGGCGAATGGCTTCAGCACCCATGTGGGCGGTGAAGAACATTCCATAGCGGTCCTGGAGGTCTTGGAAGACGGCGTCCTCGGCGCGCAGGTTGCCCACGGTGAGCGAGCGGAAGTCGTCCCACACGCGCTCCAGGTGAGCGATGTCGTCATCGAAGTTCTTGCGGATCGCGGCGAGCTCTTTCTTCCCGGCGTCGTCGGTCTTGCGCTTCTGATCAGCTTTTGCGTTAGACGCTTCCAGCTCGGCCAGGGCAGTCTCGAGTTCCTTCATGCGGTCGGCAAGAAGAGCGTCGCGCTCCTTCTCCAACTGCTTGATCTCCTGCTGGAGTTCTTTCTCAAGCTCCGGCATTTCGCGGTGACGAGCTTCCTCGTCCACCGTGATGATCATGTACGCAGCAAAGTAGATGACCTTTTCGAGGTCTTTGGGTGCCATGTCCAGCAGGTAGCCCAAGCGCGAAGGAACGCCCTTGAAGTACCAAATGTGGGTGACGGGCGCTGCGAGCTCGATGTGGCCCATGCGCTCACGGCGCACCGAGGACTTGGTGACCTCAACGCCACAGCGCTCACAGACGATGCCTTTGAAGCGAACGCGCTTGTACTTTCCGCACGCACACTCCCAGTCGCGACTGGGTCCAAAGATCTGCTCACCAAAAAGACCGTCTTTCTCGGGCTTCAGGGTGCGGTAGTTGATGGTTTCTGGCTTCTTGACTTCGCCGTACGACCAGCCGCGGATGTTGTCCGACGTGGCGAGGCCAATGCGGAGGGCGTCAAATGTTGTTGCTTCCAGCACGATGTGTCTCTCTCGTTAGTTTCTGTCGTCGAATTCTTAGATCTCGTCCACGGACGAAGACTCGAAGCGGGAGGAAATGTTGATTCCCAGCTCTTCCGCTGCGCGGTAGAGCTCGTCATCAGAATCCTTTAGCGAGACCACTTGGCCATCGGCTGACAGGACTTCGACGTTGAGACACAGAGACTGCATCTCTTTCATGAGCACCTTGAAGCTCTCGGGAATGCCGGGCTCCTGGATGTTTTCACCCTTGACGATCGATTCGTACACCTTCACGCGACCGAGAATGTCATCCGACTTGATGGTCAGTAGCTCCTGCAGAGCGTACGAGGCGCCGTACGCTTCCAGCGCCCACACTTCCATCTCACCAAAGCGCTGCCCACCGAACTGTGCTTTACCACCGAGGGGCTGCTGCGTGATCATCGAGTACGGGCCCGTGGAGCGAGCGTGAATCTTGTCATCGATGAGGTGGTGGAGCTTCAGGATGTACATGTAGCCCACGGAGATGGGTGCCGGGTAGGGCTCACCGGAACGGCCATCAAAGAGCTGGGCCTTTCCAGAGGAGCCGACCATACGGTTTCCATCGCGGTTCACCAGGGTGGAGTCCAACAGCCCAGCGATTTCTTCCTCGCTCGCGCCATCGAATACCGGGGTGGCAACCTTGGTCCCGGGCAGTGCCTCGCGGGCTTGTGCCGCAAGACGCTTCGCCCATGCCGGGTCACCGCTGACTTTCCAGCCCTGCTTGGCAGCCCACCCGAGGTGAATTTCCAAGACCTGACCGAAGTTCATTCGTCCGGGGACACCCAGGGGGTTCAAGATGATGTCTACCGGGGTGCCATCTTCCAGGAAGGGCATGTCCTCGACAGGAAGAATCCTGGCGATAACACCCTTGTTTCCGTGGCGGCCGGCGAGCTTGTCGCCCTCGGAGATCTTGCGCTTTTGAGCGATGTACACGACTACGCGCTGGTTCACACCAGAGCCCAGTTCGTCGTCACCGTCAATCGCATCGAAGACCTTGACGCCGATGATGGTTCCCTGCTCACCGTGGGGGACCTTCAGCGACGTGTCGCGAACTTCGCGGCTCTTCTCGTTGAAGATCGCGCGCAACAGACGCTCTTCCGCACTGAGCTCGGTTTCACCCTTCGGTGTGACCTTGCCCACGAGGATGTCACCGGGGCGAACCTCAGCACCAATGCGAATAATTCCGCGCTCATCCAGGTTGGCGAGCATTTCGGGACCGACGTTGGGAAGGTCACGAGTGATCTCTTCCTTACCGAGCTTCGTGTCCCGGGCGTCGACTTCATACTCTTCGATATGGATCGAGGAGAGGGTGTCATCTTTTACGAGGTTCTGCGACAAAATGATCGCGTCCTCGAAGTTGTAACCCTCCCACGACATGAAGGCCACGAGAAGGTTCTTACCCAGAGCCAACTCGCCATCTTCTGTGGCGGGGCCATCAGCGATGACCGAGCCTTCAACAACCTTGTCTCCCACGTTCACGCGAACCTGGTGGTTGTAGTTGGTGCCCTGGTTTGAGCGGTCAAACTTCCGCAGGGTGTAAGTCTTGGTTCCACCCTTGTCCTGTTTGACCACGGCGAAGTCAGCGGATACCTCCGTGACGACACCGGGAGCCATAGCGGTGATGACGTCACCGGCATCCACTGCAGCGAAGGATTCCATTCCGGTGCCGACCAGCGGTGACTCGGAACGCAACAGCGGAACAGCTTGACGCTGCATGTTTGCACCCATGAGGGCGCGGTTGGCGTCATCGTGCTCGAGGAACGGAATTAGCGAGGTGGCAACCGACACCATCTGGCGGGGGGACACATCGACGTAGTCGACCGTCTCAGGAGCGACAAGCTCGACTTCGCCGCCCTTCTTACGAACCAACACGCGGTCAACGGCGAACGTGCCATCGGCGTTGAGAGGCGTACCTGCCTGCGCAACAACGAACTCGTCTTCGTCATTAGCGGTGAGGTAGTCAACAGCTTTGCCGACCTTGCCCTTGGTGACGCGACGGTAGGGGGTTTCGATGAAACCGAAGGCATTGATTCGCGCAAACGACGCCAGCGAGCCAATCAGACCAATGTTGGGGCCTTCCGGAGTCTCGATGGGGCACATGCGGCCATAGTGCGAGGGGTGCACGTCGCGCACCTCAACACCGGCACGCTCACGGCTCAGACCACCCGGTCCGAGCGCCGAGAGGCGACGCTTGTGGGTCAGGCCCGACAGCGGGTTGTTTTGGTCCATGAACTGCGAGAGCTGGCTGGTACCAAAGAACTCCTTGATTGCTGCCACGACGGGTCGGACGTTAATCAATGTCTGCGGCGTGATCGCTTCGATGTCCTGAGTGGTCATCCGCTCGCGCACCACGCGCTCCATGCGCGAAAGCCCGGTGCGAACCTGGTTTTGAATCAGCTCGCCCACGGCGCGGATACGACGGTTACCAAAGTGGTCGATGTCGTCCACGTCGATGCGAATGTCGACCTTCTTGCCCGCACGGGAGCCCTCAATGTGAGTGCGTCCATCGTGAAGGGCAACCAGGTACTTGATCGTGGCAACAATGTCATCCACATTCAGAACCGAGTTCTTCAGGGGCTGCTCCAGGCCCAGCTTGCGGTTGATCTTGTAGCGACCCACCTTGGCCAAGTCATAGCGCTTGGGGTTGAAGTAGAAGTTATCCAGCAGGGTGCGCGCTGCCTCAGCGGCAACCTGCTCGCCCGGACGAAGCTTGCGGTAAATGTCTTTGAGGGCTTCTTCCTTGGTGAGGATCGTGTCCTTCTCCAGGGCCTCAAGAATGCTGTTGTAGCCGGCAAAGTGCTTCGCAATGTCCTCGGAGGTCAGACCGAGGGCTTTCAGGAAGACCGTGACGGACTGCTTGCGCTTGCGGTCGATGCGCACACCCACCTGGTCACGCTTATCGACCTCGAACTCCAGCCAGGCACCACGGCTAGGAATAACGCGAACGGAGTGGATCTCTTTGTCGCTGACTTTGTCGAGCGACGTGTCGAAATAGACACCGGGGCTTCGCACTAACTGGGACACGACAACACGCTCGGTGCCGTTGATGATGAAGGTTCCCTTTTCGGTCATCAGAGGGAAATCACCCATGAACACGGTCTGGGTCTTGATCTCACCGGTGAGGTGGTTCATGAACTCGGCCTCGACATACAACGGCGCCGCGTAGGTCTTACCGCGTTCCTTGCACTCATCGAGGGAGTACTTTTCCTCTTCGAGGTAAGGGTTCTGAAACGAGAGCTGCATGGTTTCGCCCGAGTCTTCGATGGGAGAAATCTCCTCGAAGATCTCGGTGAGACCACTGCGCTCGGTTACCGGGGTGTCACCGGCAGCCTTTGTCGCTTTGACTCGCGCCTTCCAGGCGGGAGCGCCGACAAGCCACTCGAAGCTCTCGGTCTGCAGTGCGAGCAGATCCGGGACATCGAGGGTGTCAGAAATTTTGGCAAACGTGAGTCGCTGTGCAACTCGGCCGTTCGTGGGACTTGTGGATGCGGGACGCGCAGCAGCCAAGAGCTATTACCTCCAGGGCTCACAGAAGAGCCTCGTTGTGGATGACCAAACCGGATAGAAGCAACGCCTGAAACCCATCTCTGTGGGATCACCCCGCCGCTATTCTCGGGGGCCGCTTGTCCACCGCAATATGAAGACAAGAGAAGTCAGGGAAGCAACCTCTAACTATAGACAAGGATCCTCCGCCTTGTCTACCCCTGATCCTGGGGAAAACTCTCCCCCGCGCCCTCCAGCATCACTACCCTTATCGCATGGCCGATCTTCCGCGCAGCGAAGCACGAGCCCACTCGCTGCTGGTAACCCACGGACTGGCCGCACAGTGGAGGTTTGAGTGGGATCGAGCGACCACTCGTTTTGGACAATGCGACCATCGCACACAGCGCATTACGGTCTCCAAACACCTCGCTGCCACAGCCAGCGACCACGACTTTGAGCAAGTCGTGCTTCATGAAATCGCTCACGCGCTGGCTGGTTCGAAAGAGGGTCACGGCGCTCGGTGGAAATCCCTCGCCCACAGCATTGGTTACACCGGCGGTCGCACCCACCACCAAGAGCCAGCAACAGACCGGGCGAAGTGGCGGGGGATTTGCCCGAACGGCCATGAAGTCATTCGGTTCCGGAAGCCCGGCAAGCCGACTTCATGTTCGCGGTGCAACCCCCGCTTTGACCGGCGCCACCTGATCGAATGGCATGTCAGAGATACCTACTCGACGACGACGTCTTTCCACAAACAGACGTAGCCCGCGAAGTCTGTTCCAATCCTCTCCACGGCACCTGGCCGGAGATCGCGATAGGAAAAAGCGCGGTCCTGATAGGGCTGGCCCTCCACGGTCACCGTGAAGTAAGTGGCCTGACCTTTCCACGGGCAGAGATACTGCGTGGGGCTTTCAGCGAGGAACTCGAAGTCCACCGCACTCTCGGGGAAATACCAATTGCCTTCGATTTTGACGAGGTCGGACTCCGGTGCCTCGGCAATGACTGTTCCGTTCAAGTGTGCTTTCATGCCCTCACTCTAAAACCGCAAGCTGAGCAGAGGCCTGTTAGGGCATGCTGGTGCTGATGAAGATTTCCCTGACGACCCAGCTGAACGCCTCGCTTGAAGAAGTATGGGCGGCCCTCCACGACCCCGGTGTTTTTCAGTCGGTGTCAGCGCCTTTTCTGCGTTTTCGCGCCGAGGCACAAGACGGTTTTCCCGAACGCTGGGAAAGCGGTAAAACCTATGTCGTCCGCGCGTCCGCGCTAGGGCTCCTCCCCTTTGGCACCCAGGAAATCAACCCGGTGACCAGCAGCGAGGGGATGCGCCGCCAGTTCCGCGACAACGGTCGAGGGCTCACGGGTGCGCTCGCTGCCGTGTCGTCTTTTCAACACACGATGACCTTGGAGCCAAGCGGTGTCGGACCGACCACGCTGCACGACACCCTGGAGTTCTCCGCAGGTGCGTTGACACCACTGATGTGGCTCGGCTTCCGGGTGTTCTGGTCATTGCGCCACGCCGCCATGCGCTCGCTCGCGTCGCAGTGGCGCTCGGCGGAAGCCGGACGGTGGGATTCTCGCTATGCCGGCTCGGCGATGTGGAGTGGCAAACCTAATGCCGCCCTCGAGAGAGCGGTCGAGGGCCTTACCCCCTCCCACGCCCTCGAAGTGGGCGCTGGCGAAGGGGCCGACGCGCTGTGGTTAGCGGAGCAGGGCTGGAATGTTACGGCGACGGACCTCTCTCTCGCAGCCCTCACCCGAGGTGAAGCGCAGCGCCAAAGCCGCGTGACCCGGGACCACCACCCACGCATGATCCGATGGGTCACGCTCGATGCTGTGAACGATTCCTTGCCGACACCGCCCGAGAAGTATGACCTGGTGGTGAACTTTTTTGGCCACGGGCCGAAGGAAGTGCGCGAAGGTTTATGGGCAGCGATGGCGGGGGTTGTCGCCCCGGGCGGACGTCTCGTGATTGTCGGACACAGTCCCAACGACGTCGCCGCAGGAGTTCAAAGGCCCCCGGAGGACATGATGTTTGATACCCGGGAGCTCACTGATTTTTTTGCGCCGCTGTGTGAATCACTGACCGTGGAACAGTGGCAGCGCGAACAAAACGGGCCGGGGGATCAACCTGTCACGGTTGCCGATGTCGTGGCCCTGATTCAGTTTTAGGGGAGCACACCCATGCTGGCAAGCGCTGCCCGAACGAGTGAGCCCCGCCCGCCTTCCATCTCCGCCAAGACATCGGGCTGACTGGCTTCTTCTGTACTCATCCACGTCATTTCGAGGGCATCCTGACGAGGTTCACAGGTCCCTGTCACGGGAATCACAAACACGAGGGACACTGCGTGCTGTCGAGGGTCCTGATACTTCGAACCCGGGAACGGAAAATATTCCGCCACGTGCGCCGGGGTGGGGGAGGCGGGCAGCTGGGGGAACGCCATCGGCCCTAAATCTTTTTCGATGTGGCGAAAGAGTGCGTCTCGCACGGTTTCGCCAAACATGACCCGACCGGAGACCAGAGCTCGGGTCATCGCTCCCTCGTTGGATGCGCGCAACAGCAGTCCCACCTCGGTCACTTCTCCCAGGCCACCGAGACGCACGGGCAGCGCCTCCACATAGAGCAGGGGCATGCGAGCGCGGAATGCGGCGAGTTCCTCTTCCGAGAGCCAGCCGGGGTTAGGGTCAGGGGTTCGCGTGGAAGACATACCTACAGTTTTACTCCGGTTTGTCCCGGGACAACAGCCCCCCGGCACTGCGGAGTGCTTCGGTGAGTGCACCAGGGTCAACGTGCCACTGGCTGTGGGCGGCGTCTTCAATCAACACCACGGGGATTTTGTCCGAGTAGAGCTCCCTCCAGTCCGCACGATCATCCACGGACGCTTTCGTTACCGACACGTTGGCAAACTGGGCGGCCACTTCGTCCACCAGCGGTTCCGCTTGCTCACAAAGGTGGCAATTCTCTCGGCCCAAGAGCGTGAGGGTGACCGAGGACATGCCCTCAGCCTATGCTGATAGCGCGATGTCTCCCCCCAGCCAGAAGCCCGCGAAGCCTGATTCGCCCACCCTGGTGTTTGTGGATGTCGACAACACCCTGGTGAAGGGCGCGACAATTTTTATGTTCGCGATCGAGGCCTGGAAATCTGGGTACATCAAATGGCGTCACGTCATTCCTGCGCTGTTTCAGCAGCGCACCTTCATCCGTAAGGGGGAAAGCCCCAAACGGGTAACTTCCACTCGCGAGCGCGCACAAACACTGGTAGCCGGGCACTCGGTTGCCGACTTTGATCGCATCGCGGAGGTTGCCTGGCGGCGCTCTATCGCCCCCAAAGTTTTCCCCGATGTTTTAGAGACTCTTCAGGAGCACCAAAAGCAGGGCCACGAAGTGTGGTTACTCACCGCCAGCCCTCAGGGTCTCGCGTCCGTGATGGCTCACGACCTGCAGCTCTCCGGAGCGTTTGGGACACAGCTGATGGAAAGCGATGGGAAGTTCACCGGGGAAATTAACGGGGATCTTCTGCACGGACCGCTGAAAGAGGAAAGAGCGCAAGCATTCGCCGCCGAGGTGGGTGCTGACCTCAGCCAGTGCTACGCCTATTCGGATTCGGCCGCGGATATTCCCCTGTTGAGCTTGGTCGGTCACCCGGTGGCGGTGAACCCCGACGCGACACTGCTTGCCCACGCATCCCGAGCAGGGTGGCCGGTTATGTGGCCCGAGGCCTCAGGACGATCACAGTCGGGCAAAAACAAATAGGCAGAGAAAAGCGCTGGTCACGACGGGCGTGACCAGCGCGATTGCTCGACGAGCTACTTCTTGTTGCGACGCTGGTGGCGAGTCTTACGAAGCAACTTGCGGTGCTTCTTCTTCGCCATACGCTTGCGGCGCTTCTTGATAACAGAGCCCATTAAGTGTCCTTTTGAAACGGAAAGTGTGCTGTGCCCTTTCGGGCAACTTCCCTACTCTAGCGCAGAGCGCAACGCTCATTAGCTAGCGGGAAAACTGTCCCCCGGTGTGCTGGAGCCATTTTTGAAGGTCCCGAACCGCGCCCCCGACCGCGCGGCCCGCGAACGTCAGGTCCCTAAACGGCTCGCTCGCGGTGGTGTCAGAGCGGTGCCCGAGTGTGTGCAACCAGTGCTCCAGGGCAGCAAGCGCTGAAGGTTCAAAACGGTAATAGCGATGCTGGCCCTCTTCACGAACCCCCACAACGCCACCCTCGCGCAAAACTTTCAGGTGCTTAGAAACGGTCGGCTGGGTAATACCCAGTGCCTCCACCAGTTCACCGACACTCATCTCCCCACCGGCGCCTGCGCTGTGGAGCAGTCGAACAATATCCCGCCGTGTGGGGTCCGCCACCACATCGAAAACATCAGCCATAATCCTCTAGCGTACTTCGGCTCGGGGAGGAGTACCATGGCTGGCGGTTGTCCCCACGACAGTCAGGAAGCGAGCGGGCAAACGTGTCCTCGTGGCTTGGCAACATCGCGCGTCGCGCGAAACGTGCGCGGACGAAAAGACTTGCGTGGTCTCGCACTCGCTCCCAGACGACTCTCCCCCCGGGCATCCGGGGTCTTGGCGCCCGCCTGCAGATGCTCCTGGGGGGCCAAGCCGCCACCACCACTGTGGTCATTTTTATTTTTCTTGTGGGGGTCACGACAGGGCTGTTGATGATGCCGTTTGCCGCAGCCACTGGCGAGGCGACACCACTCGCTGATGCCCTGTTCACCGCAACATCAGCCATCTGCGTGACCGGTCTCACCACACTCGACATGGCCACCCACTGGTCACCGGCGGGACACCTGATCGTGTTTGTTGCCCTCCAGGTCGGTGGAATAGGGGTAATGACCCTGGCGACGTTGCTCGCGGTCATCGCCTCCAAGCGTCTGGGCCTCTCTGTGCGCAAGATGATGGCCGGGGACGTTGACCCCTCACGGCTTCACGAAAAGGAGGGGTCGGGAAACCACGGCATGCGCTTGGGCGATGTGAAGGGTTTACTGAAAACCGTCTTCATCAGTGTGATTTTGATCGAACTCGCCCTCGCGGCGATCATCATCCCGCGCCTGATCGTGTGGGGTCTAGACCCGGTGACCGCACTGTGGCAGGGCGGCTATCTGGCTGTCTCTGCTTTCACCAACACCGGCTTTGTCCCCCTGGTCGATGGCTTGGCGCCGTTTGTGGCAGACCCCATCATGGTCTTCACCATCGGTTTTGGCGTTTTCCTGGGCAGCATCGGATTCCCGGTGATTTATGCCATCGCTCGCGCGGTGCGCACAGCTCGGCAACGCCGTCAACGTCGAACCTGGGATCACGCTCGACTGGGCATGCACGCTCGCCTCACCCTCTCCACCACCACACTGCTGTTGGTAATTGGCGCCATCGCCATCGCTGCGCTGGAGTGGAGCAACGAGGACACCCTCGGCGACAAGAGCCCGGGCGTGAAGGGTATGACCGCCGTGTTCACCTCGATGATGGCGCGCTCCGGGGGTTTCTCCACCGTCGACACCGCGGAGTTCTCCGGGGCAACACTGTTGGTGCTGGACATGCTGATGTTTGTCGGGGGCGGATCCGCGTCAACCGCCGGCGGAATCAAAGTCACGACGCTGGCCATTTTGTTCCTGGCAGCGTTTGCCGAATCGCGCGGCAATCAAGACATCGTTGTCTATGAGCGCCGCATTCCCTCGGATGTTGTCCGCCTGGCCGTGAGTGTTGTTCTGTGGGGGGCGAGCATTGTTGCCGTGTCCACCATCGCCCTGATGCGGGTCACGGAGGCGCCGCTGGATCGGATTCTGTTTGACGTCATCTCCGCCTTTGCCACGTGCGGCCTCAGCGCTGGTTTCACCAGCGCTGACCTACCCGACTCGGCGAAATTTATTCTCTCGGCCACCATGCTGTTGGGCCGAGTTGGTACAGTGACGCTCGCGACCGCGCTGAGCGGAACCCACCGGCAGACCGTCTACCGCCGGGCAAAAGAAAGGCCAATCGTTGGTTGAGAAAATTCCCCATGATGCCCCCGTCCTCGTTATCGGCTTAGGGCGCTTTGGCGCGGCCACCGCTGGTGAGCTCGACAAACTTGGTCGCGATGTGCTGGCCGTCGATGAAGACCCTGCCTTGGTGCAGAAGTGGTCCGACCGGGTTCGACACACGGCCGTTCTTGACGCGCGCAACATGAGCGCCCTGCAGCAGGTGGGTGCAGCGGACTTCCCCATCGCGGTTGTCGCCACCGGCTCCTCCATCGAAGCCAGTGTGCTCATCACTACCAACCTCGTGGACCTCAAGGTCCCCCAGATTTGGGCCAAGGCAATTAGCGAGTCTCACGGAAAAATTCTGACCAGAATTGGTGCCCACCGCGTCATTTACCCCGAGCGGGAAGCCGGGGAGCGAGTAGCTCACCTGGTCTCGGGTCGCATGATTGACTTCATTCGCTTTGATGACAACTTTGCGTTGGTGAAGATGTATCCGCCGAAGCCCATTCGGAACCTTTCCCTCGAGGATTCGAAGGTGCGGTCTCATCACCACATCACGGTGGTGGGGGTGAAGTCCCCCGGCAAGCCCTTCACGTATGCGACGGAAAAAACTGTGGTCACCAACCACGACCTCATCATCGTCTCAGGCACCAACGAGGACATCGAGGCGTTCGCCGCACTCGACAAGTAGTTATTCGCGGGACATTTCCTCAGCCCGGGCGATCGCCGCATCACTCGCTTGCGCGAAAATTGCCCCGAGGTCGGCGCCCTCGAACGCTTGGAGTGCAGCGGCCGTGCTCCCTCCCGGGCTGGTCACCTCGACTCGCAACTGGTCGGGGGTTTTCCCAGACTGAGCCAGGACTGCCACAGCACCACTAAAGGTGCCCTCCACCATGACTCGCGCTTGATGCTCGGTGAAACCCTTTTGGCGAGCAACCTCCATGAAATGCTCGATGAAGAGGTAGACATACGCCGGCCCGGAGCCAGAGATCGAACTCAAAGCGTTTATTTGGTCTTCCTCCACAACCAAGACCTCGCCGACCGTTGAAAAAAGTGCCTCGACCATGGCTGCCTGGGCATCCGATGTCCTCGAACCACGGGCTAACCCCGTCACACCCTGACCTACTTGAGCAGGCGTATTGGGCATCGCTCGCACGAGCGCACCCGGCCAGATTTCCTCCATCGAGGCCAAAGTGATTCCAGCGGCCACGCTCACCACGGTGGCCTCCGGGCGGGCGTGCTCGACCAGATCGGTCAGCACCTCCAGGATTTGGTAGGGCTTTACCCCAAGGACAATGATCTCGGCGTCAGCGGCCGCGTGTCGGTTAGCGTCGGAGTCCTGCTCGAGTGAGACAGCGCTCACTCCGCGCTGGACAAGCGCCCCCGCGGAGGCGGCCCCGCGAGTGGTCGCTCGAAGCCCCGCGACCTTCACACCCGGCTGCAACAGGCCCTGAAGGATGGCACCGGACATATTTCCCGTGCCGACCAGAGCAATCTGAGGAAGTGTCGTGGTCATAGTGCCCAGTGTAGATTGGCAGACACGATGTCGCGCCGATGCGTCTGAAGGGAGTCTCTGTGGCTAACAAAAAATCCCCCAGTCTCCCTGAGCGCTCGCTCATTTTGGATGCACTCATCGACAGTCCTGATGTTGAATCCGTCCTCCGGCTGTGCGTCACCAGCGAACCGGATGGCCAGTGGGTCATCGCCACCACGGTCCAACTGATTGACTCGATGCCGGTCTATGCCCTGAGCAGCGCACTGGGTGACGCTAAACGCCGTGTTCGCGGTGTTGTGGGGGAGACCGCTGACATTTACGTAGAGCCAGAGCTTGTGCGCGACCCCGCTCGCGAGGATCCGGCCACGGACGTTATCGTCATCAAGGCATCCGACTAGAAAGGCCGTCATGGAACTTGCCCGCGATATCTCCCTCATCTTTCACTTTCTCGGATTGGCCATGATTCTTGGCCCCTTCTTCATTCAGATGCGGGCGCACACGAACTATGCCTTCGGGTGGGTTCTCCTCGGAGCTACCGTTCAACTCCTCACCGGCATTGCCCTCACGGGGATTGCCGAAATGCGCCTCGCGGATGACGATATGTCCCTCAACTACCCGAAAATTTTTGTAAAGCTCGGGCTCTCCCTGGTGATTTTCGTGGTGGCTCTTATCGCACGCCGTCGCCAGCGCAAGATGTCACCCACGGGAAACCAGAGGGCACTGCTGCCGCTACTCCACACAGCTGGTGCCCTGGCGTTGGCCAACCTGGTGATGGCCGTGGTGTGGCCGGGGCTGGTGTCTTAGGCCTACTTCTGCGCGAAAAAATCGCGGAGTAATTGGGCGCACTCTTTTTCCCGGATTCCTCCCCGAACCTCGTCCACACGGTGAGGAAGGCTCCGATCGCGCACCAGATCGTGCTTGCTACCGGCTGCCCCTGCTTTGTCATCCCAGGCGCCGAACACCAGGGTGGTGATTCGCGCCTGGGTGATCGCTCCCGCACACATCACGCAGGGCTCAAGCGTCACCATCAAAGTGTGACCGTGAAGGTTGGAAAGCCCCAAGGCTTTACCCGCAGCTCGAAGCGCCAGCACCTCCGCATGCGCGGTCGGATCGCTATCGCGCTCTTTGGTGTTTGTGGCCCGGGCAATCACATATCCGTCGGGATCAATCACGGCAGCAGCCACCGGGACATCACCTGTCAATAGGGCCTTTTCGGCAAACACAAGGAGGTCATCCATCGCCTCGAGATCACCGCGCATCGCTCAACACTAGCTCGGCTAGGGTTGAGCGATGCAGGTTCACGTCGCCGATCATCCGCTAATTTCGCACAAACTCAGCCTTCTGAGGGATCAAGCCACGTCCTCGCCCCAATTTCGCGCGCTGACCTCGGAGCTCGTCGCTTTGCTGGCCTATGAGGCCACACGAAACATCCGCGTCGAACCCCGCGAAATCACCACTCCGGTCAGCACCATGCTGGGGACCAGGCTCGCGGAACCCCGTCCTGTTGTCGTGCCTATCCTGCGAGCTGGGCTCGGAATGCTGGAGGGAATGGTGCAGCTACTTCCGAGTGCCGAGGTCGGGTTCTTGGGAATGGTCCGTAATGAAGAGACCCTGGAGCCGAGCGTTTATGCCGAGCGCTTGCCGGAGAACCTCTCGAATCGCCAGTGTTTCATTCTTGATCCCATGCTAGCGACCGGCGGGTCACTGCTGCAAGCGATTGACTTCATCTTTGACAAGGGCGCAACAGATGTCACGGCTGTCTGCATCCTTGGGGCACCCGAGGGGCTAGCAGCAATCGAAAAAGCTACCGCCGGCCGGGACTTGACCATCGTCCTGGGCGCTCTCGACGAGAAGCTCAATGAGCAGGGGTTCATTGTTCCGGGCCTTGGTGACGCGGGTGACCGCCTTTACGGAACGGTCGGCTAGACGATTACTTGACCCCCGCCTGCGCCAATCGCAATAATGGAGTCATGTCGAACTCCAGGATGCTGACCGTCGTCGGTTCGCTCTGGTGTTGTCGCGCTCGAATGTGTAACTAACACCTCACCTTCTTGTTTTGGGCTTCCTGCCCCCGACCGAATCGACATTCATGAACCCCTCATCTCCCCGCGAACCTCGCGGCTTCGCACTCTATGTCGGCATCAGTGAAAAAGATGCCTTGGCGGCAGGCCACAGCCTGCAAAAGATCGTGTCCGAGCTCAAAAAATCGGTGGACGGCTATGTTCCCGGGTCCCAAACCCACGCCTCCATTGCTTTAGCGCCCGAGGGCGCCGGGGGTAACGACCTCGAGATCGTCCGAATGGCTCTCCACGACCCCGCGGCGCTCGCCAAGTTGGCCCCCGCGAAGGTGTCGGAACCCTCCGAGGTGGTCATCGATATTTCCCGAAAGCGCGTGGTGTTGCACGGCAGCACCGCCCCCCTCACGTTCAAGGAATTCGAAATGCTCCAGTTCCTCGTTCTTCGTGAGGGCCAGACGGTGAATCGTGAGACCATCATCAACGCTTTGTGGGAGCAGGGCGACGAGGAAATGCCCAGCGCTCGGACCATTGACGTTCACGTCCGGCGCCTGCGCGGGAAACTGGGGGAGTTTGAGGACATTGTGCGCACCGTTCGGGGCGTGGGATACCGCTTCGACCGCCATGCCGATGTCGTCATTGAGTATGGCGTCGCACCTTCTCCCGACATGATCTAGACGCTCTCGACGCCGTTACCATTTCGTTATATACTTATCTCATCGTCGGTTGTGCTGTGACAAAAGACGATCATGTGATTGCACTAACACTCTTGGTAGCGACAAGTAGGGCCGGTTTCTTGCCTCAGGAACCGGCCCTACTTGCGTCTACGGTCGACCTTCAGCGATAACGCCTAGGGTGAAGAAATGACTTCAGCACCGGCCATTGTGTGGCTACGCAATGACCTGCGCTTGGGTGACAACCCGGCTCTGCACGCCGCAACCGAGCTGGGTGGCCCCGTCATCATTGTCTACGTCCACGATGAGGTGTCAGCAGGAATCCGGCCACTGGGTTCTGCCTCTCGATGGTGGCTCCACCATTCACTGCACGCGCTGGCGGCGCAGATTGACCAGCTCGGCGGAACACTCCTCCTCCGTCAGGGCGAGGCTGCCCCCATCATTCAGGAGCTCGCCGCAGCCCACGGCGCCCAGGCGGTGTTCTGGAATCGTCGATACGGAAAAGCCCGCGACGCCGATGCGGCCCTCAAAGAGGAGCTTCGCGAGCGCGGCATCACGTGTGAAAGCTTCGGCGGGAATCTCCTTTTCGAGCCGTGGACGATCAAGAACGGCGAAGGAAACCCCTTCCGTGTCTTCACCCCTTTCTGGAAGGCGTGCCTTGCTTCCGCGCCACCGCGTTTTCCTCTGCCCGCACCGGTGTCACTGGCTTCGGTTCCCGGGGTCGCGGGCGAAGACCTGAGCGCGTGGAACCTACTCCCCACCGACCCCGACTGGTCCGGAGGCCTCCAAGCACAGTGGACTCCGGGGGAAGCTGGCGCCCACACACGGTTTGAGGATTTCCTCGATTCCGCACTGAATAGCTACCATCGGCGCGATGAACCGGGCATCGATGCGACGTCCAAGCTGAGCCCTCATCTGCGGTTCGGGGAGATCAGTCCCCACACCATTTGGCATCGACTGCAGGACAACCTCCCCCATGTCTCATCCGAGAACACCACGAAGTTCCTCTCAGAAGTTGGCTGGCGTGAGTTCTCCTACAACATTTTGTTTCACAACACCGAACTCGCTGAGAAGAACTTCCGGCCAGAGTTTGATCACTTCCCCTGGGGCGAGCCCGACCAGGAGGCTATCGCCGCCTGGCAGAAAGGGTTGACCGGAGTCCCCCTTGTTGACGCTGGCATGCGCGAGCTCTGGGAGACCGGTTATATGCACAACCGCGTGCGCATGGTCGCCGCGTCGTTCTTGATCAAGAACCTCTTCGTACACTGGCGCGTAGGGGAAGCGTGGTTCTGGGACACCCTTGTCGATGCTGATGAAGCCAACAATCCCGCGAGCTGGCAGTGGGTTGCGGGAAGCGGGGCTGACGCGGCCCCCTACTTCCGAGTATTTAATCCTCTGCTTCAGGCCGACAAATTTGACCCCGACCGCACGTATATTTCCCGGTGGCTTCCCGAGTCGGAGGACTACCCCAGCGAGCCCATTGTCGACATGAAAGCTAGCCGAGAACGAGCGCTTTCTGCCTTCTCTACGCTGAAGGCCGCCCGCCAAGCTGGCTAATAGCAACTGCACCAAGGCGAGACCCGTTGACCCCAGAGTCGACCAGCGACAAGCCCGCCGCGAGGCCAGCGAGTACTCCAGCGTTGAAAGCATCCCCCGCACCGGTGGGGTCCACCTTGCGCTCCTCGGGAGTGGCCGGGATGTGATGAGCCACGGTGTCCTCCAACACCAAGGCCCCGTCCTCACCCGTCGTCACAATCACACGAGGAAATAGCTGGCCAAGGCACTCGATTGCCTCCCGAGTGTCGCCCGAGTGACCCAAAATGTGGGCTTCTTCTTCGTTACAACGCAAAATGCTGGCGCCACCGACCCAGTTGAGGAATCGCTCGGGGCCAATATCGGATAAGAACCCTGCCGAGGATGCATCAACCATGACCCGCGCTCCCAGGGATCCAGCCCGCTCAATCAACAAGCTCAGGACCTCGGGGTTGTCATGCTGGAAGAAGCTATATCCGGTGAGGTGTAACCAAGCGGCCTGGGCCATCACACTGTCGGGGATCTGGTCCGGTTCAAACGCGGTGTTTGCGCCACGATCGGTCAACATTGACCGGTCATCACCGTGGACAATGCTGACCAAGGATCCCGTTTCAAGCTCTTCGTCGCCAGCAAGATGAGGTGTCACCCCAGCTTCAGAAAAGTCTTCCGAGCAGCGGAGAACATCACGCGCGCCCACTCGGGCAAAGAAGTCGACTGAACAGCCCTCATGGGCGAGCCACGCTGCAGTGTTCGCTGCCGAACCACCGAGAGTTCGCTTAATTCGCGCGGGAGTATCCGTGTTGGAGCGCACCGGCTGGTCGACCACGGCAATGACATCGTCGACGACATCGCCGGCAACAACAATGCGCGCCCGGGTCATGGCTGGCGCTGTGCCCAAGCAATGGCGATCTGGCTGGCCAGGGCAACGTTGTTGGTGACTAGGTCAAGATTCACCCGGAGACTTTCTCCGCCCGATGCCTCAACAA
>JAOHDU010000019.1 GCA_028096805.1 Pontimonas sp.
CATGGTCGCGGTGGGCCCTGTTTTGGGCGGATGGTTGGCTACCGACTTTACGTGGCGCTGGGCGTTCCTGATCAATATTCCCCTCGGCGTCATCATCATGGCGGGCCTTATTTTGTTTGTCCAAGAATCACGGTCGCCCACAGTGGTTAAGGGCGTCGACTGGGTGGGTGGCGCATTGTCGGTGTTGCTGTTCGGGCCTCTGGTGTTTGGCCTGATTGAGGGCCGGATATATGGCTGGTGGAGCCCGAGCCCGGAGACCCCCTTCTCAGTTGGGAGCTTTGTGTGGCCCTTGAGTGGCCTGTCGGTTATTCCCGTGGCGCTCGCGGTATCGCTTGTGGCGGGTATCGCTTTTGTTTTCTGGGAACGTCAGCGCGAGAAGAGGGCGCGAGCCGTACTTCTTGACCTCAACCTCTTCAAGATTTCGTCTTTCCGCAATGGTTCGATCGCGGCCTTGATTATTTCTATGGGTGAGTTTGGTCTTCTCTTCGCGATCCCTCTATGGCTTCAGAACGTGATTGGCATGACGCCCATTGGAGCGGGCCTTGTCTTGCTCTTTCTTGCGGGCGGGGCGTTTGTTGCCTCCGGTGTTGGAGGGGCGTTGAGCGGAAAGCTCGCCCCAGCGCGGGCCGTCCAAATCGGCGTCGTGCTGGAAATTGTGGGAATTCTGGGCTTCGGGGTTGTCGCCTCCACTGACACCGGGTGGGGCGCAATTGCCCCATTCCTGTTCGTGTACGGCATTGGGGTGGGTCTTGCAACGGCTCAGCTCACCGGGGTCATCATGGTGGATGTCCCCATGGATAAGACCGGCCAGGGATCAGGGTCTCAGTCGACGGTGCGCCAAATTGGTTCTGCACTCGGGATTGCTGTTCTAGGGACCACCCTCTTCACCGGCACCGAGGTGGCACTGGATGACCGTCTCTCTGAGCTAAGCCTGCCGCCGGCCAGCCAAAGCCAGGTGGTTGACCTGGTCGTCGGTTCCGCCGGTGGCGCAATACCGGGGATAGCCGAGGCTCTTCAGGCCCAACAGGTGGACGCCGCCACAGCCGCAGCAGTCCAATCTGCAAGCAGTGAGGCCTTTACCGATGGCGCCCAGCTTTCTGCCTACGTGGCGGCGGGCTTCCTCGTGGTGGGCTTTCTCTCGACCTTCAACCTCGGGGGGTCTCGGCCTGCTTATGGCCGTCGCGAAGAAGCGGCGGACGACACGGCCCCTCGCCCCTAGCTCTCCTCGCTGTTCGCGAGTGCAGCAAGGAGCGCTTCACGGAATGCGGCTGGTGAACCCTCACATTGATCGAGTTCGTCAGCGGTGAGCACCCAAGTGATGCCCTCGGGGCCCTCGGCGGCGACAAGCGGCAGGGTCTGACCCTCGAGCGCGGCACTCAGCTCTGGGGTGACCTCGTTACGGTGCCGAACGATGAGGGGGAACGGCAGGGTGGCGACCATAGCGTCCCACTCTGGCTTTCGCCGAAGCGGCGAGTGGGTGATGTCACAGAGAGAGCATGAGGTGGTGCCGAGCAGGTGCCCGATCACATAAGCGGCCTCGCCTAGTAGGCCACCATCAGCGTTGTAAACGGCGGTGATTGTCGTCTCCACCGTTGAACCCTAATTGTCTTTTCCCCATAACCACCGTGAGGGCCCCGTGGGACCCCTGCTAGTATTGCGACGCACCACAGGCGCTTGCGCCCGTAGCTCAACGGATAGAGCATCTGACTACGGATCAGAAGGTTGGGGGTTCGAATCCCTCCGGGCGTGCTCCCAGGGTGACCGTGCCGCCTTCTGGCTCGAGTTGGTCGAAGACTTTGGGGGCTGACCATTCGGGGACGTGTCCAACCTGTCGTGCGCCCGCAGTCAGGAAGCTAGCGACCCAAGGCGGTCCCGAACCTGGTTCCCCACGGAAGCGGATGTCTGCTCCTGGCTCTATGTTGGCGAAGTTATTGCCTCCGAATCGTTTCTCAACGTCCAGACTGCGGCTGTCGCGAGCATGCACAAAATTGCGGCTGTGATCCACGCGATGAGATAAGTCCCTTGCAGGTCTCTGATGATTCCTGCAAAGACGGAAGCGAACCCGGCGCCAATCATATGGCTCGCAAACACCCATCCAAAGACCACGCCCGACCGCTCAATACCGAAGTATCGACGGCATAACTCGATGGTCGGCGGCACTGTGGCAATCCAGTCCAATCCGTAGAAGACGACAAAGAAGAACATAGGAGGCTCGACAGTGGGGCCGAGCAGGAAAGGGACTGAGAAGAGTGCGACCCCTCGGAAGCCGTAATAGATGGCCAGGAGAATTATTGGATTGAACCTGTCGGTCAGATATCCGGACAGGATGGTCCCGATGAAGTCAAATATTCCAATTAACGCGAGCAAACCGGCGGCGGTAGTCACAGGCATCCCGTGGTCGTGGGTGGCAGGAATGAAATGTGAGCCGATTAGCCCGTTTGTTGTCCACCCACAGATGAAGAATGTTCCCGCAAGAATCAGAAATGGCCGTGTTCGCACGACCTCCCCGAGAAGGGCGAAATTTGCTCTGACACTGATCGGCCCAGTGGAGTCCTGGACTGGTGCATCAGCTGCCAGGCCGAAGGGGCGCAACCCGACCTCTGAGGGCTTGTCTCGAAACAGAAGTCCGAAGACAACCATGATGGCGACCGCTAAGGACGCCACTGTGAAAGCCGTCGCTCTCCACCCACTTGTGGTCAGGACAAGACTCAAGAGCGGAAGGAAAATAAGCGAACCTGTGGCGTAGGCGGCTGAAAAGACACCGGTGATAAGACCGCGATGCCGATGAAACCAGCGGCCTGCCACCATCGAGGCAAAGACTAGAGCGAGGCAACCGGTGGCGAAACCAATGAGAACTCCCCACGTCAGGATGAGTCCCAGGGGGGTCGGAAAAATTACGGCCAGAGCGGAGCCGATGGCGATGAGTGTCAGCGCGACGACGGCGACCGAGCGTATTGAGAACCGATTCATCAAGGTCGCCGCAAATGGGGCCGTAATCCCATAAAAAAACAAGTTCACTCCGATGGCGACCGAGACAATCGTGCGGTCCCAGCCAAACTCGCTCTCCATTGGCTCGAATAGCAGAGAGACCGTTGAGCGAAACGCGGCCGCCGCAATGAGTGCGAGGAATGTGACCGCGACCACAATCCACGGCCAGTAACCAGAGAAACTCCGCTTCATGGTAAAAGCCTAGCCGCAGAGGGCTTTACGTCTCGGAGAATTGTTTGCCCGACATCTCGCTCACGGCAGTGGAGGAATGTCTGGCCCCATCGGAGAGACCCACTTGCGGTTTTGGGAGGTGGGTGAACCTGTCTCAGGGAAAGCGAGGCGCAATTCATGCAAACATCACCCTCGGAGGTCAGCCAATTAGTCAGCCATCAACGCTGTTGGACGACCCTATCAATCCAGCCCACTCCGTCTACTTCCCTGTTATTGTGGGGAAAAACCACACCGGTTAGCGCTGGTGCATCTGACTACGGATCAGAAGGTTGGGGGTTCGAATCCCTCCGGGCGTGCCAATTTTTTTGTCTGTGTCGGCTCACTCTGAAGCTTGTTCTTTAGCCCCGGGACCTTGCCCATAGCTATGTCGCTCGTACTGTGAGAGCATGGCGAACACCCAACGTCGCACTGTTGCGACAGAAGTGAGGCATGATGCCTGATTCCGAGTACTGCGTCCACTGTGACGCCCCACTGTCTGTGAACGCCAGTGTGTGTCCCGCGTGTGGTCAGCCCGCTGGACCTGCGTAACTGAATGTGCGAGTAGCGACTTAGCCCTCTCGGAGGATTTCCAGTGCTGCCATGGCGGCATTCTGACCGCCAATGGCGCTGACGCCGCCGCCGCGAATGGCGCTGGCGCCGGCCAAAAGAATGTGGGGGATGCCTGAATCAACACCCCAGCGTGTGGCGGGAGTTGTCACGGTGACGTTATCGGGAATATAGGGCAGGCTCAGCGGCTGGTGAAAGATGTTGCCACCAGGAAGCCCCAGCGCTTGTTCGAGGTCAATCGTCGTTTTGGTCTCGATGCACGCTTTCCCTTCGGTGTCCTTCATAACGCATCCTTCAATGGGCTCGGCGAGGACACTGTTCAGCGAATCGAGCACCCGGGCTTGGAGGTCTGCCCGAACAGCATCGGGTTCACTGCCGGCAATGAGGCTGTGCGGAACGTTGAGGGCAAACACGGTCAGCGTCTGGGCGTCGGTGTTCCGTAGCTCGGGACCCAGAATGCTCCGGTCACTCAGCGTGTGGCAATAAATTTCGCAAGGAATGACATCCGGAATCTGTCCGGATTGCGCCTGCCCGATAGATGTCGCCAGCTGGGATCCTGATTCGTTGATGTGGAAGGTTCCACCAAAAGCCTCCTCTGCACTGACCGTGGTGTCTGCCAGTTGAGGAAGACGGCTCAGCATCAGATTCACTTTCACCTGGGCTCCCTCAATTGCGGGCTCCTGATTTTCTCGCGCTGCCAGGGTGTGGGCTGTTGCCCGGGATGCGCCAGAGATCACCAAACGCCCCTGGGTGGTGAACTCTTGCCCGTCGCGCAGGAAATGAACAACGGAATCATCACCAATCCTGGTGACCCGGGCACCCGTAACAATTGTTGCGCCAGCCTGTCGTGCCGACTTTTCGAGAGCACTACTGACGCTTCCCATCCCGCCGGTGGGGACGTCCCAGTCTCCGGTACCCCCGCCAATCACGTGATAAAGAAAACACGCACGCATCGCAGAATCGTCGTCGCCATCGGGGAAAGTTCCGATCAGTGCATCGGTCAGCACAACACCTCGAACGATGTCGCTCTCGAATGTCTCGTTCACGAGAGTGACGATCGGTGTTTCGATGAAACGCCCATATAGATTTCGCCCGGGGGAAGCTAAATCCAGCAATCGCCGGAACTCTTCCTTGGTCATCATGGGCTCTGTCATGGTGGGGAAAAGTGATGCCGCAATTACCTGGGTGTCCCGGTAAAAATCGAGCCACCGCATGTAGTCATCGCCGGCACCGATGGCCTCAAATGATGCTCTTGTGCGCTCGGCGTCTTCTGCGTCAATCAGAAGCCCACGGTCGGTCCCGGGAACCGGGGTGTAAGACGAATAACGACGTCGAATCAGCGAGATGTCGAGATCGAGGTCTTCCCTGATGCTCTGGGGCATCAAACTCACGAGATAGGAGTAGCGCGATAAGTGCGCATCGACGCCGGAAAAAGCTTGTGCTGAAACCGCCGCGCCGCCGACCGTCGATGCTTGTTCGAGGACAGTGACCGAATACCCCGCGCGGCCGAGGTACGCAGCTGCTGCGAGCCCGTTGTGTCCGCCACCGACCACGATGACATCACAGTGCTGTGGAGCGGGTTCGGCCATTCCTTCATCCTAAATCGCGAAGGGACCCACCACCGCGGTGCGCCCGTTTTCTTCTGCCACGGCGATTGAGCCGTTACCAGGTGATCACCAAGCCCCGTGGTGTGAGAGCTCCTCTTTGAGATCGCCCGCAAAATCCAGGGCGCCAGGATGGGGTTTGGTCAGCAAGCTGACCACCACGAATAACCCTGTGCTGATGGTTGCTACCGCACCCACGAGGAGCGGGTTGAACACGCTCACTCCTTGGATAAGCGCGAGGTAGACGGCAGTGAGGGATCCCCCGGCAAGCGAGGACAGTGCACCCCAGTGGGTGGAGCGCTTCCAGAAGAATGCTCCGACAATGGTTGGCACCATGACCATGAGGCCAGCTGCCGATAGCGAGGCCAATTGGTCGACGATGTCCGTGGAACGGAGTGCGAAATAGCTGGCAAACACAATCACGACGACAACGACGACCCGTCCGGTAAGAATTTGCGCTTTGTCGTTGAATGCCGTCCGGGGCGCAAAATCGCGCGCAATGAGGGATCCCATGGTCAGTGCAATGGAATCAAGGGTCGAAATTGCGGCAGCCAGGATGCCGACGATCAGGAACAAGACCACGGGCAACGGGATGATCCCACTGGTCAGAAGGGCGGGGGTTGCCGTGGAGGTGTTCTCGAGCCCGGGGGCAACCTGGAGCGAAGCAAAACCCCAAATGATGGAAACCTGGGTGAAGATGAGCCCAAACGCCAGCACCCATAAAATCATGTTCCGCATCGAGCGGAAGTCTTTGACAATGAACAGTCGCTGGGCCACCTGAGGGTTGGAGATGGCGAAGAAAAACCACGGCAACGACAGCGCGATGAAGGTGCCCATGCTCCACAAACCCGGTCCGGGAACTTCCAACCACAAGCTCCGGGAGTCGATCGTTGCCGCAAGAAATCCGGGAATACCTCCGAGTCCGGCGATCGCAAAGGCCAGCGCGATGAGCGCTGACACCATCATCATCACGGCCTGGGCGGCATCCGTCCAGGCGACGGATCGGAGGCCTGCAAACAGAGTCCACGCAATCGCGAGCGCGGCGCCGATCAGCACCGCCTGGAAAAGGTCGAACGAGTTATCGGTGACACCGGAGAGCAATAGCCCGATGCCCGCCATTTGTGTCGTGCAGTAGGGCAGAAGGAACACGATGGAAATGGTGGCCATCAGCCGCGCCACACGGCGGTCGGCAAATCGTGCCCCGAACATTTCAGCGGGTGAGACGAAACCCCATTTTTTCGACGCCAGCCAATAGCGGGGCGCAAACACGACCAAGAGACTCAGCCCTGCGAAGTAGATCAACTCAAATCCGAGCGCCCCGATTCCTCCGCGGTAGGTGAGCCCGGTCAGCACAACCAGCATGTAGGCGGAGTAGGTGGTGGCCGCGTAGCTAAGACCGGCGACCACAGAACCCGTCGATCGCCCCGCCAGAAAGTAATCAGTTGCCGTTCCCTCGTTGGCCCGGGTAGCAACCACAGAGAGAGTAATGCCAAAGAGAGTGAAGATTCCGATGGCTACCCAGATCAGCCAGGAGTCGATCACTCGTCGTCCTTCCAGCTGCGCACTCCCCAGAAGACAAAGAGCGCGATGACTAGCGAGAACCCGGTCCAAAAAAAGTAGGTCCCAAGCGGCTGGTCAATGAAGGGAATGAGTGCGTAGGGAACGACAATCGCGAGCACAACACTGATGCCGACCACCGCCAGCCAGGCGCCAAAGCCCCGCCTGCGGCGCAGGTTTGGTTGTGACTTTGTGGATTCCACGACTATTCCTTACCGACGCCGTTGGTACCCCACTGTATCTGCGCTCCGTTTCGGTCTGAACCCACTACTCCAGCGAGGCTTCGCGTCGAATTCTCATGCGGCCTTGGTATCTTCTGGTCATGAAATTCTTTGGTTTTCTTCTGGCAGTTCCTCTGTTGGTGGCCGGGTGCGCTTCTGCGGACAATGCTGTTGAGCCCGCCGAGGAAACAGTGATGGAGTCTTCCGAGCCAGAGACGCGGCTAGCTGATGATGTCGAGCCCGGTGAAGACTGGACCGACACCCCCGAGGGTGACCAAGACGGGCCCTCGATGGGAGCGCTCACGGTGGAGGCGGTTGCCGCTAACAACTCTGAAGAAAGCTGCTGGAGCATCATCGATGGGTCGGTCTACGACCTCACCGACTGGATATCCCAGCACCCTGGCGGCGCGAGTCGGATTCTGGGCCTGTGCGGTGGTGATGGTACGTCACAGTTTCAAGGAAAGCATGGCGGCTCGCCAAGTCCCGAGGCCACACTAGATCGTTACCTGTTGGGAGCACTCGAAACCTCGTAGAGGCTCGGGGCCTTCGCCGCGAACGAATTGTTTCGGGTGTGACTGCGCTAGCTTTGCTGAATCCTCCCGAGAAAGAAGCCGACGTGAGCCATCGAATCCACAAACCCTACGTTCTCCTTATGGGGGATGAAACCGACCCTATTTATGCCAAGACGGGACTCGGTATTGCCCAGTGGGACGCGGAGAACTGTGTCGGCCAGGTTCGCCTCGCACCCGACACAGTGGATGCGGGTTTGCCCGACGTAACGCTCGAGCAGGCGCTTGAGGCAGGAGCTCGCACCGTGGTTCTCGGGGTTGTCGTCATCGGCGGCATCATTCCTCCTGCCACACTCTCTGTTTTGAGGGACGCTCTGGAGCAGGGGCTGGACGTTGCTGCAGGAATGCACCAGCGTCTTGCCGACGTGCCGGAGTTGGCTCAGGCAGCTCAGCTTTCGGGCGCCCGCATCATCGACGTTCGGGTGCCGCCGGAGAACATCCCCGTGGGGACCGGAAAACGACGGACTGGGAAAAGGGTCATAACGGTCGGAACCGACTGTGCGTTGGGTAAGAAATATACGGCGCTAGCACTCGCCCGCGAGATGGCTGATCAAGGCTTTGATGTTGATTTTCGTGCCAGCGGGCAAACAGGAATCTTGATCTCCGGTAGCGGGATCCCCATCGATTCTGTGGTGTCCGACTTTGTCTCGGGGGCAGCAGAGCTTCTCTCTCCTGCGGCAGCATCCGAGAAGCACTGGGATGTGATCGAAGGCCAAGGCAGTCTCTTTCACCCGGGCTACGCGGCTGTCACTGCGGGGTTGCTGACGGGATCACAACCCGACGCTTTCGTGGTGTGTACGGATGCCACCCGCTCCCACATGGCGGGGTGGCCAGACTTTCCCCTGCCCAGCATCGGGGAGGTCATCGAGCTAACGACCCTGATGGCTAGGCGGGTCAATCCCGACGTTCGCTGTGTCGGGATCAGTGTTAACACTTCGGGTCTTGCTCGTGAGGAAAAGCAGTCCTACCTCGATCGTCTGTCGAAGGAGTGGGGCCTGCCGGCCGTTGATCCGCTTGATGGCGGAGTGGCGCCCCTTGTCGAGGCCCTGCGGGAGTGGTGACACCGGTGAAAATGACCGTCGAGGAAAAGACTTTCCCGCTGGCGGCGCCCTTTTCGATCACAGGTCACACGTTTACGAATCTTCACACCGTCTGGGTCAGCTTGGAAGCCGACGGCGCCAAAGGACGCGGCGAAGGGACAGGTTCGTACTACCTGGGCGAGACGCAAGCAACCATCAGCGCAGAGCTGGAATCTGTTCGAGAGCAGGTCGAAGCGGGTATCACCCGGGAAGAACTAGCGGCCCTCCTCCCGGCAGGCGGCGCGCGAAACGCGTTGGATTGTGCACTCTGGGATCTTGAATGCAAAACGACGGGGTCCACCATTTGGCAAGTGCTCGACCTTGTTCCGCGCCAGCTCACCACCGTTGCCACCCTCGGGGTGGCTAGCCCGGAAGAGATGGCAGCACAGGCTGCCCGTTGGCACGAGTTTCCTGCTCTCAAAGTGAAACTTGATAACAACCTTGTCATCGAGCGAATCGCGGCGATTCGGGAAGCGCGGCCGGAGGCAACGCTCGTCATTGACGTCAACCAGGGGTGGACTTTTGAGGATCTCAAGGCCTACACCTCAAAGCTTGATTCCCTGGGGGTTTCTTTCATCGAACAGCCCTTGCCGCGGGGCAAAGATGAGGAGCTCGTGGGATATGACTCGCCTATTCCGCTCGGCGCTGATGAAAGTTGTTTGGGTTTAGAGGACTACGCGGTGATTTCTGGTCGCTACGACATGATCAACATCAAGTTGGATAAGTGCGGGGGGCTCACCGAGGGTTTGGCGCTTGCCGAGCGGGCTGCGAAGGAGGGGCTTGGCGTCATGGTGGGAAACATGACAGGCACCTCGCTGTCGATGGCACCCTCCTATGTTCTCGGTCAATACTGCTCGCTCGTGGACATCGATGGCCCACTCTTGCTAGAGCAGGATTGTGCCGACGGTTTGGAATACCAACCCGGAGGGTTGGTGAGCATTCCCACAGCGGAACTCTGGGGCTAGCTACTTCGTCGCTTTGGGGGACTGGGGTTTCTCGTCATCCCACAGTTTCCAGAGGTAGAGCGAGGCATACGACCGGTAGGGACTCCACACATCGCTCACTGCAGTGAGGTCCGCGTCTTCACCAAAGAGAGCCCACACTGCTTTGCGTAGACCGAGGTCACCCGGTGACCACACATCGGGTCGGCCCATTCCAAAGATCATGAACATCTCCGCGGTCCATGGACCGATTCCCTTGACCGCAGTGAGGCGTTGGGAAATGTCCTTTTCGGGCAACTCTTCGAGTTCATCCGCGTCTAGCTCGCCTGCCAGGAAGGCATCGGCGAGGTTGTGGATGTAGGCAATCTTCGAGTGGGACAGACCCTGCTCGCGCATGACGGTGGGGTCAAGAGCTCGAACACTTTCGGGCGTGAGCGAGCTCACGAGCCCGCGAAAACGGGCTTCAATGGTGTCCGCTGCTTTGACAGAGAGTTGCTGGCCAATGATCGAAGCCACCAGAACGTCAAAGTAGAGCGCGGGAGGTTTGGGGTCAATAGGGGGTGGAATAAAGCGGGGAATCAGGCCCGCCATCACCTCGCACGATTTCGTGAGGTGCGCTTGTGCTTGAAGAAGCTGTGTCGTCACCGGGTCAGGCTACGCGAAGGTAGTGGTTTTGTGGGCAGCGCCATCGGCCATAAAGGTTGTCCAGGTCCCTTTTTGCTGGCCCTTCGTGAAGGAGCCCTCCCGGAGAAGGCTTCCATCGCGGCGGAAAAACTTCCACGCTCCCGTCATCTCGCCTTCGGTGTAGCGCCCGAGGGATTTGACGGCACCGTTGTCATACAGGGCAAGGAACTCCCCGGACTTTTTCGGGAAGCTGTTGTTGATAGACGCAATCTTGGCTTTGACGAGCGCCCGAAGGAAAGTCACTGGAGGCGCCTTTTCACGATCGAAATGGATTGTTCCTTTTGTTGTGGTGTACCCCTCGAGCATTTCGCCCAACCGGTGTTGAACGTCGGGCCCCGGAAAGAGGCTGTTGTGCTGGGCAAAGCCCGAGTAGGACACGACCAAGATTCCGTGGCAGCGCAGAGAGGGCATGCCCCAGCTGAGGTCTTCGGTGGCGTGAGGAAGCAGTGTCTTCAACCTCGTGCGAACGTCCTGCAAAGCGCCAGCCTGCGCATCCGGGAATGATGAGATTGCCGAATCAATGTCGTCCATGCCGTGTCCTTCCACGCATGCTGGTGATTATCGCAGGGGCAGAAAGACCCCGATAGCCATGAAGAGCAGTCCCAATACCCGATTGACTCGTTTGCCAAAGCGCGCGAGAAGAGGCTGGACCCGCGATGCTGTGAGAGCAATCGCAGTCTCCACAAGGATCTCGATCACGATGAAGGTCGATGCCAACACGAGAAACTGGGTCAGCAGAGAGTCCTCGGGAACAACAAACTGCGGCAAGAAGGCAACGAAGAACAGCAAACCCTTCGGGTTAGTGACCGCAGCGAGGAAACCCGCTCGCGCAAGCGAAACGGTCGTAACGACCCGTGCCTCCGGCCCCTGTGCGGCACTCATTGCTGGAGAGCGCCACACCCCGATGCCAAGCCACACGAGGTACCCGCCACCGACCCATTTGAGGGTCGTGAGCAGTTCCGGGGAGGCCACCACGAGGGCCCCAATGCCAAAAAGTGAAGCCGCAATGGTTACGCCAAAACCAAGGCTTCCGCCCGCAATGGTGGCCATAGTGCGCGCCGGGCCGTGAATAACACCGTGGGTGAGAGCGAGTAAGCCATTGGGCCCGGGAACAAGCGAAAGGCCCGTCGCGGCGGCTACGTAGAGGAGCCAAACATCAAGTTCCACTCGGCAAGTATGAGGCATGAACGCCCGCTATCTTGCTCCGGGGTAGAAGCCGTTACTAGGGCACCCAGAGCTCGGTGTAGTCGTGACCCAGTCTGGTGATCAGTGACCGCAGCGAGGTGGCGGACATTCCCACCACTGCCCAGGAATCTCCGACAATTTTTTCGATAAACGCGGCGCCGCGAGCGTCGAGAGTGAAGGCGCCGGCCACACTCAGCGGTTCGCCGGTGGCGACATAGGCGGCGATCTCGTCATCGGTCATATCGGCGCGAAAAAACACCTCCGCCGAGGACACTTCCGAAAGGGACCCCCGATGTGTGCCCCCGGTGTGATCAATCACGCACAGGCCGGAATGCAGGATCCCGCTGCGCCCACGCATCGCCTTCCAGCGCCTGGTCGCAACATCCGCGGTATGGGGTTTTCCGAGGAATTCGCCGTCGAACTCAAAGACCGAGTCGCCGCCAATGACAAGACCATCAACGTCGGGGGTGAGGGCACTCTCGGCTTTACGCTCTGCCAGGTGTTGCGCGATCGATACTGCTGTGGGCGATGTCATTTCGGCAACGACAGCCTCTTCGTCCACGTCGGGGCTCAGTACCTGAGCAGTGAGTCCAATATCCGCAATGATTTGCGCGCGAGCCGGGGAGGTCGACGCAAGGTAAAGAGCCACCATCAGCCCTCACTCCGCACAAACGTCGCAATAGTCTCCATGTGGTGAGTGTGAGGGAATAGATCCCACGCTTCAAGAAACGCCATCTCGTAGCCGGCCTGTCGCAGGGCTCCGGCATCGCGGGCCAGTGCGACCGGATCACACGCGACGTAAACGATTTGTCCGGCACCCAGAGACACCAAAGCGTTGGTGATCTCCGATTTCGCCCCGCTACGCGGCGGGTCAAGAACAATCGTGGCCTTGGACCAGGGATTACTCTCTCCGGCGTGCTGACGCGCTTGAGCGCTGATCCAGCGGTCCACTCTCTGTGCAATCGGATCGACATCAGCTGTTCCCGAGAGGTTCTCTTCGATGTAGCTCAGCGCCCGTTCGTCTGACTCGACTGCGGTGAGCTTGACCTTTTCGGGGACGCGGTCGGCAAGAGCACGACCGAGCAGTCCGACGCCGGCGTAAAGATCAGCATTGTCAGCATCGGCAAAGAAACGCTCCGGATCAATCGCCCGGGTAACGGCATTACTGAGCACAGCGGGTGCAGACTGGTGGACCTGCCAGAACGAGTGATCGCTGAGGCGGAACTCTTGTTCCCCCACCCTCTCGGTGATGTCCCCGGGGGACTGATCATCAATGATCAGCCGCACGCCCGAGCCCGAAGTATCGAGTGCGCGCACCGTGTGGGCACCCTCGAAAAGAGTGGTCGCGAGATTTGATGCCTGAATAGCGTCAGTAGCTAGTGGGAGTTGGGACACGGGAATGACGGTGTGCGTTTTTTCTGCGTAGGGACCCAGTTGCCCGTCTTCGTTGGCGTGGAGGGTGACGCGCGTGCGCCAGCCGGTCCCATTTCTTTCGTCATCGCCGGGAACGGACTGAACGCGGACGTCGCCGAGCTCTGCGTCAGAAAAACCTCCAAACCGCGTGAGCGAGTCACGCAGGATGTTCGTCTTTAGCTCGCGTTGGTAGGCCAGTGCAATGTGCCCGTAGTCGGCTCCACCGGCGCGTTGCGCCACTGGTCGGGAGATATCGGCCTCCGGCCAAATGTGCGGGACTCGATGGGGACTTGGTTGAAGAATCGCGAGAGCTTGTGCCCGCCAGAGCGACTTCTTCGAGTCATCGACGATTTCGGCTTTGACAACGTCTCCCGGGATAACGCCGGGGCAGAAAATCACTCGACCGTCAAGACGCCCGATTCCCGAACCACCGTGGGCCATCGCTGTAATTTCGAGTTCCACAATCACCGGATAAGCCTAGGAGCTTTCGGGCAGAATGGGGCCACACCCGATTTGAGGAGAACCCCATGGATGTCCGCGCCTACGCCGTACTCGAAGAAAAAGCCCCCCTAACCCCGTGGAACTTCACGAGAAGGGATCTGGGCGCAGGTGACGTTGCCATTGAGATTGAGTTTTCTGGCGTATGCCACTCCGACATTCACACGGCGAGAAGCGAATGGGGCGACATCACTTTCCCCTGTGTCCCCGGGCACGAAATCGTTGGTCGTGTGTCGGGCCTTGGAGAAGGTGCGTCCAAGTTCCAGGTGGGACAGCGAGTGGGCGTGGGTGTCTACGTTGATTCCTGCCGGACCTGCAAGAACTGTCTATCGGGTATGACGAACTACTGCGAAGAGGGCTTCACTGGCACCTACAACACCCCTGAGCGTTCTGGTGACGGAATTACCCAGGGCGGTTACGCAACCGGCATCGTTGTGAACGAGGACTACGTCGTGTCAGTTCCCGAGTCGCTAGACCCCGCGGGGGCTGCGCCTCTGCTCTGTGCGGGAATTACGCTGTACTCCCCGCTGAAGGAATTTGGCGCAGGGCCCGGCGTGAAAGTCGGGATTGTGGGACTGGGTGGGCTGGGACACATGGGTGTTAAGTACGCCGTAGCAATGGGTGCCGAGGTCACCGTGTTCTCCCACTCAGAAAGCAAGCGAGAGGATGCCTTGGCGATGGGGGCTCACCACTTTGTGGTGACGAAGGACGAGACCGTTTTCAAGACCCACGCGAAGGAATTCAGCCTGGTGATTAACACGGTCTCCGCTCCCTTGGATTTGAACCCTTACCTCGAGTTGTTGGAGCTTGACGGCACCTTGGTGATGGTCGGAATTGCGCCGGAGCCCTACGCCATCAAGGCCTTCTCGATGCTGCCCCAGCGCCGGCGTATCGCCGGCAGCACGATCGGGCCGGTGTCGGAGTTGCAGGAGATGCTCGATTTCTCCGCGGAGCACAACATCGTTTCCGACATCGAAGTAATCAACGCCGACTACCTCAACGAAGCGTGGGATCGCGTCGTGGAGAGCGACGTTCGCTACCGCTTCGTCATTGACGCTTCGACGATTTAGCGAGAAGCGGCCTCGATGAGGCCCCGGAACACGCGAACATCCTCGAGGTTCTCTTCGGGGTGCCACTGAACGGCAATACACCAGGGTTCGCCGTTGCGTTCGACGCCTTGAATCGTTCCGTCGAAACCGCGAGCGGTAACCGTCAAGCCAGGTGCTAGCTGGTCAATGGCTTGGTGGTGGTAGACGTGTCCGGGGGCGTGTGAGCCGAGGAGGCGGTGGAGTTCGGAGCCTTCAGAAATGGTCATTTCCTCGGGATGAAAGACCCCGTCACCCACGCGATACCGATCATGGTTGACGACCTCGGGTAGGTGTTGGTGCAAGGTGCCGCCGAGGTGAACGTTGATCATTTGTGCGCCGCGACAGACGCCCAACACGGGCACACCGTTTCCCAGGGCCGCCGTCAAGAGTGCGTCCTCAAAGTTGTCTCGCAGATCCTCGGGTTCCGCAGTCTCGGGGTGGGCTTCTTGGCCGTAACGCGCTGGGTTGATGTCGGCCCCGCCCGTTACGAGGAGACCATCGAGACGCCGGACAATCTCGACTGCTTGCTCGGAGGTCACTTCTTGAGGGGGGAGCAGAAGGGCTAGGCCTCCGCTTCGAGTCACCGCTTCAACGTATTGTGCAGGCAACACCGCAAGCTCACCGTCGTAAATGGTCATCTGACCGGGCGTGCGGTAGGTGGTGAGGCCGATTATTGGTGCGGACATGTTCCCTATTGTGGGGTATTCAGGCACTGATTCGAGCACATCCTGCTCAGCTTGGTGGTTTAGCGTTATCGATGTTCCAACAGAAGAAAGATGGTCGTGTGACCGAAGCATTTATCGAGGCCCGCAACCTCGTCAAGACTTACCAGGCGGGAAAAAATACCGTCACTGCGCTCGATGACTTGTCACTGAGTGTGCCCAAAGGCAGCGTCCAGGCCCTGTTGGGCCCCAACGGCGCCGGGAAAACCACAACAGTCAAGGTATTGACCACCCTGATCCAGCCAGATTCGGGCTCAGCGCACATTGATGGTGTTGATGTTGTCGCAAACCCAGAAGATATCCGACGCATGATTGGCGTGAGCGGACAGTATGCGGCGGTGGACGAAAACCTGACCGGTTTTGAAAACCTTGACATGGTCGGCAGGCTCTATCACCTCAGCCCGGCGGCGTCTCGCGCACGGGCGCGAGAACTGATTGACATGTTTGACCTGGTGGAGGCCGGTGACCGGGTCGTCAAAG
>JAOHDU010000002.1 GCA_028096805.1 Pontimonas sp.
CCCGCCTTCTCGTGCAAGAGAACATTCATGACGATGTTCTCCACCGTCTGCAACGGCGGCTGCAGACGCTGCGGTTGGGCGATCCTCTGGATAAAAACACGGACATTGGTGCCGTTAACTCACAGGCCCAGCTCGAGCGCATCTCTGCACTTGTCGATGCCGGCGAAGCGGAGGGAGCCACGCGATGGAGCTCAGACTGTGTGTTGCCGGACAAGGGTTTCTGGTTCCAACCCACGGTGTTCACGAATGTGCACACCAGCCATCGTGTTGCGCAAGAGGAAATCTTTGGCCCTGTTCTCTCCGTGATGACGTTCCGAACCCCCGAAGAGGCTATTGCGAAAGCAAATAACACTCCGTATGGCCTGAGTGCTGGTATCTGGACGGAAAAAGCGTCGCGGATGCTGGCGATGGCAAACGCGCTGCGCGCGGGTGTCATCTGGGCGAACACGTTCAACAAGTTTGATCCGGCAAGCCCATTCGGTGGGTATCAAGAGTCCGGTTACGGTCGCGAAGGTGGGCGTCACGGGTTGGCTGCTTATCTCGAGGCCAGTGACCAGAAAGCAGGAGGCCGATGATGTCGCGTCTAACCGTTCCTAAGACCTACAAACTCTTTATCGGAGGAAAGTTCCCCCGTTCGGAGAGTGGCCACACCTTCGAGGTCTCCACCCCCAAAGGGGAGTTCCTCGCCAATGCTGCAGCTGCCAGTCGCAAAGATGCTCGCGATGCAGTGGTCGCTGCGAGGGGCGCGTTTCCTGGATGGTCCGGCGCGACGGCCTACAACCGAGGCCAGGTGCTCTACCGAGTTGCCGAGGTACTCGAGGGTCGTGCGGAGCAATTCGTGGAGGAAATTCGTCAGAGCGAAGGTGTCAGCGCCCGCGCCGCGCGCACCCAGGTGGAGAACTCCATCGACACCTGGGTTTGGTACGCGGGTTTCGCCGACAAATACGCACAAGTTGCCGGTAACGGCAACCCGGTCTCTGGCCCCTACTTCAACTTATCCACGCCAGACCCCATGGGGGTGGTTGTCGCCTTGTGCCCCCAGGGCTCTAGTGGCCAGAGCCTTCTGGGGCTCAGCGCAAGTGTTGCCCCGATTGTCGCTAGTGGAAACACCGTGGTCGTCGTGTCCCACGCCTCTCAACCCTTGTCGGCAATTAGCGCCGCGGAAGTCTTCGCCACCAGCGATGTTCCCGGTGGCGTCATCAACGTTTTGACGGGCAACCCGGCGGGCATCATGCCGTGGATGGCTTCCCACGCTGATGTCAACGGGCTTGACTTGGCAGGTGCCGACCAGGAATCCGCGCTGGAGTGGGAAAAAGCGGCCGCGCAGACACTCAAGCGTGTCCAGGGCCCTAGCAACGGGATTCCCGCATCGAGCCTGCATCGCATCACGGCTTTCGTCGAGACCAAAACGGTCTGGCACACCCAGGCACTGGGCTAGGGATTTCGATTGGTTTCCGGTATCGCGCTAGTCGATAAACCGCACGGGATCTCTTCCCACACGGTGGTCGCGCAGGCCAGGCGAGCTCTGGGCACGAAAAAAGTCGGGCACGCCGGTACTCTCGACCCCGCGGCGACCGGTTTGTTGGTTTTAGGTGTCGGCCCGGGAACGCGGCTGCTGACGTTTGTGGTCGGAGCGGATAAGTCCTACTGGGCCACCATGCGCCTGGGGTATGGGACGACGACCGATGACGCCGAGGGGGAGGCCCTCGTGCCAACCGGGAATATCGAGGCAGTATCGGAAGAATCGGTTCGCGCGGCAGCCAAAGCGCTAGTGGGAGAGATCGACCAGGTTCCTTCGACGTACAGTGCCATCAAGGTTGATGGGAAGCGCGCCTACGACCTTGCCCGGTCCGGGCAGGACGTTGAGCTCACCTCGCGCCGCGTCACCATTCACGCTCTCGACATTGACGAGGTCACGCGAGGTGAGGGTGTTGTGGATGTCACCATGCGCGTCGAGTGCTCGTCGGGCACGTACATCCGTGCGATCGCCCGGGATATTGGTTCCGCTCTTGGAGTAGGAGGGCATCTCACCGCGCTTCGCCGCGATGTCGTGGGGCCTTTTCTGGTCGAGGACGCCGTGTCCGCGGAAGACCTGACCGAATCACACCTGCTCGATTTGGCCGCGGTAGCGCAGCAGATCCTGCCGAGCATCGAGCTGGGAGCGGCTGATACCGAGCATGTGCGGCACGGCCGAGCCGTCGACACCGCTTCGTGGCCCGCGGACACCCCGGTGGCCGCACTGTCGGCCTCCACCGGCGAGCTCGTAGCGGTTGTTCAGGCGAGCGCCGGCAAGAGCCGTATCCTGATGGGCGTAGCTGGCTAAACAGGAGGACGCGGCGTGATCGAGTGGTTCGCGTGGGTTCAGGTCGGTGTTGCCGGGGTAGCGGCGCTCAGCGCCGTGGCGTTTGCCCTCCTGCAGCGCACGCCGAATGATTACACACTCGGCCCTGTTGCGCTGGTCCTTGTGCTTTTGGTGATCCAAATGGGAATCGCTGCCTTTGCGCCGGCTGCGGGGAACTCTCCGACGGGGTCGCTCTTGGAGTGGTGGATGTATGCCATCACGGCTCTCGTGATGATTCCGGCGGCCATGGTGTGGGCATTGGTCGAGCGCTCCATCATGTCCAACGTTGTTCTTGGTCTCCTCGCTGCGTCCGTCGCGGTGATGCTCACCCGTATGCACACCATTTGGTTTATCAATAGTGCCTAGCCCCCTCCCCATTGCGGAGGTAGCGCCCGAGCACGGGCGTCTACCCGACACTGTCGCCGACGGTGCTGACCAGCGTGCCTTGGGCCTCTACGTGCACGTGCCTTTTTGTGAAGTTCGCTGTGGGTATTGCGACTTCAATACGTATACCGCGGACGAGGTTCGCGGGGTGTCCCGTGATTCCTACCCCAGCCAGGCAATGGCAGAAATGGAGCTTGCCTCGGGGATCATGCGAGACGCGGGGCTTCCTCCACGCCCGCTGCAGACCATTTTCTTCGGGGGTGGAACGCCGACCCTCTTGGGCCCGGAACCGCTGCTGGCCATGCTGGAGCGAGCCAGGACCACCTTTGGTGTTGCCCCCGAGGCGGAGATCACGGTCGAGGCCAACCCGGACAGTGTGAGCGCAGACGATCTCCGAGCCTTGGCTCGAGGGGGCGTGACGCGGGTGTCCTTTGGCGTGCAGTCGGCTGATCCCGATGTTTTGGCGGTCTTGGAGAGAACTCACGACCCTGCGCTGGTTCCCGAGGGTGTTGCTGCGGCTAAGGATG
This sequence comes from Pontimonas sp., assembly GCA_028096805.1. Lineage (GTDB taxonomy): Bacteria > Actinomycetota > Actinomycetes > Actinomycetales > Microbacteriaceae > Pontimonas. The sequence goes on from JAOHDU010000002.1 coordinate 3,253, forward strand.
CCGGGTTGAAAGTGTCCGTTGATGTCATCTATGGCTCGCCCGGTGAAACGGTGCAGCAGTGGGAGTCAACGCTGGAGTATGTCGTCGGACTCGATGTGGAACATGTTTCTGCTTATGCGCTCATCGTCGAGCCCGGAACAGCCCTGGCTCGCCGCATCGCGCGCGGGGAGCTGGAATCACCCGACGATGATGTTCACGCAGACATGTTTCTCGCCACCGACCGGCGACTGACCGAAGCGGGTTTCGCGTGGTACGAAACCAGCAACTGGTCCACCGCGCGCGACCGCGAGTCAGCCCACAACTGGTTGTACTGGAATTCGAGCGACTGGTGGGGGATCGGTCCGGGTGCACACTCCCATATGGGAGGTGTTCGATGGTGGAATGTGAAACATCCGGCGGCCTATGCCGAGCGATTGGCGCAGCGGCGGTCTCCGGCTTTTCACCGCGAAGTCCTCACACCCTCGGATATCGCGCTGGAGCGCATCCTGCTGGGGCTTCGCACCCGCGAAGGCATCTCGGTCGAGGACGTCGCCCCCGAAAAATCGGCCGTGTTGGACGATGCGCTCGAGCACGGCCTCCTCGATGCGCAGGCGTTGTCGTTGGGAAGAATCACCTTGACGCAGTCTGGACGCCTGTTGGCTGATCATCTGGCGGCACGTTTGAGCTGAGCCGGCTCTCGGGCGCGGTGGCTACAATTAGCAGACTGATACGGAGACTGCTAGCGAGGGGGTGTGTGATGGTCTCACAGCGTGCTCTCGATGTGCTTCGCGTGATTGTGCAGGACTACGTGGATTCGAAAGAACCCGTTGCGTCGAAAGCCATCGCCGATCGCCACGGCTTTGGGGTGTCCGCCGCAACCATCCGCAACGATATGGCCCTGCTGGAAGAAGAGGAGCTCATTACCGCTCCGCACACCTCGGCGGGCCGCGTGCCCACCGATAAGGGCTACCGGGTCTTTGTGGACCAGCTTGCCGGTGTTCGCCCGCTCTCGAGTGGACAGCGAAACGCCATTGAAGGTTTTCTGCGTGAATCAGCGGACTTGGACGACACCTTGGGGCGCACCGTTCGACTGCTGTCACAGCTCACCAACCAGGTCGCCATTTTGCAGTACCCGACGCTCAGCGTGGCCCTCATCCGACACGTGGAGCTGTTGCCGATGGGCTCCCATAAGGTCATGACGGTGCTGATTACCGACAGCGGATCAGTAGATCAAAACATCGTTGACTGCACGGATGAAGTCGACGAGGTCATCGTTGCCGAGTTGCGGGCTCAGCTGAATCAGGCTCTTGTCGGCAAGGCGCTGGCCGACGTTCCAGCGGTCCTCAAAGACATTCCGCAGCGTGTTTCTCGCGATCGGGTCGCCATGGTGACCGCCGTGGTGGAGGCGCTCTCCCAAGCTGTTGAGGGACACCGCAGCGATCGACTTGTGATGGCGGGAGCTGCCAACCTGGTGCGGGGTGAGGGGGACTTCTCCAGTAGTGTGTACCCCGTTTTGGAAGCCATCGAAGAGCAGGTCACACTCTTGAAGCTCTTTACCGAGATGCACTGGGACACCTCGGATGTTCAAGCCCGAATCGGCCGCGAGAATGAAGGCCCACTCTCGGAAGTGGCCATCTTGGCTTCTGTTTACCAGTCGGGCGGGGAAGCGAACGCGACGCTCGGAGTGGTGGGGCCGACTCGAATGGATTACTCCAACAACATGTCCGCTGTGCGTGCTGTGGCCCGATACCTCTCGAGGCTGCTCGGCGAAGACGAGAAGGAAAGAGCTTAGACCGTGAGTGTTGATCACTATGAAGTGCTCGGCGTTAGTAGGGATGCCAACGCAGACACCATTAAGAAGTCCTACCGCAAGCTGGCCCGCGAGTTGCACCCCGATGTGAATCAGGAAGCTGGTGCGGAGGATCGGTTCAAACTCGTCACTCACGCCTACGAAGTGCTCTCTGATCCCCAGCAGCGGGCTCAGTATGACCGAGGTGGCGATCAAGGCTTTGGCGGGTTTGGCCCGTTTGGTGACATCTTTGAAAACTTCTTCGGCGGAGGAGGCCAAAGCCAAGGCCCGCGCTCGCGCCGGGAGCGAGGGCAAGACGCTTTGCTGCGGGTGGATGTTGATCTCAAGGACGTTATTTTTGGTGTCAACCAGGACATCGAGATTGACACTGCCGTTATGTGCGAAACGTGCGAGGGCTCGTGTTCCGCTCCGGGGAGCTCCCCACGGACGTGTGACATTTGCGGCGGTTCTGGTTCTCTCCAGCGCACCGTGCGATCAGTGCTGGGCAATATGGTGACCCAAAGCCCCTGCGGTAGTTGCCGCGGTTTTGGTGAAGTAATCGATAATCCCTGCCCTACGTGCGCCGGGCAGGGTCGCGTACGCGCTTCACGCACGCTTTCTGTCGACATTCCCGGCGGTATCGAAACGGGACAGCGCATCCATCTTCCCGGCCAGGGCGAAGTGGGTCACGGGGGTGGTCCCGCCGGTGACCTCTATCTGGAATTCACCGTGCGCGGAGACTCGGTGTATTCGCGCTCCGGTGATGACATCGTGGCAACCCTCGAGATGGACATGATCGACGCCATTGAGGGCACCAGCGTGACGTTGGATGCTCTGGATGGCGAGGTGACGGTCACTGTGAAGCCCGGCGCGCAAAGCGCCGATGTGATTACCGTGAAAAACCGCGGCGTCACCAAGCTTCGCGGGAACGGTCGAGGTGACCTGCGCTTTGGCGTCCACGTGCTCACGCCCTCGAAGCTTTCCTCGAAGGAATCAGACCTGGTCGCCAAGCTGAGAGAGCTGCGCAAACCGGCAGCTCCTCGTCTTGCCGGAGCCCAACAGGGAATGTTCCACAAGTTCCGTGACCGACTCTTCGGCTAGATGGCCCACCTTTATCGCGTGAGCGACAACGCCCCGCTGGTGGTGGGCTCGACCGTGACCCTCGAGGGCGACGAAGCCCGTCACGCGTCCAGCGTTGCTCGACTCACACCGGGCGAGAGGGTCGCGCTCACCGATGGGCGCGGGCTGATGGCCCAGAGTGTCGTTCAGGAGAGCTCCGCGCAGCGGGTCACCCTCATCGTGGCCTCCGTGGAGGACGTTGCTCCGCTGACGCCAGAAGTGTGGTTGGTTCAAGCCCTGGCCAAGGGGGACCGGGACGAACGAGCGGTCGAGGCGTGCACCGAGCTGGGGGTTGATCGCATCATTCCGTGGCAGGCTGCGCGCAGTGTGGCCCGGTGGTCCGGGGCAAAAATCGAGAAGTCAGTCGCTCGATGGCAGCGAATTGCGGGGGAGGCAAGCAAACAATCGCTGCGAGCGTGGGTGCCTGGCGTCGAGAAGATGGTGGAGCTGCCGCAGTTAGTCGAGATGGCGACCCACACCCGAATGGTGTTACTCGAGCCAACCGCCAGCACTGCGCTCCACCAGGCCGTTCCCGCTGGTGAGCAACCCGTCGTGCTTGTGGTCGGGCCAGAGGGCGGTATCTCCCCGACGGAGCGAGAAGCCCTCGAGAAAGCCGGAGCGACATCGGCCTCGCTGGGGCCCCTGGTGATGAGGACATCCACGGCGGGGGTTGCCGCACTGTCCGTGCTCAATCACACGCTGGGGAGATTTGAGTGAAACTTTTTGCCCAGAAACACCGGGCTCTAGACTGGGAGCTATGACAGAAGAGGACCGCTCGATCTTTTCGCGCATTATTGACCGCGAGATTCCCGCGCGCATCGTTGCGGAGACAGAGACACTCATCGCTTTCCACGACGTCGCACCCCAGGCACCGGTCCATGTGCTGGTGGTCCCGAAAACAGCCGCGTTTACGACGGTCACTGAGTTGGCAGCCGCTGATCCAGGACTGCTGGCGGAGATGGTGAACATGGCGCAGGCTGTCGCCGATGACGTGGCGGACGGGGACTACCGATTGGTGTTCAATTCCGGAGCCAGCGCGGGCCAAACCGTGTTCCACGTTCATGCTCACGTTCTTGCGGGCGCACTTGAAGAAGGAACTCTTGCCGGCTAAATCTTCCCCTGCGCTCACAACGTTGAGCCTTCAACTGGACGACGTGTCCATGGTCGCTGTCCTCGGCGTGAACGACACTGTGCTTGCCCTGCTGGAAAAGCACTTCCCCACCGTGACGATCGCTGTGCGGGGCAACATGGTCTCCGTTACCGGTCCCGTCGACGACGCCCAGCGGGCGAAAGACCTTCTGAGCAACCTGGCGCAGGCAGCACGAAGCAACCCGGGGCTTTCCGCCGAAGATATGGTGCGCGCTGCCCAAGCGGCCGAGGAAGCTCGCATCACTCCGACAAACTTTTTGTCCGAGCCCATTCTTTCCAGCAAAGGCAGGGCACTCCGCCCCAAGACGATGGGCCAGAAGACCTATGTGGATGCCATTGATCACAACACGGTGGTGTTCGGTATCGGCCCGGCGGGAACCGGAAAGACCTATCTGGCGATGGCCAAAGCGGTTCAAGCTTTGGAGCGCAAAGAAATCGACCGCATTATCTTGACCAGGCCCGCTGTGGAGGCGGGGGAGCGTTTGGGTTTTCTTCCTGGCACCTTGAGCGACAAGATTGATCCGTATCTGCGCCCACTGTTTGATGCGCTCCACGAGATGATGGATCCTGATCTTGTGCCCAAGCTCCTGGAAGCAGGAACGATCGAGGTGGCGCCGCTTGCCTACATGAGGGGCCGAACACTGAATCGGGCTTTCATCATCCTTGATGAGGCCCAGAACACCTCTCCTGAACAAATGAAAATGTTCCTCACCCGACTGGGCTTTGAATCGAAGATGGTCATCACCGGCGACATCACTCAGGTGGATATTCCCGGTGGGAACAGTGGGCTCGCAGTGGTGGGAAAGATTTTGGAAAATATCGAGGACATCCACTTCCATCATCTTGATTCTCGCGATGTGGTGCGTCACGCCCTGGTGTCAGCGATCGTCGAGGCCTACGCATCCCATGACGCGCAGCAGGAGCCCTCGCGTGGGCGTTGAGCTTCGCAACGAATCGGGCGTCGAGGTCGACCACGCCTCCTTGCAGCGAGTGATTGCCTATGGGATGTCCGCTCTGCGCGTGAACAGCGATGCCGAAGTGGCGATGATTCTTGTCGATGAGGCAGCTATGGAGGAGCTGCACATCGAATGGATGGGTGAATCGGGACCCACCGACGTATTGAGTTTCCCTATGGACGAACTGCGTCCCGGTCCCGAAGGGGGCGAGGAATCGCTGGGAATCCTTGGCGACATTGTGCTGTGTCCGACGGTGGCGGCTGCACAGGCGGAGGGAGCGGGCCATTCCGTGATGGCGGAGCTTCGCATGCTGAGTGTTCACGGTCTCCTGCATCTTTTGGGTTTCGATCACGCGGAACCAGCGGAGGAAAAAGAAATGTTTGGTCTTCAAGCAGAAATCCTTTCTGCTTTCGACGCCCATGAACAGAGCCCTGTATGAGTGTTGTGTTCCTCATCACGGCTATCGTCCTGGTTGTTGTAGGCGGCCTGCTCACCGCGATTAGTGCCGCACTGGGGGCGGTAGGTCGAAACGAACTCATTGATCTGGCGGCCACCAAACGCAAGCCCAAGGCGTTGCACGCTCTGGCTGCGGGAATGCCCGCCCACGAGCGCGCGGTGCGCTTTGTCCGGGTCGTTATCGAGAGCATTGCGGCGGTATTGCTCACCTTGGCGGTGTCCTCCTGGTTGGACCAATGGTGGGAAATCTTGCTGGTCACCGGAGTGCTGTTGGTGGGAATTTCCTTCGTGGTCGTCGGGTCCTCGCCACGCTCGGTGGGGCAGCGCCACGCCACTGCCCTGGTGGGCTTTTTTGCCGGTTTTGTTCGCGCTATCCGCACGGTGGTGGGGCCACTGGCCGAACTCTTGATTGTCGTGGGAAACATCGTGACACCGGGCTCGGGTGGCGCCGCCGTCTCGCGAAGTGAAGACCAGCTGCGCAACTGGGTTGATGAGGCCGCCGACCAGGACATGCTGGAAGATGAAGACCGCGAGCTCATTCACTCCATCTTTGAGCTCGGGGACACCATTGTTCGCGAAGTCATGGTCGCCCGAACCGACATGGTGACCGTGGAGGGCACCAGCTCGGTGAATGAGACGATGGACATTTTTTTGGAGACAGGGGTCTCCCGAATTCCTGTTATCGGCAAAGACAGCGACGATGTTGTCGGGATCTGCTACCTGCGGGACGTGGCTCGGGTGCAGCACGAAAAGCCTGCGAGTGCCAAAAAGACGGCGATCACGGCTCTCGCGAAGCCCGCGGTCTTCATCCCTGAGAGCAAGAAAGTCGACGAGACTTTGCGATTCTTGCAGCGGGAGCAAAACCACCTCGCCATGGTGGTCGATGAGTACGGCGGGATTGCCGGACTGGTCACCATGGAGGACCTCATCGAGGAGCTTGTGGGTGAGATTTCGGACGAATACGACCTGGATGTCAACGAAATCCTTCCGCTGGGTGCGGATAGTTACAAGGTGGCAGCGAAGTATTCCCTCGATGACCTTGCGGATCTTTACGACATTGACATTGACGAAGACGACGTGGATACCGTGGGAGGGCTGCTGACCAAACTCGTTGGTCGCTTACCCGAAGCTGACTCGATGGGAGAAACTGCGGACCTTCGCCTCGTGGCGGAGGCACCGGGCGGCCGGAACCAGCGTGTGTCGTGGATTCGGGTGTACCCGACCGTCGCGTGGCTCGAGAAGCGAGCGCTTCGTGAAGAGATTGAGCAGGCCAGGACCGGCGAGATTCCGCTGCCATGAGCGCACAACCTCACTTTCGCGCAGGCTTCGTCACGTTTGTCGGGCGGCCCAACGTCGGTAAATCAACCCTGATGAATGCCCTCGTGGGGGACAAGATTGCCATCACGTCGTCCAAGCCCCAGACCACGAGGATGGCGATCCGGGGAATCGTTCACCGCCATGAGGGACAAATCATCATCGTGGACACTCCAGGAATTCACCGACCACGCACCCTCTTGGGCCAAAGGCTTAATGATGTGGTGACGCACACGCTCGGAGAGGTGGATGTCATTGCGATGTGCATCCCCGCCACCGATCCGGTAGGGCCGGGGGATCGATTCATCGCAGAAAGTATCCGCGAATACCATCGCGCCACGAAAATCGCGCTCGTGACCAAGACCGATATTGCTTCGCCCTCCACTATCGCGCAACGACTGCTCGAAGTTAACGAACTGGGGGACTGGGCCACCATCATTCCGATCTCTGGGCAGACCGGGGAGCAACTCGACATTGTGGTCACAGAAATCCTCGCTCATCTTCCGGAATCGCAACCGCTCTATGAGGCGGACACCACCTCTGAGCAGAGCATGGAGACTCGTATGGGTGAGTTGATTCGAGAAGCCACGCTGGAGGGAGTCTCGGATGAATTGCCGCACTCGATTGCGGTCACGATTGATGAAATGATCGAGCGGGATGATGGACTCCTGCAGGTCTATGCCAACCTTTGGGTTGAGCGCGACAGCCAAAAAGGCATCATTATTGGCCATAAAGGCAGCAAACTCAAAGGAATTGGATCTGAGGCGCGGGCGGGCATCGAAAAGCTATTGGGGCGACGCATCCACCTGGCCATTCACGTGAAAGTGTCCAAAGAATGGCAGCGCGATGCCAGCAAGCTCGACAAATTAGGGCTCTAGGGGACTTTTCGTCCCGAAGGTGGGCGTGTTAGCCTGAAAGGGTGAACATCGAGCTTCTTCTCCTTCCCCGCCGCGCCGGGGTCCTTTACTAGGCCATCCCCCGTCGCGGCTGAGCAGCCCTCTGGCCACTAACTCCGACCGGGAAGAACGTTCATGATCAACAATCAACAGGCATCATCCATGCCGATTCACAAGTACCGTCCGTACCACGAGGCCTACCCGCTAGATCTGGCAGACCGCACCTGGCCGAGCGCGCACATCACCCAAGCACCGCGCTGGTGTGCGGTTGACCTGCGAGATGGCAACCAGGCGCTGATTGATCCGATGAGCCCAGAGCGTAAACGGGTGATGTTCGATTTGCTCGTCAAAATGGGCTACAAGGAAATCGAGGTCGGGTTTCCCTCAGCGTCACAGACTGACTTCGATTTCGTACGAAGCCTCATTGACGGCAATGCCATCCCCGAGGACGTCACCATCCAGGTTCTTACCCAAGCCCGTGAGCACCTCATTAAGCGCACGTATGAGTCGCTGGTCGGGGCAAAGCAGGCCATCGTGCACCTGTACAACTCCACGAGCACACTCCAGCGCGAGGTTGTTTTTCGCACCGATGAGCAAGGCATTGTGGATATCGCGCTCGAAGGCGCCCGGCTGTGTCGTTCGATGGAGTCCCTGGTCCCGGGAACCGAGATTTACTACGAGTATTCCCCCGAAAGCTACACCGGTACAGAGCTCGAATTTGCGGTCCGGGTGTGCAACGAGGTCCTCGAAATTCTCGAACCGACCCCTGAGCGCAAAGTCATCATCAACCTTCCTGCGACCGTGGAAATGGCAACGCCCAATCGCTATGCCGACTCCATCGAATGGATGTCCCGGAACCTCCATCACCGCGAGAACGTGATCCTCAGCCTTCACCCCCACAACGACCGGGGTACGGCGGTGGCGGCGGCAGAACTGGGCTACATGGCCGGCGCTGACCGAATTGAGGGATGCCTGTTTGGTAATGGGGAGCGCACCGGCAATGTTGACTTAGTTGCGCTGGGCATAAACCTGTTCACCCAAGGAATTGATCCGCAGATCGATTTCAGCGATCTGGATGAAATCAAGCGCACTGCCGAATATTGCAACCAGCTCACCGTGCATGAAAGAAGTCCGTGGGCGGGAGATCTCGTGTACACGGCCTTTAGCGGCTCCCACCAGGACGCCATCAAGAAGGGCTTCGAGGCAATGGAAGCAAAAGCTGGGGAGCTCGGGGTGGGTGTTGATGATTTGGAGTGGGCCGTTCCTTACCTCCCCGTAGACCCTAAGGATCTGGGTCGCACCTACGAAGCGGTCATCCGCGTCAACTCACAATCGGGCAAGGGCGGCGTGAGCTATTTGTTGAAGACCGACCATGCACTCGATTTGCCGAGAAAGCTCCAGATCGAGTTCTCTCAGGTCGTGCAGTCCACAACCGACGCCGAAGGCGGCGAGGTGACTAGCGACGACATTTGGACGATTTTCCAGGACGAATACCTTCCCGCAACAGACCGGGGCGCTAAGTGGGGTCACTACGAGCTCCTCTCCACACGGTCCGCGAGCGATATGGACGGAGAGGTCTCCCTCGACGTGAAATTGCGCCAAGGGGAGGCGGAATCTGAAGCCTCAGGCGCCGGTAACGGGCCCATTGCCGCGTTCTTGGGCATTTTGGGTAACCAGGGAGTCGCCATCAGGCTCTTTGACTACGTCGAACACACGCTGAGTGCGGGGGGAGACGCTCTCGCTGCTGCTTATGTGGAGTTAGAGGTCAACGGCCGCACCCTGTGGGGAGTGGGCATTGATGGCGACATTTCAACAGCCTCCCTCAAAGCGATCGTCTCGGCGGTGAACCGAGCCCTTCGCCTTGAGCAGGGAGCGGGCGAACTCGTCGGGGCACGCAACTAGCGAACGGGGACGATATCTCTCGCTCCGGCGCACGGTGGCTCGGCAGGGGATACTAGAGACGTGCCAACGTATCGGGATGACGCCATTGTGTTGAGGGCGCACCTGCTCGGGGAAGCCGACAAAATTCTTACCCTCCTGTGCAAGAACAACGGCAAAGTTCGAGCAGTCGCGAAAGGTGTGCGCAAAACCACCAGCCGTTTTGGTGCGCGGTTGGAAGCCTTCAACGTTGTTGATGCCCAGTTTTATGAGGGCAAAAGTCTCGATATCGTCCAACAGGCCGAAACCATTGGGGGCTATTCCAGTGCAATCGGTGGCGACTACTCCAAGTACACGGCGGCCATGGTGATGGTGGAGACGGCCGATAGTTTGAGCGACCACGACTACCAGCCGGCGCAGTACACCCTCTTGCTCGGGGGCTTGCGCGCTCTCGCAGCGGGCGAGCACCCCTCGGGTCAGATTGTCGATAGCTATCTTCTGCGAGCATTGGCGCTTGCCGGCTGGTCCCCGAGCCTCGACGAGTGCGCGGTGAGCGGGGAACCCGGTGACCATCGGGCTTTTGATGTCTCTCTTGGAGGGGTTGTCGCGGATGCTGTCGCCCCACCCGGATCGCCGCGGTTGCAGTCAGGCTCAAAAGAGCTGCTCCAGGCGCTTCTGCAGGGCCAGTGGGACGCTGTTGAAAGCGCTGAGGGATCCGTGACGCAGCAGGTTTCCGGAATCATTGCCGCCTACACGCAGTTTCACCTCGAGAAACATGTGCGCTCCCTGGCCCACCTCGATCGAAGCGTCCAGCCTCAGGAGTTGAGCTGATGAGCGACATGTTGCCGGTGAACTGGACCGGAATCGAACCCCCCAACTTTGACCCGGAGACCTTGCCTGCTCACGTGGCGCTCGTGATGGATGGGAATGGGCGCTGGGCCAACGCCCAAGGCCTGACGCGAGTTGAAGGTCACAAGGCGGGCGAGGCAGCCCTGTTGGATGTTGTCGCCGGGGCGCTTCAAGCCGGGGTCTCTCACCTGTCGGTCTACGCGTTTTCGACAGAAAATTGGAATCGCTCTCCCGAAGAGGTTCGCTTTCTGATGGGCTTCAACCGCGATGTGTTGCGGCGCAGGCGTGACCAGCTCAACGCGTGGGGTGTGCGAATCCGATGGTCAGGAAGAAAACCGAAGTTGTGGTCGACCGTCATTCGGGATCTGGAAACAGCGGAGAAAATGACGGCCGGCAACGATGCCCTCACGCTCACGATGTGCGTCAACTATGGCGGCCGGGCGGAAATTGTTGACGCGATTCGCACGATTTCCCAATCGGTGGGCCGAGGACGCTTGTCCTCCTCGCGCATTACGGAAAAGACGGTGGCCAAGCACCTCTACATTCCCGACCAGCCCGATGTGGATTTGTTTGTTCGCACGTCCGGTGAACGTCGGACCAGCAACTTCCTGTTGTGGCAAAGCGCCTACGCCGAAATGGTGTTTCTGCCCACGCTCTGGCCCGATATGACAAGGGTTCAGCTGTGGGAAGCGATCGAGGAGTACCAGCGTCGAACGCGACGCTTTGGGGGAGCAATCGACCAGCCGTCGGAGGGAAACCAGCCCCGTCGGTAGGATGGGCACCAGCCCGCTGCACGTTTTTTATATCTAAGGGAGCTCCTCCGTGGCGCCACAAAGCAAGCTCGACAGTGTCATAGCTCTCGCTAAGCGTCGCGGTTTCGTGTACCAATCGGGCGAAATTTATGGCGGCTCGCGTTCAGCATGGGATTACGGGCCCTTGGGCGTTGAGTTGAAGGAGAACATCAAACGTCAATGGTGGCGCCACATGGTGACTACTCGTGCGGATGTGGTGGGTCTGGACTCGGCAGTTATTTTGCCCACGGCCGTGTGGAACGCCTCCGGACACGTGGACGTCTTTAGCGACCCGCTGGTGGAGTGTCTTTCGTGCCACAAGCGCTACCGCGCAGACCACTTGCTCGAAGAGTTTGAGGAGAAAAAGGGACGCGCCCCGGAAAACGGGCTTAGCGATATTGCCTGCCCGCATTGTGGCAACAAGGGCTCTTTCACGGAACCCAAAGAGTTCAGCGGTCTGTTGAAAACCTACTTGGGACCGGTCGCCGATGAAGAGGGGATGCACTACCTTCGCCCGGAAACGGCTCAGGGCATTTTCGTCAATTTCAATAACGTCGTTCAAACGGCCCGTGTGAAGCCGCCGTTTGGAATTGCACAAATCGGCAAGAGCTTCCGCAATGAAATTACGCCCGGTAACTTCATCTTCCGTACGCGAGAGTTTGAACAGATGGAGATGGAGTTCTTCGTGAAACCGGGCGAGGATGAAACGTGGCACCAGTACTGGATTGACCAGCGGTTTGCCTGGTACACGGAGTTGGGTATCAACCCGGACAACCTTCGCCTGTATGAGCACCCGGCCGAAAAGCTCTCGCACTACTCAAAACGCACCGTTGACATCGAGTACCGCTTCGGGTTCCCGTCTGGAGAGTTTGGCGAGCTCGAAGGTGTGGCTAACCGCACTGACTTTGATCTGTCGACCCACAGCAAGCACTCGGGCACTGACCTGTCTTACTTTGACCAAGCCCTGGACGAGCGTTGGACGCCCTACGTCATCGAGCCGGCAGCGGGCCTCACGCGCTCGCTGATGGCGTTCCTCGTGGATGCGTACGAGGAAGATGAAGCCCCCAACGCCAAAGGCGGCGTTGATAAGCGCACAGTGTTGCGCCTAGACCGCCGCCTGGCACCCATCAAGGTGGCCGTCCTTCCGCTCTCGCGCCATGAAGACCTTTCGCCCCTCGCGCAACGTGTCGCCGATGATCTTCGAGCGCACTGGGCCGTGGAATTTGACGATGCTGGAGCTATTGGGCGTCGTTACCGTCGCAATGATGAGGTGGGGACCCCGTTTGCGGTCACCGTCGACTTTGATTCGCTCACCGATAACGCGGTGACCATTCGCGAGAGAGACACGATGGCCCAGGAACGGGTGTCACTGGATAACTTGCAGGGATATCTGGCTCAAGCGTTGATTGGCGCGTAGTCGTGACCGGCGTTAGCGCTGTCGAGAAGCCGCTATCCATTGGGCCCCTCTCGCTCAGTATCCCGGTGGTTCTTGCTCCCATGGCGGGAATTACCAACACGGCTTTTCGGAGACTCTGTCGCGAATATGGTGCAGGTCTGTACGTCTCAGAAATGATTACCTCGCGCGCCCTCGTAGAGCGAACCCCCACCAGCATGCGGTTGATCAAGCACCACGAATCCGAGACTCCCCGCAGCATCCAGCTCTATGGGGTTGACCCCGCTACCGTGTCGGAGGCCGTTGCTTTCCTCGTGGGGGAAAACCTCTGTGACCACATCGATTTGAATTTTGGTTGCCCGGTCCCCAAAGTCACCAAGAAGGGCGGCGGAGCCGCCCTACCGTGGAAGAAAAGCCTGTTTCGCCAGATCGTGGAGGGTGCGGTTGCCTCCGCGGGAGACATCCCCGTTACCGTCAAAATGCGCAAAGGAATTGACGATAATCACCTGACGTTTATGGAGGCAGGCAAGGCCGCTGAAGGGGCAGGAGTCGCCTCCCTCGCGTTGCACGCGAGGACGGCTTCTCAGTACTACTCCGGTAAGGCGGATTGGGATGCCATCGGGGAGTTGAAGTCGAGCATCTCCAGCATTCCTGTCTTGGGCAACGGTGATATCTGGAAAGCGGAAGATGCGCTTGCCATGGCCGCCCAGAGTGATTGTGACGGGGTGGTCGTTGGTCGAGGCTGCTTGGGTCGACCATGGTTGTTCGGAGACCTGCAGGAAGCATTTCGCGGGAGCGAGAAACGCTACCGACCCGGTGTTGCGGAGGTTGCTCGTGCCTTCCGGCGGCATGCCGAGCTTCTGGTCGAATTTTTCGATGGCGAGGAGGACCGGGCCTGTCGGGATATCCGCAAACATGTGGCCTGGTATTTCAAGGGCTACCCAGTTGGCGGTGACCTCCGCGCTCGTTTAGCAACGGTGGAATCTCTCCAACAGCTGGATGACTTCTTGGGTGAGCTTGATTACGACGCCGAGTACCCGGGCGATGGTGTTGAGGGCCCCCGAGGGCGTCAAGGATCACCTAAGAAAACGGCGCTGCCCGAGAACTGGCTTGACTCCCAAGAGCTATCGTCCGCCCAACGCAGCGCCCTTCACTTAGCGGAGGTGGATTCCAGTGGAGGCTAGCCCACTCGATCGGGAACGGTTCGTTCCGGAAAATAGTTCCTCCCATCGCAGCGATTTTGCTCGAGACCGAGGGAGGCTGTTGCATTCTTCCGCTTTACGACGCCTCGCGGCCAAAACTCAGGTTCTGTCGCCCTCGGGTGGATTGGATTTTGCGCGCAATCGGCTGACGCACTCGCTCGAAGTGGCACAGATCGGCCGGGAGCTTGCCTCTCGGCTGGGTTTGGACGCCGACGTGGTCGAAACCGCGTGTCTCGCCCACGACATCGGCCACCCGCCGTTCGGGCATAACGGTGAACGCGCTTTGTCCGAATGGGCGAGTGACTGCGGAGGTTTTGAGGGTAACGCCCAAACATTTCGACTGTTGGTGCGGCTGGAGCCCAAAGTTCATGACAAGCACGGTATTTCCCGGGGTTTGAACCTCACGCGCGCCAGCCTCCTGGCGACTATGAAGTATCCGTGGGGGGTGCAGAGCGCCGAGGTCGACCCGAGCGGGAGGGCGAAATTTGGTGCCTACCCCGATGATGATGAAGTTTTTCAGTGGGCGCGACAGGGCAAGGCGGAGAGACAGCTCACCCCCGAGGCTCAGGTGATGGATTTCTCCGATGATGTTGCCTACTCGGTTCACGATTTTGAGGACGCCATTGTTAATGGCTACATCGACCCGCGCGCGTTGGGCAGTTCCACCGCACAAACCGATGTTTTTGCGGGCATGACTCCCTGGGTGGGCGATATGCCTTCGGGTCGCGCGGAGGAAGCCTGGGATCGTCTCGCCACGGTGTGGGAGGTAGTGAAAAGTTACGAAGGCACCCGTCGGGATCTTGGTGTGCTGAAGAACGTGACCAGCACGCTGATCGGGCGCTTTGCCTCTCGCGCCGAACTTCACGCCCGAGAATCACAGGCTCACACCGTCGCAATCCCCGAAGAGACCCTCGACGAGATTCTTCTTCTCAAAGCGATCGTCGCTGTCCACGTCATGTCCCACACGGCACGCCAACCGCTGTACCTCCACCAGCGTGATGTTCTGAAATCGCTGGCGGATGCAATGTTTGCTGAACCGCATCACCTCGACCCGGTCTTTTCCGAGGATTACCGACTGGCCGGTGACACCGCCGGCCAGAAAAGAGTGATTGTCGACCAGGTCGCTTCGCTAACGGATCAGTCGGCCCTGGCGCTCTATGAGCGCCTCGGCTTTGCCTAGTAGGCCGCCCGTGGGGATACTCCGGGATGCCCGTGCCTGGCGTAACTAGACTGAGGGCGTGGCGGGAAAAATCAAGCGCAGCGACATTGATGAAGTGCGAACGCGCATCAATATCGCTGATGTGGTGGGTGACTACGTAACCCTCAAATCCGCCGGTTCCGGTTCCATGAAGGGTTTATGTCCCTTTCACGATGAACGCAGCCCCAGCTTTCACGTTCGCCCTCAAGCGGGTTTTTACCATTGCTTTGGTTGCGGCGAAGGGGGAGATGTTTACTCCTTCCTACAAAAAATGGACCACCTAAGTTTTCAGGAGTCCGTTGAGCGTCTGGCCGGGAAGTTGGGCTACACCCTTCACTATGAGGAAGGTGGCACGGCGCCAGACACCAGCAATCGCACACGGTTGTTGGCGGCAAACAGTGCAGCGGAAACGTTTTTCCGCGAGCAACTGCTGAGCGCCGAAGCCGAAATCGGGCGGGTTTTCCTGGGGGAGCGGGGTTTTGATGCTCTTGCCGCAGAGAAATTCGGTGTCGGGTACGCACCGAACTCTTTCGATGCGCTGTCCAAGCACCTCACTGCCCAGGGGTTCACTATCCCCGAACTGGTGGAAGCGGGAGTGCTTTCGCAGGGTGACCGCGGATCTTATGACCGCTTCCGAGGGCGCCTCGTGTGGCCGATTCGAGACGTGTCGGGGCAGACCATTGGTTTTGGTGCCCGCAAGCTGCGAGAAGACGACCAGGGCCCCAAATACTTGAACACCCCAGAGACCCCGGTTTATCACAAGTCTCGTGTCCTCTACGGACTTGACCTCGCTAAACGCGACATCTCGCGTAACCGCCAAGTGGTGATTGTGGAGGGGTATACCGATGTGATGGCCTGCCACCTCGCGGGCATCACCACGGCCATTGCGACCTGTGGGACTGCCTTTGGCTCAGACCACATCACGGTGGTGCGCCGAGTGTTGGGAGACACCGATGATCCCTCTCAGGGCTCCCGAGGTGAAGTGATTTTCACGTTCGATCCTGATGAAGCAGGCCAAAAAGCAGCCTCCCGAGCTTTTGCGGAGGAATCCCGGTTCGCCGCTCAAACCTTTGTGGCTGTACCACCCGAGGGGCTCGACCCCTGCGATGTCCGCATTCAGCGCGGCGATCAAGCTTTGCGCGAGGTCATTAACTCCCGTTCACCGATGTATGAATTCATGATCAAACAGGTAATGAACTCCTGCGACCTCAACACCGTGGAGGGCAGAAGTAACGCTCTTC
The DNA here is from genome assembly GCA_028096805.1 of Pontimonas sp. Lineage (GTDB taxonomy): Bacteria > Actinomycetota > Actinomycetes > Actinomycetales > Microbacteriaceae > Pontimonas. The sequence goes on from JAOHDU010000002.1 coordinate 19,463, forward strand.
GGATGGCAACCCCGATTGTGGCAAAGATTCGTGATCGCGTGATTCGCGATGGCTATTCGCGTGAACTTGCCGGTTGGCTGGGGATGAACCCCGACGATGTCGCGCGCGAAATTCGCCAAACCCCTGCAAAACCTGCCGCCGCCTCCCCGGCCAGCTCTGCTCTTCCACCGGGGTCCGCCGAGGAGGCTCCGTACCAACTTTCTTCGTTGTCCAAGGACCCGGTGACGGCATTGGAGCGTGATGGTCTGATGGTGCTGCTTCAACACCCGGATATGGTCGCCGTCGAGAGAGCAAACGCTGTTCTTGCCACCCAGTTCTCACACGGAGCACTCGCTTTGGTCCGCGATGCCATGGTCTCGGCCATGGACTATTACCCGACACCACAGTGGGTGGCGCAGGTCACCAATGAGACCCCCCCTGCCCTGTCCACGCTGGTCGGTCAATTAGCAGTGGCGCCTCTGCCGGAGCAGTCGGGACAGACGGAGCGCTATTGCGAGGGCATCACCTCGTCACTGTTGGATCGCGAATTGCTTCGACGTAAGGCCGAAGTCTTGGGGGCCCTTCAACGCAGTGACCCGACGGGTGACCCGGATAACTATCGCGCGCTCCAAGAATCGCTGGTGTCGCTGGAAAAGGATCGACGCGACCTGAGGGGCGAGTAGTGGGACAGCATCGGGAACGGGTTCCTGAGGTTCGGTCCCACCGCGCACTTGCGGGGGGACCGATTTCTTTGGCACCGGAGGCGACGGATTTTTTCCTGGATGCCGCTGCGGGCGAGGGCGTCACCATTGTTCCCCTGGGTTCTGAGACGCGAGGTTTGGTGTGGCTGAGCGAAAAACGCGCTGACGAGCTCCAGGAAATTCTTGACACACACCCTGACATTTCCTGGTTGCAGCTTCCGTGGGCTGGAGTCGATGCGTTTGCGCCGGTCCTGCACCGCATTGGTGCGCTTCTGGAGGAGCAGAGACCTGTGGTGACATCGGCGAAAGGCGCCTACTCGGAACCTGTGGCCGAGCACGCTCTAGCGCTTGTTCTCGCCAGCCTGCGAGAGCTTCCCCGAAAAGCGCGGGAAGCGCGTTGGCAATCGGAGCGCTCGGGCTTATCGCTCTTTGGTGCGCGGGTTGTTGTTTTTGGGGCGGGTGGTGTGGCCCAGAGTCTTATCGAACTTCTGTCGCCCTATCGGACCCACATCACCGTGATTCGACGCAGCACTACCCCGGTCCGCGGCGCGGACCTCACCGTCACACCGGAGGCGGCGGTGGATGTGCTCTCGAGCGCAGACGTTGTCGTGGTTGCCGCCGCGGCCACCGATGAAACGCGACACATCATTTCAGCGCGCGAGCTTGCCCTGATGCCCGACCATGCCGTTTTGGTGAACGTTGCGCGCGGCAGCCTGGTTGATGCCGAAGCGCTGGTGGACGCCGTCGATGCAGGAACGCTCTGGGGCGCTGGTCTGGATGTGATGGACCCAGAGCCGTTCCCCGACGATCACCGAATTTGGGACCGTCACCGGATTGTCATCACCTCCCATTCTGCCGATACCCCCGAGATGACCAGACCGCTCTTGGCCGCCCGAATCGCGTCGAACACTCAGGCTTTTGTGGCGGGCGCACCGATGGTCGGGGTGGTTGATGTAGAGGCTGGGTACTAGTGCCCGCGGGGCTGGAGGGGCCTGTCAGGCTCTGGTAGCATCGTGGCTTAGCTCCACATTCCTCGATAGCTCAATTGGCAGAGCGACCGGCTGTTAACCGGTAGGTTCTTGGTTCGAGTCCAAGTCGAGGAGCCACAGTTCCGTGTCGACTAGCGTCGCTCGCTGCTGAACATCCGAATCGTTTTGGGGGGCGCGGTGGTCCAGTTCATCCTCCAAAATTCGCTCTGGCTTGTGCCCCTCTTTTTCCTGCTCTTTGTCGCGAGTGTGATTGCGCTGTTGGTGGTTCTTCGCATGCGTCCCGCTGCGTCGAGTCCCGCTCTTGCGCCACCCGGTGAAGCGATGGACGTTGGGCCACCCGATGATGTGGGGCACGAGGTGCCAAATCCAGAGGCCGAGCGGTTACGCATGGTGACCGAAGCCCATGCTGAAGCGTTAGAGAGTCTGGAAAGCCTGATTTCTCAGGCAGAAGGGGCCAGTTACGGGGCCACGACCGATCCTTTGGTCGCCTATCGGGCTGCCGAATCAATCGCGGACTCTGCGAGGGTCACCCTCAACAGCGTCAAAAAGGTGGTCTCCTCATCGGGCGAGGTGAAATCTGTCGGTAGCGAGCCGACCATTTCTGGTCTGACAACGCTGTTTCACGCTCTGGAAGAGTCCAGCATCCCGGTGTCGTATCAAGAGATCGGAACGGCCTTCTCACTCCCTGCCGAAGCAGAACTGGAGGTATATCGAATACTTCAAGAGTGTTTGAACAATTGCCGGATGCACGGTGGGCCAGGGACAGCGGTCAGCGTAGAACTCTCGTGGACCGCGCAAGGTTTGCGTCTTCGTGTCGATGATGATGGCGCACGGGCCGCCCGAAGGTTCTCGTCGGGAGAATTGCCTGCTCCCGCGCAGGAGTATGTGCCTCTCAGTGACATCCTTTCCGGGCGCGGCATGACGAACATGAAAAATCGTGCAGAGGCTCTTGGGGGCGTATTTTCAGCCCATCGAATTCCTGGTGTGGGCTTCAGCGTCTCGGTGGCATTTCCCACTTTGAAATTTCAGGACGGTTTCGGCCCAGGCTCTTCAGAGAGGCCGCAGCCGCAATGACGGGGGGCTTCATGGCGCCCGACCTTCGTCGGGCGCGGGCTCAGGGGCTCCAAGTGGCACTCGCAGTGTCCCTCTATGGCGTCTCGTTTGGGGCGCTCGCCGTGGCGCTGGGCTTCTCCCTGGGGCAAACCATGGTGTTGAGCTTGGTCATGTTCTCCGGTGCATCACAGTTTGCTTTTGTCGGCGTGGTTGCCACCGGCGGGCTCGCCGCAGTTCCCGCGGCCATTGCGACGGCGGGCCTCCTGGGTGCCAGGAATTCGCTGTATTCGCTGACCATGTCCCCGATCATCGGGCGAGGTTTCTTTCGTCGGGCGCTGGCTGCACACCTCACCGTGGATGAGTCAACCGCGGTATCGACCGCTCAAGAAACACGGCGTGCGAAGCAACACGGCTTCTGGGCCACCGCGTTCTGGCTATACCTCGGCTGGAATGTCTCGACCCTGGTGGGGGCACTCGCCGGAGATGCTCTCGGTGATGTCAAAACCTGGGGGCTTGACGCGGTGGCCGCCGCAGCATTCCTCGCGCTTCTGTGGCCCCGGCTGGTCTCTCGCGAACCGGTCGCGGTGGCGGTGGGCGCTGCCGCCGTGACCGCAGTGCTGATTCCCTTTGTCCCCGCGGGGGTGCCGGTGTTGTGTGCTGCGGGGGTAGGAATTGCTGCGGCGCTGGTGCGTGTGTTGCGATCCAGACGGACTGTTGCCACGCCGCTGGAGGGTGAGCTATGAGCATCTGGCTGGGGGTGATTCTGGCGGCACTTGTCGTGTGGGCTCTGAAAAACCTGGGGTACCTCATCCCACAGCGTCTTGTGCAAGGGGCGCTAATCACCCGGATGGCGGCCCTCACTACGGTGGCACTGTTGGCGTCGCTGGTGGTTGCTCAAGCAATCCAGAATGATTCGGCACTGGTGATTGACGCCCGGGTCCCGGCAGTCGCGGTGGCGGGAGTTCTGCTCGCCATCAAGGCGCCGTTTTGGGTGGTGTTGGTCTCAGCTGGCGTTGTTGCCGCGGGGCTGCGTTTCTTCGGCATCCTCCCCTGAACCCTCGTAGTGATCCACCCCTGGCAGCCAGGAGAGCCCGGGGGTTCCCCAGTCGTGAGCGGCAATCTCCGATTTAGCCTGCCGTCTTCGGCGAAGGCTCAAGCGGTCGGAATACAGGATTCCTTGCAGGTGGTCCCACTCGTGTTGAAAGATTCGTGCCAGCCACCCTTCCGCGGTGATCTCGAGCGAATCACCGGACGGAGCGTATCCGCGCAACGTCACCGACGATGCTCGTCTGGTGGCAAACCGCAGGTCGGGAATCGACAGACACCCCTCTGCGTCGGCTTCATCGTCGAGGCGCCCTCTCGACAAGGCTGACTTGTGGAGCGAAGGATTGATGACCGTGCCCTCGTGAAGAACTCCGTCCTGGTCCTCCCACTCCCAGACGAAGACCTGGAGCCCCACGCCAATTTGGGGGGCGGCAAGACCAACCCCCGGAGCTGCACGCATGGTGTCCACCATGTCGCCGATAAGGGGATTAAGCGCGGGGCCAAAATCACTCACCGGCTGCGCGCGGTTGTGCAGTACAGGATCCCCGGTGATGCGGATCGGGCGAACCGTCACAGTGTGTCGTGGGCGCGCTCGCCGGGCGGATCCAGGCTCACCCGAGTGACAGGCAGTGCATCCGGATGGTTGCGTTGAATCCATGTCACCATGTGTTCGCGCACCTCGCACCGCAGATCCCACTGTTTATTGGAGTCTTCTGCGGAGATGAGGAACCTCACCTGCACGTAGCCACCGGTTGCCTCGGTGACTAACACGTTCGAAACGCGGCCGTCGAAAAGTGGATTGTCCTTCAGGAATGCCTCGAACTCCGCCCGCAGCGCATCGAGTGGCACTCGCCAATCCAGGTCCAGGAAGACCGTGCCGAGCAGTTTGGGGGACTTCCTCGTCCACATCTCGAAAGCGTTACCCGTGAAGTAGGTGGAGGGAACAATGAGTCGTCGCTCGTCCCAAATGTAAACCACCACGTAGGAGAGAGTGATTTCTCCGATAGTGCCCCACTCGCCCTTCACAACAACCACATCTCCGACCCGGATGGCGTTACTAAAAGCGAGTTGGACGCCGGCAAAGAGGTTGCCCAGGACAGACTGGGCTGCCAGGCCGCCGATGACGCTCAGCACACCGGCCGATGCCAGCAGACCCGCACCCAACGCCTGCACCTGGGGAAAGCTGAAGAGTGCTGCGCCAACAGCAAGAATCCCGATGATGGCGTTGGCGAGTCGGCGAAGAATTCGCAGCTGGGTGATGATGCGCCTAGTTTCCGCATCACTCTGATCGCTCGACTCAAACTTGTCGACAAACTGGCTGAAAGCAAAGTTCACGGTGGCCTGCACCAGGAAACCGAGCGACAGGATGACAAGGATGACAAACATTTGCCGGGTGATATCCCACCACTGTTCCGGGGAGACTTCGACTACCTGAAAACTGATGTTCAACGCCAGTGTCACCACGAAGAAACGCAAGCGCGGGCGAATGGCGCGATAGCCTTCAGCGAGCCAGGACAGACGTTTTCCGGCAATCCTGACAAAGAGCCAGACACCAAAAAGCACAGCAAGTGCAACACCCAGCGTTGTGGCAGCGGAAATCGCCAGCGATGTCCAGACGTCCATCATGTGGCACTCACCTTCCGGGGGATCACTCAAAGTCTAAGGCGGATACCTACGTGCTGCTAGCGCCCCCGTGGCCTCGGTTCGAAACCACCGTGGTCACAAAACGAATCGTCCGCTGCCACCGCAGGGCTTGGAGTAATCAGAAAAGCTGGCTAAAGTACAGGCATCAGCACGGTCGCTGAGAAAGCTCCAGCGGCCCCAGGCGAAAGAGCGACGATGACTTCTCGACCATGGTTGGCCCATTACCCCACTGATGTGGCGCCGGAACTAGCGCCTACCTCTCTCGCCCACATCCCGGACCTTGTCCGCTCTGCGAGCGCGACGTATTCCGGCACCATTGCCTTCACCCAGTGCATGCCCAATGGCATGAACGGTTCGCTCACCTACGACCGGGTTGATTCTCTCTCAGACAATTTTGCCGCCTACCTTCGAGAGACCCTAGGCCTGCAGCAGGGCGATCGGGTGGCGGTCCAGATGCCCAACAGCTTGAGCTACGCGGTGGTGGCCTTTGGGGTTTTTAAGGCCGGTTGTGTGCTGGTCAACACCAACCCGCTCTACACCGCCCCGGAGATGGTTCATCAATTCTCGGATTCTGGAGCCAAAGTACTGGTCGTCAGCGATATGTTCGCCGACCGACTGCCTGAAGTCTTAGACAAGACCGATATCACCACCGTTGTCACGGTGAAGATTTCCGAATTCTTCCCACCCCTGATCTCGCGGGTAATCAGGATGGTGCAGAAATGGTGGAATAAGTCCCTGCCCACCATCGAGGTTGCCCACACGGGCTTTCAGGAGGCTCTTGCGGCCGGCCGCGCATCGCAAAAGGCTGAGAGGCTTGAGGCCTACCTCGAGGGCATCGCGGCTGATTCCATGGCAGCCCTGCAGTACACCGGGGGAACAACGGGCGTGTCCAAGGGAGCGGTGTTAACCCACGGCAACCTGGTGTCCAACACCCTGCAGATGATTTCCATGAATGGGGTCTACATTCGCCCGGGTAAAGAAATTGTGGCCACGGCGCTGCCGATGTACCACATCTTCGCTTTCACCGTGAATCTGCTGGGTTTTTACCACTCGGGAGCTCGGAACATCCTCGTTCCTACCCCGCGCCCACCGAGCAACCTGAAGCGTGTTTTCGAGAATTACAAGATCACGTGGACCACAGGCGTCAATACCCTTTTCAACGCGCTGCTCAATGAGCGGTGGTTTACCGACAGCCCGCCCAAGCACTTGGTGGCCTCCGCAGCAGGGGGGATGGCGTTGCACGAGTCCGTGGCAGCCCGCTGGCGGGAGGTGACGGGTACTCCCATCGTTGAGGGTTACGGTTTGACCGAGTCGTCACCGGTGTTGACCTTCAACCCGCTGGGAGGCCTCGGTAAAGACGGCAGTATCGGGATTCCGGTGCCCTCCACCGACGTGAAATGTGTGGATGAGAACGGTAAAGAGGTGGCCGACGGCGAAGCCGGGGAGCTGGTCGCCAAAGGACCTCAGATTATGCAGGGCTATTGGCAGCGCCCGGACGAGACTGCCGCGAGTTTGAAGGATGGTTGGTTGCACACGGGCGATATTGCCCAGCGCGACTCTGACGGGTACTTCACCATCGTCGACCGCAAGAAAGACATGATCCTCGTCAGTGGCTTCAACGTCTACCCCAATGAAGTGGAAGAACAGATAGCCGCGTTTCCTGGCGTCATCGAGGTGGGAGTTGTGGGATTGCCCCACCCCACGTCCGGAGAAAGCGTCAACGCGTTTGTGGTGGTCGATTCGAGCGCGCCGAGTGCCGAGGACATCATCGCTCACGCGAGGGAAAGCCTCGCTGCGTACAAGATTCCCTCCAATGTGACGTTTGTCGAGGAGCTACCGAAGAGCCCCATCGGGAAAATTCTCCGGCGTGAGTTGAGAGACCAACAACCTGCGGCGTCAGGTTCCAACCCAGGGGGTAGCGCATGATTGAGTCCGTGATTCTTGCCGCGGAGGCGGTCAACGAGCCCACCGTGGTGACCCCTTTTGAGGAAGCGCTACTCGGCGGACTGGTGTTTGTCATCATGTTTGGACTGGGCGCGGGGCTCACCCCGAGAGATTTCCGTCTCGCCATCAAACGTCCCTGGGGCTTGATCATTGGCTGGGTCACCCAGTTCGGATTTATGCCTCTGATTTCTTACCTTCTGGTGGTGCTGCTCCTCTTCCAGTTCTTCCCGGTGGACGATGTCGCCCTTATTGCTCTGGGCGCCCTGCTCATGGGGAGTGTCCCGGCGGGAACGACGTCCAATATCTTCACTTACTTCTCCAAGGGAAACCTCGCTCTGAGCGTCATCATGACCGCGAACTCCACACTGTGGGCGATCATTATGACGCCGTTGGTGATCTGGATTTACGGTCGCGCACTATTCCCACCCGGCTCTGACGTTGAAATCCCCACCCGAAACATCATCCTGACGCTGACTATCCTGCTGATCCCTGTTGTGTTGGGAATGATCATCCGTCGCTTTAGCGCCAACACCGGGGCGATCCTCGAGCTCATGGGCGGTTTCTTTGGGCTGTTCTTCATCGTGTTCCTGATGGCCACCTGGGTCCCTCGCAACTGGGAGCTGTTGACCAGCACCAACTGGCAGACCTACCTGGTTGCCGTGGGCTTGGGGCTGTTTGGCATCACCATCGCGTACTTGTTTGCCAAGGCCATCAGGTTGCACCCGATGAATGCTCGAACGGTGGCGTTGGAAACGGGGATCCAGAATGGCCCGCTCGCGATTGCCATCATCATGGTGACGTTCCGGGGCAACCCGGGGATTGATCAAATCCTGCTGATCCCCGCGCTGTACTCGCTGTTCATCGTGATTGTGTCCACGTTTGTGACCTTCTTCTTCCGCCGTGCCAATGTGGCGGAGGAGCAGAAGATTCCGAACCTGCTCTAAGAACAGCGGACGATTATTCGTCGCCGCAAAAGACAAATCCGTCGTCGAGGAGGCTCACTTTTCACACACAGGGAGATTCACCCGAGCTGCCGCCTCGAATGTGACGGCTAAGCCGTGCTCCCGAACGACGCGGTCGTCTTCGACAGCGAGCTGTCCGTGCCGTAGAGAAAGTGCTTACTCATGTCCGGGGAATAGCGCGAAAGGTATGCGGGTTTGTCCAACCGCTCACTCAATGCACGGTGGTGAATGACCCCTGCTCCGCAGCACAAACCAATGACCTTGGTGCCTAGCGAGTGCGCGTACTCACCGAACTCCGCGGTCTCGTAACGATTCGAGTTTTGTGCTTCGAGCGCATCGGGGAAGGTCCGGTCTCCGGGCAGTTGTGCGGTGTTTCCTGCGTCCGGCAGGTTGAAGATGGTGTTGTGCTCCTCGGTCGTCCGATACGCAGAGGGCATTGCGCACACGGGGTGATCCCCGACGGCGTCGACAATGTCCTTCAAGATAGGCCGTATGGTGTTGGGCCCCTGGAAGCAGTTGGTTCCCACGACGGTGGCGCCATCAGCAGCGAGCTGCTTCGCCGCCTGCGCGGGGGAAACACCGTCGCGGAGCTCACCGGTGGCGAAAACTGCCACATTCACGATGCTCGGAAGCCCGGCCGCGTTGATTTCCTCGAGTGCGATTTTGGCTTCTTCATAGAAGTACATGGTCTCGGCGAGAATCAGATCAGCACCCTCTTCTTTGGCCCAGCCGATCATCTCCCGATACATGGCGCGCACCGCGTCTTTGGATGATTCATCCTCCGGGTCAAAAATGTTTGAATTCGAAATATTGCCCGCGACGAAAACGTCGCGACCGAGTTCTTCGCGTGCTTCGGCCGCTGCTTGCTGGGCAATGCGCATTGCTTCTCGGTTGAGTGGTTCGAGGAGGTGTTCTTCCCCAACAATGCGCATCTTTTCCCGGTGCCCGTTATAGGTGAAGGCCAGCGCGATGTCACTGCCTGCCCGAAGAAAATCTTTGGTCACTTGCAGAAGAACTTCGGGGTGCTCGAGAGCTACCTTCGGCACAAACTCACCGGCGGTGAGGTAGCCCCGACGCTCGACCTCAAAAAGGTAGCCGCCAGAGAGCACTAGTGGTTCTGGCTGGGCCAGTCTTTCAACGAACGTTTGTGTATTCATAGCAATCTCCTCCAGCAGCCGGCAATGAATCAAATCTATCGGAGGGTGGCCCCCGGGTCGCCAAATCGATTTGGTAGCCGGGGTTCAGACCGGACGTTCTGGCGAGATAGAAAAGCTCGCGGTTGTTACGCTGGGCTGAGATCTGCCCTACTTCGATAAAGGATGAGAAACCCATGAGCGACGCCGCAAAATGCCCTGTTCCGCACGGAGCACACACGACTGTTGGTTCTTCTGAAATGGACTGGTGGCCCAAGGCTCTCAACCTCGACATCCTTCACCAACACGACACAAAAACGAACCCGTTGGGCCCTGACTTCAACTACCGGGACGAAGTCAAGAAGCTTGATGTTTCAGCTCTAAAACAAGATTTGCATGCCCTGATGACCGATTCGCAAGACTGGTGGCCCGCGGACTGGGGTCACTACGGCGGTCTCTTCATTCGTATGGCCTGGCATTCTGCGGGGACATACCGCACCGCAGACGGCCGCGGCGGTGGGGGGAGTGGTACCCACCGCTTTGCGCCGCTCAACTCGTGGCCAGACAACACCAACTTGGATAAGGCGCGACGACTGCTGTGGCCCATCAAAAAGAAATATGGCAACAAGGTCAGCTGGGCTGACCTGATGATCTTGGCCGGCAATATTGCCTACGAATCCATGGGGCTGAAGACCTTTGGTTTCGGGTTTGGCCGCGAAGACCTCTGGCACCCGGAGAAAGACACGTATTGGGGCAGTGAAAAAGAATGGCTTGCTCCCAGTGACGAGCGTTACGCGGATGTGGAAAAGCCAGAGACCATGGCCAACCCGTTGGCTGCCGTGCAGATGGGCCTCATTTATGTCAACCCTGAGGGAGTAAACGGTATTCCCGATCCGCTCAAAACAGCGGCACATATTCGGGAAACCTTCGCGCGGATGGCGATGAACGATGAGGAAACCGTGGCGCTCACTGCCGGTGGGCACACCGTGGGCAAGACGCACGGGAACGGCCGCGCCGAAAACTTGGGCCCCGAGCCAGAAGCGGCCGATGTTGCTGAGCAGGGGCTGGGGTGGAACAACACCACCACCCGGGGGATTGGTCGCGACACCGTGACCAGCGGTATTGAAGGGGCGTGGACGACGCACCCCACCCAGTGGGACAACGGTTATTACTACTTGCTGTTTACCTATGACTGGGAGCTCACTAAATCACCTGCGGGAGCCTGGCAGTGGGAGCCGGTTAACATCGCGGAAGAAGACCGGCCGGTTGATGTCGAGGACCCGAACATTCGATGGAACCCCATCATGACTGATGCCGATATGGCGATGATCAAAGACCCCGCGTACCGGGAAATCTCGGAGCGGTTCTACCGCGACCCCGAGTATTTCGCGGATGTTTTCGCCCGGGCATGGTTCAAACTCACCCACCGCGACATGGGGCCCAAAGCCCGCTACATCGGACCTGATGTGCCAGAGGAGGACCTCATTTGGCAGGACCCTGTCCCTGCCGGCGCAACCGGCTATGACGTGGACGCTCTCAAAGCGAAGATTTCTGCCTCGGGTCTCTCGGTTCCTGACCTGGTCTCGACTGCTTGGGATAGCGCTCGGACGTTCCGAGGCTCCGACCTGCGCGGGGGAGCCAATGGTGCGAGGCTGCGGCTCGCCCCGCAAAAGGACTGGGCGGGGAATGAACCAGAGCGCCTACAGCGCGTACTGTCGGTACTAGAGCCGCTCGCTAAGGAAGCTGGCGCGAGCCTTGCCGACACGATTGTGTTGGCAGGAGCAGTCGCGATCGAATCGGCCGCCAAGGCCGCTGGTCAGCCCGTCTCTGTGCCGTTCAGCCCAGGTCGCGGCGACACGACCGAAGACCTCACTGACGCAGAATCGTTCGAGCCTTTGGAACCTCTTCACGATGGATTCCGCAACTGGTTGAAAGACGACTACGTGGTGAGCGCCGAAGAGCTTCTGCTGGATAGGGCACAGCTGATGGGTTTGACTGCCGCCCAGATGACCGCGCTGATCGGGGGAATGCGTGTGCTGGGGGCCAACCATGGTGGAGCCAAGCACGGGGTGTTCACAAATCGTGAGGGCGAACTCACCAACGACTTTTTCGTCAACCTCACAGACATGTCGTTTGTGTGGGAGCCCCGTGGGGAAAACGAATACGCGATTCGACACCGAACGACGGGTCAGGTGCATTGGAGTGCAACGCGGGTTGACCTCGTGTTTGGTTCCAACTCGATCCTTCGTTCGTACGCCGAGGTGTACGCGCAAGATGATAACCACGACAGGTTTGTCCAAGACTTTGTTGACGCGTGGGTGAGCGTCATGGATGCCGATCGGTTCGATCTCGTCTCTTAGGGCTTACCGGGTCTCGGGATGTGAGTGCAGGGGTTCAGGCCCCGGCTCCTCCGGCTCCTGACTGGTACCCTTGCCACGGCGAAAACCAGCGTTTTCGCGCGGGGCGGTAGCTCAGCTGGTTAGAGCAGCGGACTCATAATCCGTCGGTCACGGGTTCAAGTCCCGTCCGCCCTACCGGGTCCAGTTGCGATCACCGTCTGCGGTTCAACGCTTATGCGTTAGGTTTCCCTTTCAGCCCTCGGCTCTCACTTTTCTAGCGGCCCTTCTGCGAATGTTGACTTTTGACAACACATCTGAAATGCTCTGGTGCCCATGAGGAATCTGTTTGGTTTGGCCGTTGTGGCAGTGGTTGTTTTCGTTACGGGTTGTAGCGCTCAAGAAGCGACAGATGTCGGCCCTCCTGCAGAGGTAAAAACTCAGGCAGAGTCCTCTTTGGAGGACGAAAACCAGGCGGCGTCCGAGGCGGAACCGTGCGACCCTTCTGTTGCTCACCCCAAGGGTGCCTTTGAATTTGCCCCCCAGCTTGATGACAGCCTCCCCACGAAGTGGCGAGAGGAGTTTGCTGTGATCCTGGCCAACCTTCAAGAAGTTGCCCCCATTTCGCCGTGCCTTCATGACTTGACGGACAATGAGACCGGGGAAAATTCGGCGAAGTCACCTATGAGCATTTATGCCTGGAGTAATACCGTGAGTAACCCGTGGCCTGAGGAGAGGCCCGGGATGGAAGGTACCAGCATCTCTGGGAACGGAAGTGACACGTGGATGGTCCTGGAGATGCGTCCAGTCGATTTGGCTGACGGAAACATCTTCCAGTATTCCGTTATTGCCCACGAGTACTGGCATGTTTACCAACGAGGAGCCTGGATGGCAGGTTCGCCTCCTCAGGGCAGTGGCTGGCCGGTCTGGATGTGGGAGGGCGGTGCGGGTGTGGTGGAGAACCTGTTCACCGCTGAGCACTATGGTTCCAGCGGCTTCGACAACAACTTGTCGCCCGTTATCGCGACCGCCCTCAGTAACCCTGCAGATTTTGAACTCTATGACAGGGATGGCGGCGCTGCTCAAGGCGAGTCAGACATGAACACCACCACATTTATGGTGCTCGCTTTGGCGAAAGAACTCCAGACCACTCAGGGCCTTACCGAAGAACAAGCCTTCGCCCTCGCGCTGAATCCGCCCGCCAAGCCAGACTCCGAGACCCCCTTCTTGGACGTTTTCGGGGTTAGCCTCGACGCTTTCTACACGTCTTTGGCTCAGTACCCGGCCGTCGAAAGCGGTGAGGACTGGTTTGAGGGAACAGTTGTGGAGGCCTCGGTGGTGATGCCAAGCAAGGACTTGACGCTCACCGCAATTCTTCAGCCAACCGGTTGAACTCTGAAGTGAGGGAACACCACGGTCCTGGCGTGTGCCCGGGGTCGGAGCGTGTGCACATTTAGTGCACATCACCATCTCTCACGCTCCACCACCAGCCACGCCAAACCTCGCCTGTTTACTGGCATCCGCAACGGCAGCTACTGCCCTCTAACACCAGCTAATACCTAGGCACCGAACTCATAATCCGTCGGTCACGGGTTCAAGTCCCGTCCGCCCTACAGAGTTGAAAATTGGCAGTCCGCCGCCGGTGTTGTTGTCCGTTAGATGACGTTCGCGTTGAGGCGGTGTGATGGACTTCAGCGGCCTGCTACCTGAGCAGTCGGGCAGTCAAAGGGGTCCCTCGCGCCAATTCCGACCCTATTGAGGTAGCGCACAACGATTCCATAGGACTTCATCAGGGTGGTTTCGACATAGACGATTGAATGTTCCCGGCAGTACTGTTTGACCATTCGTGCCGCTTTGGCGAGTGCAGGTCGAGGCATGTTGGGGAACAAGTGGTGCTCCACCTGGTAATTCAGCCCGCCCATTGCGACATCCATGCCGGGCCCGCCGGTGATGTTGCGTGATGTCATGACCTGGCGCCGAAGGAAATCAACTTTTTCACCGGCGGGGATAATCGGCATGCCCTTGTGATTTGGGGCGAAGGACCCGCCCATGTACACGCCAAAGATGGCCAGTTGCGTGACCAAAAAGACGGTGCCCACTCCCCAGGGCATGAACCAGAAAACAAGCCCAGAAAGAGTGATGTGGCGAGCGAACAGCATCGCAATTTCCGAGCCGCGTCTGTCTACTTTTCCTCTCGAAAAAGCACTCTTGAAGCCTTGAATGTGGAGGTTTAGACCCTCCAGGGTAAGCAAGGGGAAAAACAACCAGCCCTGTCGTTTCACGATGGCGCGTTGCAATCCTGTGGTGGTGGGGGCCTTCTCTTCGTGAAAAACAACGACAGCGCTATCGATGTCAGGATCTTTGCCGACCGTGTTGGGATTGGCGTGATGACGTGAATGTTTGTTCATCCACCAGGAATAACTGATTCCGACCACAAGGTTGGCGATGATGCGACCCCACGTGTCGTTGGCTGTGCCACTGGCAAATACTGCTTTATGAGCCAATTCGTGGGCAAGAAAAGCAAACTGCGTCAGGACAATCGCCAGTAATGGAGCAAGTGCAACCACCCACCACGAGGTCCCCACCAGCGCCATGGCAGCCACTGTGATGGCTAGCAGTACTGCCAAGATCGAGCTCAGCACCGCGTAATACCCGGGGCGTCGCTTGAGTAAGCCAGCGTCTCTAACGCGCTGAATCAAGCCTGAATAGTCTGAGGTGTAGGGGTGGGCACCCGGGTCGACCCGGGAGGTGACGACGTTTCCTGTTTCAATAACTATCGACATGGGTGCTCGTCTCAGGTAAGCGGACTTCCCAGCCTGGAGAGACGTTCACACCGCCTAGATATCCACAGGCTATCTGGTGAGTCTCTGATTCTTGCGTGCACGTCGCGTGTTGCGCTGTGGGCGCAAGCTTGCAGGCGGCTACCTGCGGCGCCATGGGCAATAGCGGGGCACCCTCATCGGCGACATCCCTTCTGTGTGGCGGCAACTGTGAACCAGGTTTTCTGCGCGTCATCGTCTGTTGTTTCGCCCCCGCGCTAACCTAACCGCATCATGCAAACCGCGCCTCTGGATATCTCACCTGATGCTCTCACCATCATCGAGCGCGATTTTGCGGGGCTGTATTCGGGTGAACTCGGGCTGAGCTCTCTTGCCGGAGGACAGAGCGCAGCTGACGCTGCGCTCGCAACACTTGATGTCACCGGGTACGCCTCCCGCCGGTCGCAGGTTTTTCCCGACGCGTCACGCGGGGCGACCGTGCTTTCTCCGTACATTCGCCACAACATTCTGACTCTGGACTCCGTCTGGAAACGCGTGGGGGACGCTCCGCCAGGCGATCGTCAGAAGTTTCGGGATGAATTGCTGTGGCAGGAGTATGCGCGACACCTCTATGCCCGGGTGGGAGTCCGCCTTTTTGAAAACCTGAGATTCGAGGCCCCATGGGACGGCCCCGGTGACGGTTGGGCCGGCGACATGCTCTGTGTGGAGGAGGTGACCTCCGAGCTTGAGCGCGATGGTTGGTTGGTGAATCAGACCCGCATGTGGCTGGCATCTCACTGGAGTGTTCGCAACGGTGCGGGCTGGATCCACGGCCAAGAGCGGATGCATCGTGAACTCATCGATGGATCCCGAGCAGCAAACCTGCTCGGTTGGCAGTGGACGGTAGGGGCGGGGACAGGGAAACCTTACGGTTTTGCCCGGTGGCAGGTCGAGAAAAGAGCGCCCGGTTTGTGTCAGCGGTGTCCGCTGGCCACAAACTGCCCGATTCAAGAGTTTCCGGACACAGAGCCCCCACCCCCGGTACCAAACGAGCCTCTTCTGAATGGCGATCCTGATGTGGGGCGAACGACAGGGCCTGTGACTCCGGTTCGCTCACGCACCCCCGACCGCGTATTGCTCACAATTGACTCTCTCGGGGACGAGGATCCCGCGTTGGCGGCACACCCCGCTTTGCCAGCGGTGTTTGTGTTCAATGCTCCCGCGCTCGAAAAGCTTCAGCTCAGCGCGCGGCGGCTCGGTTTCTACCTTCAGACGCTGCAAGATTTGGCACACCGTCGCGACGTAGTAGTTCTTTTCGGGGATCCCTACGAGTACGCCTCACACCACGATGTTGCGGTTACGTATGCGCCGGTGCCGTCTTTTCAGAAATTCACCCGGCTTGCAGAAATTTATCCCTACCCGTGGTTGCGGCCACCGCACAGTGGCTCCGTTCGGAGTTTTTCATCGTGGCGCAAAAAGTTGAGCCCACGCGGATCGGGTTAGCAGCCCGCTAGGAGTGGCTGGGTGTCGACTTTTGGCCCTACACACGTGATTGCGCTGCGGCGGGTCTGCTCGGGACCGGACCGCGGAGGCGCAGTCATGGAGTGACCGGGAGGCCATCTTGACTCTGTGCGCGTAGGCTTGAGCGGTGCCCATCGGTGCCCAGCGGTGCACAGTAAGCCTCCCTCATCACCGAGAGATAAGGATTCCTGCCTCGTGTCGACTCCACTCGCCCAGCCCAAAATTTTTGTCTGGTTTCTTGCCGCTGCCGGTTTGTTCTTTGCGCGGGCTCTCTTGTTTTCTACTTGGCTCTCGCGTGCTCCGGAGGTCCAGCAGTCACTGTCTTTGAACACGGCTCAAATGGGTCTTTTGGTCATGCTGTTTCCCCTCGGCGGCCTGGCGGGAATTCTCTTTGCCAATGCATTGATGGACCGTTTTGGGTCGAGAAAAGTCGGGGTCGGGATTTTCACCTTGGGCGCGGTGTCCATCGGAACACTCGGTTTTTCACTGGACCAGGGAGTATTGGCCATTTCAGCCATTGCTATCTTCGGGATGGGGTTGCCCATGGCGATCGCTGACTTCTTGGGAAATTTTGAGGGAACAGCCGTTGACCGGGTATCAAAAAAGAGTCTCTTCCCCGCCATTCACGCCGCCTTTGGAATCGGCATGCTGCTCGCTGCGGGAGGCGCGTCGCTCGCTATTGACGCTGGCTGGAGCCTCAGCGCGAACTACCTTCTGGTCGCCGCGATTGTTGGCCTTATCGCTGTTGCTTCCTCTCTGAAGTTGCCCAATCGTGAGAAGCCAGCTGCTCGCCCAAAGGGCGAAGAGCGAAAACTGTCTTTGGCGGTCTGGAAAGAGAAGCGCACCTTGCTCATCGGAGTAATCGGCTTTTCGTTCATCATGGCCGAAATCTCCGCTGGCACATGGGTGCCCATTGCGCTCACCAGTTCTGGTTTCTCGGGGTCTGCAGCAGCAATTGCCTTCGGAGTCTTTTGGATTGTGATTACCATCGGTCGAGTGGGTGGGGGCTTCTTGGTCGAAGCCATTGGCCGCTATCCGACGATTCTGCTCTCCACCCTGGTGACCGCATCGGGAATTTTGGTCTTCATGCTCGTCGATTTCATCGCCTTGCCGTTCGTGGGCCTTGTGTTGTGGGGTCTGGGGATGTCGCTCGGGTTCCCACTTGCGGTGACGGCGATGAGCGATGACCCCGAAAAGGCGCCCTTCCGGATCAACATGATCATTACGGTCGTGTACATCTCCAGCATCACTGTCGGGCCGGCCCTGGGAAGTGTCGGTGAGTTGGCCGGTATTTATGTGGCTTTTGGGATTCCGCTTGCCCTTATGGTGATTTCGGCGATTTTGTCGCCAGTGACCAAGCCGCTGCCAAAAGAGGAGTTCTCCTCCTAGCCCATTGCGTTTGTGGGGTTATCCCGCAGGCCCTTCAGGTAAGCGATTGAGGAGCTGGACCACAGTGCCCAGATCACGAGCAGCGGTTGGAAAAACAGGCGCACAAGTCGCGCGTTGTCGGTGCCCAGGCCAAAAGCGTCAATGCCTTCCACATACTGATTAATGTTTCCAGGGAAGATCGCAATAAAGAACGCGGCTGTTGTCAGACCAGCTACTGCAGCCACACGGCCTCGGGTGAACAGCGCAAGACCCAGCGCGATTTCTACTACCCCAGACGCGAGGACGACAAAGTCGGCATCGAGGGGCAACCAAGTCGGCACCTGGGCTTGAAACTCCTGCCGCGCAAACGTCAAGTGCGAGAATCCGGCATACACCAGCGCTAAACCAAGAGTGATTCGTGCTGCACCTTTGAGAAATCTCATGACCCCACTCTAGGCAGGGTTACGCGATGGCTGTCGCCGCGGGCGTTCAGCTGACCCGCGGTGCCATGAGGCACGGCTGCGGTATCGCTTGCTACCGGGCGGTCACGCGCTCGCCCAAGCCCAACTGCTCGTTTAGCGCTCGGTTTTGTCGGTTTTTCATCGCCAGGATCGATGCGATGAGGGCAATTCCCGAGAGCGCCACCAGGGAGAGTGCACCGGCAGCAATCCGGGCTCCATCCCCATCAGCCACTGCGGCAAGCAGCGCATCGGTAAACCACGCCAGCGGTGTGAGGCCCTCGAGGACCCGATAGGGGGCGGGGAAGACTTCGGTGGGCACGAGTGAACCGACGCTGGCGATCTGAATCACAGCTGCAGCGATAGAGACAGCGGGAACCCACGTGGGTCGCCACACCCACAGCAGGAAGTGGAGGGAGAGATAGGCAAAAACTCCCGCTCCCACAACTACCGAGGTGGCTCCCACGGTGCCCCACTCGGCGCCACCCAAAGTATGCATGAGAGCCAGTGCGATGAGGCCCTGAAGGAGACCCAGCCCCAGCAGTGGTGTGAGTGAACGCCACACGAGCGTCCGGGGACCACGGTTTCCCGTTAGCGACAATGCTGTGAGCGGGGGAGCCATGACCATAGTGACGAGCATGACGAGCCACAGACCCAACGGAATGATCACGCTGGCAAGGGTGGGCTGCACCCCCACAGCGTCACTTCGGTCCTGGGCGTCAAACACCACAGGAGAGACCAGAGCCTCTAGTGCGCTCTCGCTGGGGACGGAAATGTCGTTATTCGAAAGCTCCTCGGCGCCTTCCGAGAGGCCATCAGCAAATTCTGCGGTTCCTTCCGCAATCTCGGTGGCGGCCGAATCCAATTCGCCCACCCCATCTGCGAGCCCAGATATTCCCTCCGCGAAATCAGCGGTTGCGTCCCGGAATTCGTTAGAGGCATCAGCCAGTTCCTGCCCCGACGTATCGAGCGCATCCGCACCCTTGTCCACGCCGATAATTCCGGTCGTGAGCCCAGAGAGAGCTTCGCTGGTCTGTGTCGAGAGGGTGGCCCCACCCGCGGCGGTCAACGCAAGATTTTGCTCCACTGCTTGAAGAGTAGATTTGCCCACCGAGGCATCTAGACCTGAGATGTACGCATTGAGCGAGCTCAAAGTGGCTGACAGCGTGGAGACGCCGGCGGTGTAATCGCTGATACCGCTGGAGAGGGCGCCCAGCCCACTGGTTCCCGCGGAAAGAGCATCCAGGCCGTCGCTGAGAGCGGTCACTCCATCGGCATAATCCCCGAGTCCGTCGTCGAACGTTGCGTACCCACTGGCGAGATCGCTCGCTCCATCATCGAGATCGGGCATTTCCGCAGCGAGCTCGGACATACCTTCAGCGAATTCTTCCGTTCCTTCGGCAAGTTTCGTGGCGGCGTCAGCAGCCTCCTCAAACGCATCCCCGAGGTCTACGATGACGGTGAAGAGCCCCTCGGTGGCGGCTTCAGCGAATTCGACGCTCAAAGCCCGCGCGATGGAGTCGCCCACTTGGTCGCCCAAAACGCCGGCGAGATAGCTCCGCGAGGGGTCAGTCCGCACGGTGAACTGAGCCTGTTCGGGGCTGCTTTCCCCGAGCGTTGATACCGCAGCGGAGAACTCAGCGGGAATCTCAAAAATGGCGTAGACCTCGCCGGCCGCGAGCAGAGTGTTTGCCGCCTCCGTGCTGGTGATGACCCACTCCACCTCCGTGTCATCGCCCGAGACAAGTTCGGTGATCAGCGGTTTCGAAGCGAGGATAATCTCCTCTTCGCCGTCATCGTTGGCGGTTTCCACGAGCTCGTCATTGTTGACCAGTGCTACGGGAATCCGTTCGAGAGCGGTGTCTGCACTTGAGGTCAGGCCCAACAAGCTGCCGACAACGACAACGGGCATAGCTAGTGCCACAATCGCCCACCAGAGCCGAGAACGCTGCGGAGTACGTGCTTTCATCGAAGCGCCTCCTGACGTGTCGTGGCCCGATCGGAAGGTGCGGGCTTATCAGAAAGCGTGCAGAGGATGACCACCTGGCTTGGCAGAGCAAAGTGGTTGATGGCCTGCCACCACAGCGCAGCGGTGTCCCCTGGCTCCACCGGAGAACCAGCGCCAATAATGGCGACGGGGGAGCCAGGCAGCACCGCGAGAGCTGCCTGGAGGATCACGTGCTGGAAAGCTGTCAGCGATGAAATCGGCGTTGCTGCTGTTGTCCGAGACGACGGTGACTTCGCCATTTCGCTCATCAAAGTGTTTGCGCCCTCGAGAATTTTTGCGAGCACATCGTCACGGCTGGTCGTTACCGGGAACCGGTCGGCGTGGTGCAGGGTCACCCACTCGCCTATGGTGAGCGAGCCAAGGGGGAGGGCAGTGTCGGTAAGGGTTACGACTCTCCGGACCCTGGAGGCTTGGCTCGGTAACGGCATTCCCGCCACCTGGAGCGACCCGGCGACGGGAGCGCGCACTCCCGAAAGCGTGGCGGCATAGAACCCGCTGTGTAGCGCAGTTCCCCGATGTTCGTGTCGGGCTCCAGCTTCGAGTGTCCAGCTGCTCGCTGGTGTGTGCTCTGTTCCCATATCGATCACCAGGTTCTCGGCTGACACAATCGCTCCCTGCTGTTCTTGTGCCCAGTCGAGAGTCATCAAGTGTTCGCGAAGTTTTTCCCCCTCGACGTCCGCGTGAGGCAGTACACGTTCCAGGAAGCGCGGCAGGGCCCACGCTTTTTCGCCGAAGATCGTCATGAGTGCGGGAACAAGGAGCATCCGCACAACGAAAGCATCGAGCGCAATACCGACGGTGAGTCCCAGGGCAATCGGTTTGATGAGCGGGATCCCCTCGGGCACGAAAGAGAAGAACACAAAAAACATGATGAGTGCGGCGGCCCCCACGACTCTGGCACCTTGCGCGTAGCCCTCCTCGATGGACTCACGCCATTGACCGGTGTGCACATAGTGCTCGCGCATGCCGGAGACCAAGAAGACCTGGTAGTCCATTGCCAGCCCAAACAGCACGGCCATCAAAATGATCGGCATAAAACTCAGGATGGGCCCCGGGGTGTCAACCCCGAGAAGCGAGGCAAACCAGCCCCATTGGAAGACCGCGACAACGATGCCAAATGCGGCCGTCACCGATAACAGAAAGCCCACTGCGGCTTTCAGCGGGACCAAGATTGATCGGAACACCAGGAGCAAGAGAACGAACGAGAGTCCCACGACAACGAGTCCAAACGGGATCAGGGCACCTTGAATGCGTTGGGAGACGTCAACACCGATAGCCGTGACACCCGTGACGGAAAGCGCAGTGCCGGTTTGGGCTTCAATGGCGGGGAACTCGCTCCTCATTCGATCAACCAGGGCTTTGGTTTCTCGAGAATCGGGCGCTGACTCGGGGATCACCTGGAATATGCCGGTCTCCACCGTCGGAGAGGGGAACCCTTCGGAGACGCTCTCAATTCCGGAGATTTTCTGAAACTCCTCGCGAAGCGTTTCTAGGTCCTCAATTGGTTCATCGCTGGCCGCGAGATCCACGGCAACAATCAGGGGTCCATTGAAGCCCGGACCGAAGCCTTCGGTGATCAAGTCATATGCTTTGCGCTGCGTCGAATCGACGGGCTCAGCGCCACCGCTGGGTAGGTTCAGGTCGAGTTCGAGCGCGGGGGCGGCGAGCGTCACGAGGCCGGCGATAGAGAGCCCCGCCACAATGAGCGGTCGCTTCATGATCATCCGGACAAATCTGCGTCCACCCGAGGGTTTCGGGTTCGTCGGGTCAGCGAGACGAGCAGCTTTGGACCCTGCGGCAGGTCGGAGTCTGTCTCCCATGAGCCCCATGAGTGCCGGCAGGAGGGTGATGGCGGCGGCGATGGCAATCACTACAGCGAGGGCGGCTGCCGCGCCCATAATGCTGAGAAACGGAATCCCCACCACGAAAAGCCCGAGCAGAGCAATCACCACGGTGATACCGGCAAAAACGACTGCGTTACCCGCGGTTCCCACAGCCGTTGCCGCCGATTCGCGAACCTCTACCCCCCGCGCTAACTGCGTTCGGTGCCGCTGCAGGATGAAGAGTGAGTAGTCGATGCCCACTGCTAGGCCGAGCATCACAGCCAACAGAGGCGCTGAACTCGATACGGTCAGCACCCGCGTGGAGAAAAGGATGATGCCGATTGCGATGGCGACCCCGAACAGAGCGCTCGTGATGGGTTGCCATGCCGGCCGAACGGAGCGGAACGTGACAATCAACACCAGGCCGGCAAAAATGACGCCAAACACTTCGGCGATGGTGAGGTGCACCTCTTGATCTTGAAAAAGCGACCCGCCAAATTCGATGGTGATCCCGGAGTCTTGGCCCGCACCGCGATAGGCGATAAGCGCATCCAACATGTCGTCGGTAACTTGCCGCTCACCCACCTCAAACTGGATTTGCAGAAGGGCGTATCGGCGGTCATCGCTGATCACATCGCCAGCGAACTCATCGAACGGGGACGCGACCTCTTCAATGAAGCTCTCGGCTTCAATAGTGTCGGCCAGGTCCTCAATAAACCGGGTGTTGCTGGCGGAATCGACCTGCGAGTCTTCGGGCACCACAACAACGGCCTGTGCGCTCGCGCCGCCAAACGAGGGGAAGACGGCTTGCAGCCGGTCGAAGGCCTCTTGAGACTCACTTCCGGGGATTCTGAATTCTTCGTCCGTTTGCCCGCTCAGCGCCAATCCGCCGCCGCCGAGCACCAACAGAGCGACAATCCACACACCAAGGACTTGCCACCCGCGCGAGAAGCTCGCTTTGCCGAGGCGATAAAGCAGTGTTGCCATTAGCTCACCACCGCCGGAGCCGAGGCATCCAGGTGGAGTGTGCTCTGCAAGAAATCTCTCAGGAGAGACCGGAGTTTGTCCGGATCCATGGGTTCGATTCCGAGAATTCCCCCGGAAACCAGAGCGTACGTCGCTCCGGAGACCGCAATGCCGAATCGCGTGAGCTCAGTTTCATCTGCCGTGTGGTCCGCTAGTACCGAGGCGAGTCGGTGCATGAGAGCTTGCGCTTGCTGCAGAGATTGTGCCGAGTCGGCGAGGTAGGGGTGTGACACCACGATTTGGACGGACATCCGGTGCGTAAGGAGGAAATCGACGAACGCATCGACGAAGACTTGGCGGTCTGCGCTCTGGGAGAGAAGTGTTTGCTGTGCCCCGGCGACGATGGCTTCGAGGGCATCGAGTGCGGGGGCCAGGGCGGCGTCGAGCAGAAGCTCTTTTGTGCTGAAGTGGTAAAGAACGTTGGCCTTTGACGTCCCGCTGTGATCGGCAATGTCTTGGACACTGGTGGCAGGAATTCCCTGATGCGCGAACCTATCGCGCGCGATGTTGAGAATGTCTTCTTTGTGAGTCACAAAAGAACCCTAGAGCCCGCCACTGTGATTTCCTGACCAGATGGTCAGTTTCTGGGCATACTGCCAGACAACGTCCAGCTCATGCCAATGATCGGTGCTGGTGTGCCCCAGTCGGGCCCCGCATCGGAACGATCCCCGACAGGGTTGAATGAACCCCACCGTTGCCGCGCTTCCAGCTAGAGTGAAAATCACCTTAAGTGCGTCGGGAGACATCATGGCTAAAACTCAAAGAACCATCGACGAGAAAATTACTCGCCTGAGGACCTACAACGTCGTTGCTGGTTCCCTCCACCTTCTTCAAGCGGTCGGGCTCGGCTATGTGCTGACGCTTCTGGATAACCAGGTCACCTTCCCGGTGACCGCCGACTATCTAGGTGGCCCTCCTGGAGTCCCGGTTCCCGCGGAGCGAGTGGAACTCTTTGACATCAACGTGGGAATTGGTGTGGTGGCGTTCCTGGCGATGTCTGCGTTCTTCCACTACCTGATTTCCTCTCCCATGTTCTTCACCCGGTATGGAAACGGTTTGAAGAAAAACCGCAACTATTTCCGGTGGACCGAGTACTCGCTGAGCTCGTCGGTCATGATCTGGCTGGTAGCTCAGATCACCGGAATCACCGATATCGCAGCGCTCTTTGGAATCTTCGCGGTGAATGCGTCGATGATCATGTTTGGTGCGCTCCAGGAGAAGTATGAAAGCCCCGGCAGCGGAGGCTTCCTCCCGTTTGTCTTCGGTTCGATGACCGGGATTGTTCCCTGGATTGTCATCCTCATCTACTTCTTCGCACCGGGGTCCGCAGGGACGGTTGAAGCGCCAGCATTTGTGACCGGCATTATCATCTCGCTGTTCCTGTTCTTCAACACGTTTGCGGTGAACCAGGCTCTTCAGTACCACCGCGTGGGTGGCTGGGCTGACTACATCAGGGGAGAGCGGATGTACATCACGCTGAGCTTGATTGCCAAGACAGCGCTGGCTTACCAAGTGTTTTCGGGAGCCATCATTCCAGCCCTGACGAGCTAGAGAAACATGGAAACACCTGGCGAAAAGCTCGCCATATTTCGTGAGCGCCGAAACCTAGCCGCGGTCCAGCCGCAAGGCCCTCTTGCGCTGGTCAACACCCAGTGGATTGACATAGAGCAGACGGTCTGGGGTGTTCCGGGGCTCTGGGCGCCGCGTGAGGGCCTGTCCGGTCTGCAACTAACCGCCGCTGCCGAGGACGGCATTACCGTGGACGGCGAGCCCGTAGAAGGAACCGTGGATGTCCGGGCTAAGGGAACCGAGGATCCGTCTGACGTGGTCTTTAGTGACACCGAAGTAGGACATGTCATCGCACAGGGCGATTCATACGCACTTCGGGTGTGGGATAGCAATTCCGAGGGCATTCAAGCCTTCGGGCACATCGACGCCTTTGACTACGCGCCGGAGTGGGTCATTACTGGCTCTTGGCGAGAAATACCCGGAGGCAAGAGTGTGGGCTTTGAGCATCTCAAAGACGAGGGCGTCTCCAGGGACGAGGTGATCCCCGGGGAAATCACCATCAACCACGATGGTCAGGAGTACACCCTGGCCGCATTCAAAGCGGGGAGAGCGTTGCAGCTCGTCTTTGCCGATGCCACGAACGATGTGACCACCTACAGTGTGGGACGTTTCCTGTTTGTTGCCCCCAACCCCGATGGCACAATCACGCTCGATTTCAACCTCGCCGTCCTTCCACCGTGTGCTTTTTCCTACGCGTTCAATTGCCCTCTGCCTCCAGCGCAGAATCGCTTCCCGTTCGCCATTGAGGCTGGAGAAAAGAACGTCATGAAGGCTGATGGTTCGCTGCTTCACGGCTGACCGTCACTTGAATTCTTAGGCCAACTAGCGCATACTGACGGCACGGCGCTCAGCGTCGGATTATCTGATTCCAGGTCGATGGGGAAGTCGAACCACAGGAATCGGAGATGAGTATGGCTTTAGCCACCGCGCGCGGCGTGCTTTTTGTGCACTCTGCTCCGTCTTCCCTGTGCCGGCACATTGACCGAACCGTCGGGGCTACTGTGGGTCACCACGTCGTGCTGGACTGGCAGGAACAACCCGTTCTGCAGGGCACGTTTCGCGCCGAGTTTTCCTGGGCGGGGCCCCCAGGGGCAGGGCGTGTGCTGGCAGCGGCTTTGCGCGGCTGGGAGCACGTGCGTTTTGAAGTCACTGAGGAAGCGTCCCCCGGATCCGATGGGGCACGCTTCATGCACACGCCTGATTTAGGGGTGTTTTCTGCCGCCATGGATACGGCGGGAAACACCATGGTCACCGAAGATCGTCTCAAAGCCGCTCTAGAGGAGGGCAAAGGTGACGCCCATCGCCTCGGGAAAGAGCTGAGACTGGCGTGGGGTGCTGCATGGGATGACGAACTAGAACCCTTCCGCTACGCCGGAGAGGACACCGGCGTGGTCTGGTTTCACCAGGTGGGTTAGTCGACGCTCCGGAATGCCACAACGGCGTTGTGCCCGCCAAAACCGAAAGAGTTGCTGATCGCCAGTTGCGGATCCGTGCCAAGCTTGCGCGGGCTCGTTACCACGTCGAGCGGAATCGCTTCATCCTGGTTATCCAGGTTGATTGTGGGGGGTGCTGTGCGCTCATGCACTGCCAGAACAGCGAACAGAGCTTCCAGAGCGCCTGTTCCTCCGAGAAGGTGCCCGGTAGAAGCCTTGGTGGCAGAGACCGGAATGTCTTTCACCCGATCGCCGAAGACTGAGTGGAGTGCAGCATATTCGGCGACGTCGCCTACCGGGGTAGAGGTAGCGTGCGCGTTGATGTGAGTAACGTCATCCGGCTGTGCGCCTGCCTGCTTGAGCGCGGCCTGCACGGCACGGGACGCTCCCACACCTTCCGGGTCGGGAGCTGTGATGTGGTACGAATCGCTGGTGATGCCGCCCCCGGCCAGTTCCGCATAAATCTTCGCCCCGCGCGCAAGGGCGTGCTCTTTGGTTTCAAGAATGAGGGTTGCCGCGCCTTCGCCTAAGACAAAACCGTCACGATGGGTGTCGTAGGGGCGGGAGGCCTTAGCGGGGTCATCATTTCGTTTGGACAGTGCCTGCATGGCCGCAAAAGCGGCAATAGGCAGCGGGTGAATGACAGCCTCCGTGCCACCGGCCACGACGATGTCCGCAAGCCCCAGTTGCAGGTGCTCATACGCGTTAGCGATGGACTCGGTTCCCGAGGCGCACGCCGATACGACGGTCCGGGCGCCCCCTTTGGCGCCAAGCCCCATGCTGACAGCGGCAGCCGCAGCATTGGGCATCAGCATGGGAATAGTCATCGGCAATACGCGGCGCGGGCCTTTTTCCCGCAGTGTGTCCCACCCATCGAGCAGGGTCCACAACCCTCCGATGCCCGTGGCGTAATCCACGAGAATTCTCTCTGGGGCAACATCGGGTGCTCCAGCATCCGCCCAGGCTTCCCGAGCTGACACCAGTGCAAACTGCGCGGAGGGGTCAAGGCGTTTGACCTCTTGGCGCTCCAGCACCTCCGCTGCGGAGACTTTGGCCTGGCCGGCAAAAGTCACGGGGAGCTCGTTGGCGGCCACCCACTCGTGCTCAAGGGTGGAAATCCCCGATTCGCCCGCGAGCAGTGCCTTCCAGGTATCGGCAACGTTTCCTCCCAGAGGGTTGGTCGTGCCGATACCGGTGACAACAATCGTGCTCATGGGCGGGAGTTCTTCCTACGCCTGTGCTTTGGTGATGAATTCCACAGCTTCGCCCACTGTGGTGAGGTTCTTCACTTCGTCATCGGGAATCTTGACGTCAAACTTTTCTTCCGCGTTCACGACGATGGTCATCATCGAGATGGAGTCGATGTCGAGGTCATCGGTGAAAGACTTTTCCAGGGTTACCTGGTCGGCTTCGATGCCGGTTTCGTCGGTGACGAGTTCTGCCAGTCCGGCCAAAACTTCTTCGGTGGTGTGAGCCATATTTCTCTCTTTTCTGTGTTTCTATCGGTGACCGGCTCCAATCTTAGAGCCAGCTGGGGGACTTAGGGCAGTGTCACTACCTGCGCGCCGAAGACCAAACCTGCGCCAAATCCGATCTGGAGAGCGAGGCCTCCGGAGGCTTCGGGGTGTTCTTTGAGCAGGCGATGCATGGCCAAGGGGATGGAAGCGGCAGACGTGTTGCCGGTGGTTTCAATGTCGCGGGCGATCAGCACGGAGTCGGGCAACCCCAACTGTTTGGCAAATTCGTCAATGATGCGCATATTTGCCTGGTGCGGAACAAACGCTGTCAGCTCCTCCGGGGAGACACCGGACTCTTCGAGGGCATTCTTGGCGACTTTCGCCATTTCCCAGACTGCCCAGCGGAAAACCGCTTGCCCGTCTTGGCGCAGGGTGGGGAAGCCGCCCTCGCGATCGGCGAAAGCTTCTTTGAGGGTCTTGTTCATCCCCACGGCGTCCCACTTGGAACCATCGGAACCCCACAGGGTGGGGCCGATGCCGATGGTGTCGCTAGGTCCCACAACGGCCGCTCCTGCGCCATCTCCGAGGAGGAAGGAAATGCTTCGGTCGGTGGGCTCAACGATGTCGCTGAGCTTTTCTGCTCCCACGACCAAAACATAGGTGGCCGCGCCTGAGCGGATCAGCGCGTCGGCCTGGGCGATGCCGTACGTGTAGCCGGCGCACGCCGCGGAAATGTCGTAGGCGGCGGCGGGAGTGGCGCCGATGGTGTCCGCGAGAAGAGCAGCTAACGACGGGGTTTGCACGCTGTTGCTGATGGTCGCCACGATCACAGCCCCAATGTCGCTTGGCTCAATGCCGGCACCAGCAATTGCTTCTTCGGCCGCGCGAGAAGCCAGGTCGAGGACACCCTCACCCGCACTCGAGCGTTTGCGTTCGATAACTCCCGTGCGTTGGCGAATCCACTCATCCGATGAGTCGATGGGTCCGGCAATATCGTCGTTGCTCACCGAGGTATCTCCGCGGGCAGCACCGAGTGCATAAATCTTGGTGAAGGCAGCGCCCTGGGACTGAACGAGGGGGCTCATGCTGAAACCGCCATTTCGAGAGCTTTTTCCAGGTCATCCGGTGTGTTCAATGCCACGCTGGGCACCCCTTTCAGGCCACGTTTGGCTAAACCGACGAGTGCTCCCGCCGGGGCTAGCTCCATCATGCCCCGGATGCCATCTGAGGCAAAGGACTCCATGCAGGAATCCCACCGAACGGGTCGGGTCACCTGGTCCACCAGCGATTGCAGAGCATCCTGGCCGGCACTCAAGAGCGACCCATCCCTATTCGTATAGAGCGGAAACTCGGGGTCAGTGGGCGACAGGTTTGAGGCAGCGTCGGAGAGTAGGCCCTGTGCGCTGTCCATAAAGCTGGTGTGAAAGGCCCCCGCTACGGCGAGGGGAATCACTCGGGTTCCAGGAATCGGCGATTCGGCCAGGTCGGCCAGTAGCTGCTGGGTTCCCGCCACGACCAGTTGCCCACGACCGTTGTAGTTGGCGGGATGAAGCCCTCGGGAGCTCACGTTGGCTTCGAGCGTTTCTGGGTCACCCCCTAAAAGCGCTGCCATGCC
Organism: Pontimonas sp.; assembly: GCA_028096805.1. GTDB lineage: Bacteria > Actinomycetota > Actinomycetes > Actinomycetales > Microbacteriaceae > Pontimonas. The sequence continues at coordinate 48,285 of JAOHDU010000002.1, forward strand.
GGTGTCCACGAGGTGCGACGCTTCTGCCATTGCCCGTCCCCGCAGCGCCACTAACTCCAGCGCCTCCTGGTCGCTGAGAACACCCGAGAGTGCTGCCGCTGTGAACTCTCCGACCGAATGGCCAGCGAAAGCAAGGGGTGTGCCACCGGGTAAGCGGGCGAGAAGGGCCCGCCCGGTCAAGATTCCGGCGGCAACAATCAGCGGCTGTGCTACTGCCGTGTCTTTGATGGTGCTTTCGTCGCTGGTCGTGCCATGGGCCACCAAATCGATCCCCAGCGAGTCTGACCAGCTACGCAGCGTGTCTGCGTTGGCGCTGTCAGCGAGCCAGGGCTGAAGGAAGCCGGGTTTTTGTGAGCCTTGACCGGGAGCAGCGATAACAAACATAGGTTTCAGTGTCCCCTGAATGTTCTCGCGAGGTCGTAGTAGGAACCGGTGTGTTTGTCAGGCACCTTTTTGTGGCAAACCAACAGAACTACGAGCCAAGGCCGGAGGAATTCGGCTCGCTCATGCTGCCGAGGATGATGGCCAAGTGCAGAGTCAGCGCATCTCGAGGGTTACTCGGGTCCCACGCCACCACCTGGGAGACCTTTTTGAGACGGTAGCGCACGGTGTTGGGGTGAACATAAAGCTCGCGCGCTGTCGACTCCAGCGAATGACCGGTCTCGAGGTACGTCCACAGTGTGCCCAACAGATCCAACTGGTGGTCTCGCAGGGGTTCATAAATCTCGGTCACGAGTGCTCGACGCGCGAGCGGGTCTCCCGCAAGCGCCCGCTCCGGCAGCACATCGCCCGCGGAGAGGGGGCGGGGGAGCTCTCGGCGAGACTTAGCAACGGAGAACCCCGCGAGCGCGGCTTTGGCGCTTTTTGCGGCATCCACCACAGAAACCACCCCGGGCCCAACGACGAGTGCGCCCGCACCAAAGCTCTCCTGCATATTGGTCACGATGTCGAGGAACGGCGCTGGGTTTTCGGGTGCGTGGTCCTCGTCCACGCGCCGGCCAATAACAACAACCAGCCGGTTTCCCTGCACACCGACCAACACATCCGCATCGCGGTGGCGGGCGGTTCGGCGAATAATGTCGACATCAACCATGCGAGGGCTTGTACCCACAACAACCGCAACTTCACCGTGCCCGAGCCACCCCAGTGCGGCGATGCGGGACGGCAATTCCTGGTCATATTCCCCACTCAAGATTGAGTCCACCGCCAGCGCCTCTAAGCGCGCGTCCCACAGTCCTCGGGATTCTGCTGCTCGGGCGTAGACGTCTGCGGCAGCGAACGCGATTTCTCGCGAGTAGTGCAGGATCGATTCCCGCAGCTCGGGGGGCCCTTTCAAGAGCTCTTTTTCGACGACCTCCACGGTGACTTTGATCAGCTGCAAAGTCTGTTGCAGGCTGACGGAGCGAAGAAGCTCCCGGGGTGCCACCCCAAAAACGTCGGAGGCAATCCACGGGGTGGATTGGGGGTTCTCATGCCAGGCGATGAACGAGGTAATCCCCGTTTGGGCGACCATTCCGACCGCCGAGCGTCTGCTGGGTGGCATCGCCCGGTACCAGGGCAATTCGGCTTCTAGCGTCGCCAGGGTGGTGGTGGCCATCTCCCCCGAGATGTTGCGCAGCCATGCAAGCGTTTGCTTTTTGGTCATTGCCATGGCTACTCCGCGAAGCTCACCGATCGCTTACGCTTCACCGCCGGCGGAACCGCTCGTTCCTGCGGTGACGTCATGGAGCTGGTATTTCTGGATTGCCTGAGCAAGCGCGTCGCTGGCGACGGCGCCGTCTTTAGCGAGTTGCTGCAAAACACGGGCGGTGACTGACGGCCCATCAATCGCAAAATAGCGTCGCGCGGCAGGACGGGTGTCGCTAAATCCGAAACCATCTGCTCCGAGCGTCAGGTAGGGGCGCGGCACAAACTCACGGATCTGATCTTGGACAGTGTGCATAAAATCACTGACCGCCACCACGGGACCCTCGCTTTCGGCAAGCCGAGAGGTCACATAGGGGATTGCGGGGGTTTGGTCCGGGTGCAAGAAATTGTGACGCTCTGCTGCCACGCCGTCACGTCGCAATTCGTTCCACGAGGTCACCGACCACACTTCTGCACTGACACCCCAGTCTTCGGCGAGCAGGGCTTGAGCTTCCAGGGCCCAGGGAACACCCACGCCGGAAGCAAGAATGGTTGCTTTCGGGCCTGTTCCCGAGCCAGCACTGATGCGGTGCATGCCCTTCAGGATGCCGTCAACATCAACATCCGAAGGTTCTTCGGGTTGAACAATCGGCTCGTTGTAAATGGTGAGGTAGTACATCACGTTGGGGTCTGGGTGCGACCCGCCATACATGCGCTCCATACCGGCAGCGACGATGTGAGCAAGTTCGTAGGAGTAGGCCGGGTCATAGGTAATGACGGCGGCGTTGGTGGAGGCGAGCAGAGGCGAGTGCCCATCGGCGTGCTGGAGCCCCTCACCGGTCAGGGTCGTGCGACCGGCGGTAGCGCCCATGATGAAGCCTCGGGCCATTTGATCGCCGGCAGCCCACATGGCGTCACCGGTGCGCTGGAAACCAAACATCGAATAGAAGACGTAAATGGGCACCATGGGTTCGCCATGGGTGGCGTAACTGGTTCCGATTGCGGTGAATGCAGCAAACGCACCGGCTTCGTTGATTCCCGTGTGAAGAATCTGGCCCTCGGGGCTTTCCTTGTAGGCCAGAAGCAGTTCGCGGTCTACGGAGGTGTAGTTCTGCCCGTGCGGGTTGTAAATCTTGGACGTGGGGAAGTAGGCGTCCATTCCGAAGGTGCGGGCTTCATCAGGAATGATCGGCACTAATCGGTGGGCAAAGTCAGGGTTCTTCAACAGGTCTTTCAGCAACCGGGCAAACGCCATCGTGGTGGCAATTTCTTGTTTGCCTGAGCCCTTCTTGACCGACGCGTACGTGTCTGATCCCGGCAGGGAGACCGCGGTGTACCGCGAGCGCCGCTCGGGCAGGTAGCCGCCCAATTCGCGCCGGCGCTCGTGCATGTACTCCAGCGCTTCATCGTTGTCGCCGGGGTGGAAATATGGCGGTTGGTAGACATCAGCGTCGAGTGCTGCATCGGAAATGGGAATCCGCATGTCGTCCCGGAAGGTCTTCAAGTTCTCCAGCGTGAGCTTTTTCATCTGGTGGGTGGCGTTGCGACCCTCGAAGCTTGGGCCCAAACCGTAGCCCTTCACCGTTTTCGCCAGAATGACGGTGGGCTGACCTTTGTGCTCTGTTGCGGCCTTGAAAGCGGCGTACACCTTGCGGTAGTCGTGCCCACCGCGCTTGAGGAGCCAGATGTCGTCATCGCTCATACCGGCCACCATGGCTGCGGTACGGGGGTCGCGCCCGAAGAAGTTCTCGCGAATATAGGCGCCACTTTCGGCTTTGTAAGTTTGGAAATCACCGTCCGGGGTGGTGTTCATGAGATCCCGCAGAGCGCCCTCGTGGTCTTGGGAGAGCAGGGCATCCCATTCCCGACCCCACACGACCTTGATCACGTTCCAGCCTGCCCCGCGGAAGAAGCTCTCGAGCTCCTGAATGATCTTGCCGTTTCCTCGGACGGGTCCATCGAGTCGCTGCAGGTTGCAGTTAACGACAAACGTCAAATTGTCGAGGTCATCGTTGGCCGCCAGTTGCAGGGCTCCGCGGCTTTCGACCTCGTCCATTTCGCCATCGCCGAGGAACGCCCACACGTGTTGCTGGGAGGTGTCTTTGATGCCGCGGTGGTGGAGGTAGCGGTTGGCCTGTGCCTGATAAATCGCGTTGATGGGACCCAAGCCCATGGACACGGTGGGGAACTGCCAGAACTCCGGCATCAAGCGCGGGTGAGGGTACGAGGAAAGACCACCCGTGGGGTGGGACTTCTCCTGACGGAACCCATCGAGCTGGTCTTCGCTTAGTCGACCCTCGAGGTAGGCCCTTGCGTACATACCGGGTGAGGCGTGTCCCTGATAGAAAATCTGATCGCCACCTCCAGGGTGGTCTGCGCCGCGGAAAAAGTGGTTATGTCCCACTTCGTAGAGCGCGGCCGAGGACGCATACGTCGAAATGTGGCCGCCCACAGCAATACCGGGTCGTTGTGCTCGGTGCACGGTAATCGCTGCGTTCCAGCGGATCCAGGCGCGGTAGCGGCGCTCGATTTCCTCATCACCCGGGAATTCCGGTTCTGATTCCGGCGCGATGGTGTTGAGGTAATCCGTGGTGGGAACCATCGGGACACCGAGGTGAAGCTCTTTGGACCGCTTCAGCAGGCTCAGCATGATTTCGCGACCACGCTGGTGACCGGCACCAGCAACGACGGCATCGAGAGACTGTTGCCACTCTGCGGTCTCTACGGGGTCAGAGTCCATCCGGTGAGACGAATAGGGGTCTTGGTCGTTGACAGGCATCCTGACCTCTTCCTGTGTGTGGTAGATCCAGAAGTCGTGTTTCCCGAAGGATTGCTCCGCGAAATCCCGTTTAGTCTAGACCCAGACGCCGGCACGATTGGGGGCGGCCAGAGCGTCGCTGTGGTCTAGCATTGAAGCTTGGGCCTGTAGCTCAGTTGGTTAGAGCGCCACGTTTACACCGTGGATGCCGGGGGTTCGAGTCCCTCCGGGCCCACCCTGCTGCTAAAGAAAAAGCGCCACCATCAGCGCGAAATAAATCACGACAAACACCGCCGGGGTGATGTACTTCACCACCCACATCCAGTCCCGCGAGTTGTTTCCGCTGGAGGCGGCCAGAGCCTGAGCTTCCGTTGCCGATTGGAACTGCACAAGCGCTCCCAAAATGCCCGAGGCAAGAAGAATTCCGGCGGTGGCCACCCGCACCGCGAGAGCGGTATCGGCGAGACCAAACTGGAGCAGGGCCACCGTGGTGATGAGTAGGGCCGTGGGCGCTATTTGCGACACAACGATGGTTGAGCGGTGCTGGAGCCACACGTGGGTTTGTTCCGGTGTCATAACACTTCCTTGCCTGAGTCCTGCCCACACTGTATCGAAGGGTGCGGATGCCAGCGGGACACCCTCAATTGCCCGTACGCTGGAGACATGGTCGGCGAGGAAACAAACGGTGGGGAGGGTTCGTCCCCCAGGCGTTCCACTTTTGTGCCGCCCGCGGACGACACTTCTTCGGAGGACGATGTTGTCGCGGAGACCCTAGGTTCCACGAGTCCCGAACCGACCCCATCGCAGGTTGAGCCCAAGCAGCCGGTATCTGACGATCCCCTCGCCTATCCACCAGCGCCGCTCAAGCAGTCTGTCCCGGTGAATATCGCGGTTGCGGAGGCAACGGACACGGAGTCGATGATGGAGCGCCTGGAGGCCCAGATTGCCCTCCAGCGAGCTGAGGAAGAATCTTTCCGAGCGTGGGCGGATGCCGTGAAAGAAAGCCACCCCGGGTTTGCCGAAGCGATCATTGCTCACGAGCGAGCCATTTTTGACGGCGCCGAGCGCACCGAGTTCCGTCTTGAGCCAGCCGAAGACACTCTGTCGGAGATGCCAGACGCCGACGACCTGAACGACGGGGAACCGTCGACCGCCATTGAGGACAGCACTGGTAGTGATGCGTTGAGTCAACTCGCGGGCGACGACTTGTCCTCGATTCATGAACCGGAAGACTCCCCGCAACTGCCGGATAACTCGACGGACCCGGTGGCTGATCCGCTGGCGGTGGCGCCCGCGACGAAAGCCCGAGCCCCCCGACCCTTGTCGCCGACCCGGTGGTCCTTGATCTCTACCTGGCAGATCGCGCTGATACCCCTTCTGGCGCTCACGCCGGGCCTGTGGTTTGTCGCGAGGGGTACCGACTACTCCGAGGCCTTGGCGGCTCTAGCCGTTGCGGCCCTCGTGGTCGGTCTGGTGATTGCCGGTCTGACTCGGTCGCGAACTCCTCTTCGTGACACCTTCGGCAGTGTGGGTAGCTTGATGCCCGGGGTAGCGCTTATGGGGCTCCGGTTGGCCGTCCTGGCGCTGGTCGTGGGGTGGTCCTCTTCCGTGGCTGCCGAGATTGCCGCTCTCTCGGGTTTGTGGCCAGGCTCCGCTGAGCAAGCCCAGATTCTTGCGGCCGCTCTGCTCGGCGCCAGCGCCATCGTGCACTTGTTCTTCAGTGCTCCCGTTGTCCGTGTCACGGTGTGGGGGAGTGCGGTGTTGGGCCTGCTCGGATCAGCAGCTCTCATGTGGCGCACGGTCCCGGAGATTCCCACCGTGCCCTCGTGGGATACACCAGACGATGCAGTGGCAGTGCTGAGCGCCGCGGCGATCCTTGTGGCAGCCGGTGTAGGGCTGCTGGCCCCCCTCGCTTCCAACATGGCAGGACTCGTTGCTTTCCGAAAGGTTCGCGCTCAGGGGCTTTGGGCCGGGATTGCATCCATGGTGCCTCTGGCAGCACTACTGGGGTTTGTTATCGTTCTGGCCTCCAGCACCCCAGAGTTTGCCGCGAACGTGCTTGCTGACCCCGTTCGCACCCTCGCGATTGGCCTCGGCACGTGGTTCCCGGTGCCCGCCTTGCTGGTCTTGGTCATCCCGTTCGTGGGTCTACTGGTCGTGGGGTTGAGCGCTGTCACCTCGTCGCTGCAGGATATGTCGGTACCGGCCCCTCGCGTGGTCCTCGCGATCGCGGTGGCAGTCCTTTTTGTCGCCGCAGTGTTCGCTGGACTCGTATGGTCAGACGTGGTGAGTGACGCAATGCCGGATCTGGTCACCACGCTCGGCGTGTGCTTCGGGGCCTGGGCGGGAATAACAGCCATGAACGCCATGTTGCCCGGTCGGCCTTCGGGGGATCGCCCTCTTCGAGTGCGGGCGGGAAATCTGTTGGGGCTGGGTGTTGCCGTCGCATTAGGTTTTGGGGTGACCAGCTCTTCCGTTTCGTGGTTGTCCTGGCAGGGTTACCTCGTGGATTTCGTGACGGTGGAGGGTCTTGGCGTCCTGGCCGAGGGGTCGATGGGAGTTCTCCTTGCGCTCGCGATGGGTGCCTTGTTCGGCCTGATTTCGTTTGTCTTTTCTCTGGCTCGGAAAGGTAACCCCCGTGTCGGAAGCTAGTGCTGGTGGTGTGTCGTTGTCCGGGGTGCTCGAGGTGCTCGAAGCCTTGTGGCCAGAGGCTGGCGCAGAAGACTGGGATGCGCCAGGTCTTGTGGTGGGGGATCCTGAGTCCCCGGTGACATCGATACACCTGATGGTCGATGTGACTCCCGAGAGTGTCGAAGAGGCACTCGAGCACGGTGCTGATCTCATCGTCGCTCACCACCCGTTGCTGTTGAGAGGTGTGACCACGGTTGCTGAGTCCACCTACAAGGGACACATCATTGCCACACTGATCCGGGCCGGATGTGCATTAGTCACTGCTCACACCAACGCGGATGCTGTCCCCACGGGCACTTCCGCTCGTCTGGCCGATCTGCTGGAGCTTCAGCAGCACAAGCCCATCACGGAGGGCTCACAGCCCGGCCACGGGTTGGGCCGCGTCGGCACCCTCGCGCAACCGCGAAGCCTGTACGAAGTAGCTGTCGCGCTGGGCGAAATTCTTCCCCACACTGCTATCGGCCCCGTCGTCGCCGGAGACCCCGAGGCGATGATCACCACGGTGTCGCTGTGTGCGGGAGCGGGGGATTCACTGATTGCCCACCCCGCTGTCATTGGCAGCGACGTGTACATCACCAGTGACCTTCGTCACCACGTCGCGTCGGAAGCCAGGGAACAAGCCCAACTTTTGGGGGGCCCAGCACTGATCACCATTTCCCATTTTTCCGCGGAATGGCTGTGGCTGGCACAAGCTGCGGCAGAGCTCGAGGCTCGCGTCGACATTCCGGTCTCGGTGAGTGATCTCAACACGGATCCCTGGACCTTCCAAGTGCAACGCGTAGGGGATGAATAGATGGCACTGACCGCACCCGCTGAAAGCCAGAAAACGCTGCTGAGTGTGGCGGAGAAAGACCTCGCCATTGCGCGTAATCATGCGACGATTCGGGGGCTAGCTCAGGCGCTCAGTATCCAGACCTTGGAGAAAGCGCTGGAAGATATCCGGGCGAGACGTCATGATGCGATGGTCGAGCGCGACGGGGTGCAATCGGAGCTTTCCCGCGCCGAGTCCGACGTGTCCCTGGTTGATGCTCGCATCGCGAAAGATTCGGAGAGGCTCTCACAGACATCTTCTGCCAAAGATGCGCAGGGCCTAGAGCATGAGCTCGAAAGCCTTGCCGCACGCAAATCAGATTTGGAAGATATCGAACTAGCCATCATGGAACGACTGGAGGAAGCGAGTGCGGCCTTGGCTTCCCTCGAGGAGCAACTCGCGAGCGCCGAAGGCGCGCTGAGCGAGGCGCGGGCTCAGGAAAAAGCTCAGAGCGAAGAGATCACCGCGGCAACGTCGCAGCTCACGAAAGAGCGTGAAGTGCTAGTAGCCTCTGTGCCCGCAGATCTGGTGGAGCTCTATGAGCGCCAACGCGAGCGTTACGGAATCGGTGCCTCCCATCTTCGCGCAGGAATTTCCAGTGCCAGTGGGGTCGCGCTGACGGAGTCCGACATTCAGAAAATTCGGGAAACTCCGGAAGACACCGTGGTGTTGTGTCCCGATAGCAACGCCATCCTGGTGCGGACGGCGGAGTCGGGCCTGTGACGTACGCGAACCTCATCGTCGAAGCAGATGGCGCCTCCCGGGGAAACCCCGGTGACGCCGCCGGGGGAGCTGTTGTGCTGGACCCTGACACAGGGCAGACGATCGCCACCGTGGGGGAGCTGTGCGGCACCGCGTCGAATAACGTGGCCGAGTACCGCGGGATGATCGCCGGAATCCGGGCAGCCTGGGATATTGCTCCCGGAGCGTCGTTGAGAGTGCTGATGGATTCCAAACTCGTGGTGGAGCAGATGTCCGGGCGGTGGAAAATCAAACACCCGGATATGCAGGCTCTCGCCCGTGAAGCGCGGGAGTTGATTGGCGGGAGCCCTGTTTCGTTTGAGTGGGTGCCTCGCGAAAAGAATGCTCGGGCGGATGCCGCGGGAAACGCAGCACTCGATCGCCGCGAATCTTTCTGCGAGCGCTAGCTAGTTTCTCGCTCCTGCCCTACCCTGGAGGTGTTGGAGGGGTCGGCCAGGCAATCGCGTCGCTGCGTCAGCAGTGCCGAGGAACGTCCGGGCTCCCTAGAGCAGGATGGTGGGTAACACCCACCCGGAGTAATCCGCGAGATAGTGCCACAGAAAATAGACCGCCCGGTTTTCCGGGTAAGGGTGAAACGGTGGTGTAAGAGACCACCAGAGGTTTGGGTGACCAAATCTGCTCGGTAAACCTCATCCGGAGCAAGGTCAAACAGACACCCATCAGGTTGCTCGCCTGAGTGTCGGGTAGGCCGCTAGAGGGATCTGGTAACAGCTCCCCGAGAAAGATGATTGCCCCCGGGGTTCGCCCCGGGACAGAACCCGGCGTATCGGCTGACCTCCTCCAACACTAGGAAATGCTGCGAAGTACCGTCACTACTTTCCCCATGACGGTCGCGTGGTCGCCGACGATCGGCTCGTAGGCGCTGTTTTGGGGCAGCAGCCAGGTGTGGCCATCGCGTTGCTTGAAGACCTTGACCGTTGCTTCGTCATCGAGCATCGCAGCAACAATGTCCCCGTTGTTTGCTGTCTGTTGCTGGCGAACAACGACCCAGTCGCCATCGCAAATGGCAGCGTCGATCATGGAATCCCCGACGACTTTCAGCATGAAGAGATCACCATTGCCCACCAACTGGCGGGGGAGAGACATGACATCTTCGACATGTTGCTCTGCCGTGATCGGAATACCCGCGGCAATCTGCCCGACCAGTGGCACGGCGACTGCGTTGGCGTCTGCCGGGGAAATGTCGACCACTGGGGCGGGGTGCTCGGGGGTCAGTCTTTTTAGAATCTCCAGGGTCCGAGCCGTGTTGGCGTGACGTTTGATGTAGCCGGCACGCTCCAGTTGGCTGAGCTGGTGGGACACACTCGACGTCGACGAGAGGCCGGTGTTCTCGCAAATCTCCCGCATGCTCGGGGGCACCCCCCGGGAATCCAGGGACAGCTCGATAAAGGCTTGAATTTTCTGCTGCTTTTCGCTCAACATCTTTTCAGCGTAGCGGTTTTCGAACAGTTTTTCTATACATACGTTCGAATCACCGAACAGCGTGTCGGTGGTTCGGGGTGAAATTAGCGATGTTCAATGCTTGACAAGTCGAGCATTCGAACATATATTCGAAACAGAGATTCGGACCCGGCCCTCCCGGCCGAGGGTTGGGTCCGAACTCTCAACCAAGGAGGACACCATGAACACCACCCCATCACTTCGCATTACACCTCGCGGTCGAGCGGTTCTTGGGCTCGCGCTCGCTCTACCGGTCATGGCGCTGTCGGTGTTCCTAGCCTCACCGGGGGCCCTCGCAGACAGCGAGGTCACGGCAAACGACTTTGAATACATGACGGTTCTGTCTGGCGACACACTGTGGAGCATTGCCACACTGGTCAACCCTGAAGCGGACCCGAGGGACGTGGTGGAAGAGATCATTGCTCTCAACCAACTGGAAAGTGCCGTTTTGACTCCGGGCCAGGAGATCGCACTTCCCCGATAGTCTTCCGGGTCACCGGTTACGCTGAGGGAATGGCCTCACTCTCCGACCTCCCGTTGCGCGATGATCTTCGCGGCAAAGCACCCTACGGTGCGCCGATGGATCCTGTGAAATACGCGCTCAACGTGAACGAGAACACGCATCCGGTGCCAGGTCCTGTTCGAGAGGCAATTCTCGCCGAGGTTGCCCGTGCGCTTGAATCCATCAACCGCTACCCGGATCGAGAGTTCACAGCGCTGCGAGCCGCCCTTGCGGACTATGCGTCACGAGATCGAGCGGCCGGGCCGATTGATCCGAGCATGGTGTGGGCAGCCAACGGCTCTAACGAGGTCATCCAGCAGGTTTTGCAAGCATTTGGGGGTCCGGGCCGGTCTGTCCTCGGGTTCCCCCCGAGCTACTCAATGCACCCGATTATCGCGGAATCCACGGGAACCTCGTGGAGTGTCGGCAGTCGCGAAAGCGACTTTTCGCTCACTCCTGACGGGGTACGAAACGCCATCCAGCTGACCACCCCGAATCTCGTCTTTCTGTGTGCGCCCAACAACCCGACCGGCACACCCGTGTCGCTCGAGACCATCGAGGCTGCCTATGACGCGACCGACGGGATCGTGATGGTCGATGAGGCATATGTTGAGTTCCGCCCGGAAGGCTCGCCCACCGCATCTGAATTGCTGCCGGGAAGAGAACGGTTGGTCATTTCTCGGACGATGTCCAAAGCGTTTGCGTTTGCCGGGGCTCGGGTGGGTTACCTGTTGGGCGATCCCGCCGTCATCGATGCGCTTCGGTTAGTGCGTCTGCCCTACCACCTCTCCGGGATCACCCAGGCTGCAGCCTTAGGCGCGCTGCAGCACTCCGATGTGATGCTGTCGATGGTCAGCGATATCCGGGACCAGCGGGATCGGCTGTTGCGGGAGCTGCCCGAATTGGGCTACACCGTATGTCCATCAGAAGCGAACTTTGTGTTGTTTGGGGGAATTGATGACCCGCAGCAGCTTTTCCGCGATCTGTTGGAGCAAGACATCCTCATCCGGGATGTAGGAATCCCGGGTCACTTACGGGTGACCGCAGGCACAGAGGAGGAGACCACCGTGTTCCTCGAGACCCTCGGTAGACTTCGGGCGTGAATTCGCAACCCCGTACCGCGTCACTGGAGCGGTCAACGTCAGAGTCTCAGGTGCGCGTTCGCGTCGACCTGGATGGCACCGGTTCGTCGAACATCTCGACGACGGTCCCCTTTTTTGACCACATGTTGACGGCGCTCTCGAAGCATTCGCTGATGGACCTGGACATTTCGTCCAGTGGCGACACCGACATTGACGTCCACCACACGGTGGAAGACACGGCGATCGTTCTCGGCCAAGCGATTCGCGAAGCACTCGGCGATAAAGCGGGCATTGGTCGCTACGGCGACGCTCTTGTGCCGCTGGATGACGCGCTTGCCCGGGCCGTCGTGGACGTCTCCGGACGCCCGTACCTGGTGCACAGCGGTGAACCGGAAGGGTTCGAATATCACGCCATCGGTGGACACTTCACCGGGTCCCTCGTTCGCCACGTTTTCGAAGCACTCACGATGCACGCTCACCTGACCGTTCACATCACGGTGCTGGACGGGCGGGACCCTCACCACATTGCCGAGGCCGAATTCAAGGCGTTTGCCCGGGCTCTGCGCACAGCCATTGCGAAAGACGATCGCGTCCACGGCATTCCCTCCACCAAGGGTGCCCTGTAACTGTGGCCCCACGGGTGGTCGTTTTTGACTACGGTTCCGGGAACGTTCACTCTGCTCTCAAAGCTGTGGAAGCAGCGGGAGCTTCAGTTACCCTGACGAACGACAGAAATGTGGCCCTCGAAGCCGAGGGTCTCCTCGTGCCGGGAGTGGGTGCGTTCGCGAGCGTCATGGCGGGATTGCGCGAAGCCCGCGGTGACAGTCTGATCGAAAAGCGTCTCGCCGGGGGCCGCCCCGTCATGGGGATCTGTGTGGGACTCCAGGTGATGTGCGAGGAAGGTCTTGAGCACGGGGTGCGCACCGAAGGCCTCGGACAGTGGCCGGGGCAGGTGCAGAAACTTGATGCACCGATCCTTCCCCACATGGGCTGGAACACCGTCGAGGTGGGACCTCGCAGCACATTGTTTGAGGGGATTGAGGACGAGCGTTTTTATTTCGTGCACTCTTATGCGCTGACCGAGTGGACGCTTCCAGGAGGAGGGCCGGTCCAAGAACCCGTAGTCACGTGGAGCCACCACGGTCAAAAATTCGTGTCCGCTGTCGAAAACGGCGCCCTGTGTGCGACCCAGTTTCACCCGGAAAAATCGGGTCCTGCGGGCATCCAGCTGCTGCGCAACTGGGTTCGCTCGCTCGGCGATTTCTGAGGAAATATCCGGCGACAAAACCGGAGTAGTATCTAAGGCTTGTGCGTGAGCACACATCCATCCCTAACTGAGCCCGAGACGCCTTTTCTTCCACTATGAATGAGTTTTCGCAGTCACCGTCGCTAACCCTTCTTCCCGCCGTTGATGTTGCCCAAGGCAAAGCGGTCCGCCTGACGCAGGGCGAGGCGGGAACGGAAACCGCCTACGGTGACCCCGTTGAGGCGGCCGAAGAGTGGATGCGCCAGGGTGCGGAGTGGATCCACCTGGTTGATCTCGACGCCGCATTTGGTCGGGGTAATAACAAAGCCATCATCCGTCGTGTCGTGAAAGCCGTGGGTAAAAAAGTGAACGTCGAACTCTCCGGCGGAATTCGGGATGACGACTCGCTGAAAGACGCGCTGTCTACCGGGGCTGTTCGCGTCAACCTCGGCACCGCAGCGCTGGAAAACCCGGAATGGACCGCGCACGTGATTTCGGAGTACGGCGAGGCGGTCGCTGTGGGTCTTGACGTTCGCGGAGAGACTCTTGCCGCCCGCGGATGGACCGAGGAGGGTGGAAACCTCTTTGAAACTCTCGACCGTCTCAATAAGTGCGGGTGTGCTCGCTTTGTTGTGACCGATGTCACCAAAGACGGAACCATGAAGGGCCCCAACACCGACCTGCTGCGCGACGTTCTCGCACACACCGATCACCCCGTGGTGGCTTCGGGGGGAATCTCGTCGCTGGATGACATTGCCGCGCTGCGCGAACTTGTTCCCCTCGGTCTCGAAGGAGCAATTCTTGGGAAAGCGCTCTATGCGGGGGCCTTCACGTTGGTCGAGGCTTTGGATGTCGCCGGCCACTGATTCGGCCGGTCAGCCTTTTGAGGGCCGAGCGTTTCAACCCAACCCCCATGCGGGTGATTCTGGCCAGTGCGATCCTGCCCTGGCAATAGCTCTCCAGGGTTTGGGGAATGCACCGGGTGATTCCCCGCCGTCTGCAGATGCTGTGAGCGCCGTTCTGTCAGCGCTTGCCGATGCCCGCGTCCTGATTCCGCTGGTGGCGGAGGCCGGCGAGAGGGGGGTCACTGACTCGGGCGCCATTATTGACAAGAGCCAAGAGCTTGCCGTTGTTCATGTGGAGGCGCCCGATGGGAGAGCGGTCTCACCCATCTTCAGCGATGTTGAGGCACTGAGCCGGTGGAATCCTGAGGCGAGACCGATTCCTGTCGCGGCTCGGCAAGCAGCGGTTGCTGCCGCGAAAGATGGCCTTGCCCTCATGGTCCTAGACCCCGGTTCGGACGCGTCGCTTGCCCTTCGCCGAGGAGCCATTAGGGCGCTTGCCACCGGAGCGGGGTACGTCCCTGCGTGGGAGGATGCCGAAGTCCTCGAGGCTCTCCGCGGTGCTTTCGGGGTGGAGGACTCCTTCGCCCAGATCGAATCCCTGCGACCCGGTGATCCGCGCTACGCCCTGGAGGGCCCCGAAGTGATTGTTACGCTCCGGGTGGCACCGGGTATGGATTCCTCCACACTGCATTCGAGCTTGGCGTTGGCAACCCAAGCCTGGGGCGAGAACCCGCTTTTGGCAGAACGCGTGGATGGGTTTGGCGTGAAAGTACTGTCTGCCTAATTGACCGGTCCGGTGTATTTTTCGCCGGGACCCTGACCCGGAGCATCCGGGTATTGCGAGGCCTCGCGGAAAGCGAGCTGCACGGACCGAACCCCATCGCGAAGGCTCCTGGCGTGATGATCGCCAATTTCAGGAGCAGCGGCCACCACGAGCCCCGCTAGTGCGGTAATCAGCTTGCGAGCCTCGGCGAGATCGGTCTCCTCCTCGGGGTGGTCGGAGAGGCCGCATTTGACAGCGGCAGCCGAGAGGAGGTGTACGGCGACGGTGGTGATCACTTCGACGGCGGGAACCTCGCCGATATCGCGACCGAGTTCCTCCAGGTCATCAGCCACAATTTTCTCCTCACACTCGCCAGAGCGGCGAAACACTGCTATCGTTTCGAGCGTTGTCCGCTCGTTGGGCGGTCAGCACACGAAAGTGGAGAAACCTCCCACCTGTGTATGCCGGAAAGATAAGGCTACCGGGTCGTTGTACTCCGTGAATCTGAGATTCACAGCGTTAAGGGTGCGACACAGCTTCGGCTGTGGGGTGACCTCTGCTTTCACAGAACATGTTCGTGAAGAAAAGGAGAGTCGCATCAGCGATCCGAGGATTAACGACCGCATCCGTGCCACCGAGGTTCGCCTCGTCGGGCCCGAAGGTGAACAGGTCGGTGTGGTGCGCGTGGATGTTGCGCTGCGTCTAGCTCAAGAGGCTGACCTTGATTTGGTGGAGGTTTCCCCCAATTCGAACCCACCCGTCGTCAAAGTAATGGACTACGGCAAGTTCAAATACGAGGCAGCACAGAAAGCAAAAGAAGCTCGTAAGAATCAGGCGAACACGATCCTCAAAGAGGTTCGCTTCCGCCTGAAAATCGATACGCACGACTACGAAACCAAGCGCAAGCGCGCCGAGACCTTCCTCAAAGCGGGCGACAAGGTGAAAGCCATGATTTTGTTCCGTGGACGAGAGCAATCTCGCCCCGAGCAGGGTGTGCGGTTGTTGCAGCGTTTCGCAGAGGACGTCTCGGAATACGGAGTTGTGGAGTTCACGCCCACCATCGATGGTCGCAACATGGTCATGGTGATTGGTCCGCTGAAATCCAAAGCGGACGCGAAAGCAGCGCAGGCGAAGGAAAAAGAAAACGCGCGCGCCCAGGCACCTGCCGCCACCCCTGAGCCAGAAACCCCGGAAACGAAGGCTCCCGAGAAACCCAAAACAGAGGAAAAGAAGCCTGCTGCTGCAGTGAAAAAAGCCCCCGCGGCGAAGAAGCCGGCAGCAGCCTCGGCAGCTAAGCCCGCAGCAAAGACCACCAAGAAAGAGGAAGAAAAAGATGCCTAAGCAGAAGAGCCACTCCGGCGCCAAGAAGCGCTTCAAGGTGACCGGTAGCGGAAAGATCATGAAACAGGGTGCCGGTATGCGCCACAACCTGGAGAAAAAATCCAGTCGCGTCACGCGTCGCTTGAACCACGAGCAGGTCCTGCCCAAGCAGGATGCCAAAGTCATCAAGAAGCTTCTCGCCAACTAGACCTGAACGAAACGAAGGAAACGAATCATGGCACGTGTAAAGAATGCGGTAAACGCACACAAAAAGCGTCGGGTTATCCTCGAGCGCGCTTCGGGCTACCGCGGTCAGCGCTCACGCCTGTACCGGAAGGCCAAAGAGCAGGTCATTCACTCGCTCGTCTACAGCTACCGCGATCGTCGCCAGCGTAAGGGTGACTTCCGCCGCTTGTGGATCCAGCGCATCAACGCAGCATCACGCGCGAACGGAATGACCTACAACCGCTTCATCCAGGGCCTCGGCCTTGCGGGAATCGAAGTTGATCGTCGTATGCTCGCTGAGCTCGCCGTCAATGAGCCCGCTGCGTTCGCAACGCTGGTGGCAGAAGCCAAGAAAGCTCTCCCCAAGGACACTTCGGCACCCGCCGTCAAGTCCTAACGCTCGTTCACAAAACCCCGGCAATGCGCCGGGGTTTTGTGCTTTTCGGGGGTGAGTCCTCGGGTTCTGCTCGAGCCAAGGCCGTACTCTAAGGGGGTGTTGGAGAACCCGCGCTCGCCCCGTGTTCGTCAGGTCGCAAAGCTTGCGAAAAAGCAACGGCGTCGCGAAGCTCAGTTGTTTTTGGTGGAGGGACCGCAGGCGGTTCGCGAAGCGCTCTCTAGCGCGTCCGGCTCCGTCCAGGAACTGTTTGTCACCGCTAGCAGTGCGGATAAACACCCGGACATCATGGAACTGGCCACACAGGCAGGGGTGGAGGTTTTGCCCGCCACCGACGAGGTCCTCGCCGCGATGTGCGACACCGTGACGCCGCAGGGTGTTCTCGCGGTGTGCCGCTTTATCGATGCGAGCCTCGGTCAGGTGCTTGCTCCAGGCGTCCGCAACGTAGCGGTTTTGCACGAGGTCAAGGACCCGGGAAATGTCGGCAACATCATTCGTAGTGCCGACGCCGCGGGTGCTGACGCGGTGATTCTGACCGAAGCCAGCGTTGATATTTACAATCCGAAAGCGGTGCGAGCAACCACTGGAAGCCTGTTTCACCTGCCGGTGGTGACCGGGGTTTCTTTCTCCGAGGCTCTGCAAGCACTTCAAGGGGCAGGACTTCGCACCTTCGCCACGCAGGCAAACGGAACTGATATCAACGAGCTCGCCGAGGGCGGGGCGCTGGCGCAGCCCACCGCCTGGATTTTTGGCAATGAAGCCCACGGGTTAGCAAGAGAAGAGGCAGAGCAGGCCGACGTCCGGGTGGCGGTTCCGCTGTACGGTCAAGCAGAGTCCTTGAGCCTTCAAACTGCCGCGGCCCTGTGTCTCTATCAGAGCGCCTTTGCTCAGCAACGCTCGGGACATCGTGGGGCGGGCCTCGCCCAGTAGACTTGGCGACCGTGTCCGCCAAAACCGCCATTACGCCTGAGAATGCGCAATCTGCCATCGATCAGGCGCTTGCGGCTTTTGCTGCAGCGGACACGGTCGAGGCCCTCCAAGCCGCCAAAACAGCGCATGTCGGAGACAAGTCGCCGATTGCGTTGATGAACGCCACCCTGCGGGATCTTCCGGGCGATCAAAAAGCTGCGGCCGGAAAGCTGATGGGGGAAACAAAGGCTGCTGTCGGTGCGGCCCTCGCCGCGCGGGAAGCGCAGTTGCTGGCTGAGCGTGAGCGCGCGGTGCTCGCTGAGGAAGCTCTGGATTTGACCGGGGTCGGGGTTCGCCGCCCGTCCGGTTCGCGCCACCCCCTCTCGGTGTTGATGGAGGATATGGCGGATGTGTTTGTGGCGATGGGGTGGGAAGTTGCCGAGGGCCCGGAGCTTGAGCACGAATGGTTCAACTTCGATGCGTTGAACTTTGATGCCGATCACCCTGCTCGAGCCCTCCAAGACACCTTTTTTGTTGAGCCCGTCGACTCCCACCTTCTGTTGCGCACCCACACGTCGCCTGTTCAAATCCGGTCGCTGCTCAACCGGGAACTGCCGGTTTATGTGGTTGCTCCCGGTCGCGTGTACCGGACAGATGAACTCGATGCGACGCACACCCCGGTTTTTCACCAAATCGAAGGAATCGCCATTGATAAGGGCCTCACGATGGCCCACCTGCGCGGCACCCTCGAGCACCTTGCGCGCTCTATGTTTGGCCCGGAAGCCAAGATACGGTTGCGCGCCAATTACTTCCCGTTCACTGAGCCCAGTGCTGAGCTAGACATCTGGCACCCCACTTTCGTCGGTGGTGCGAGGTGGATCGAATGGGGTGGGTGCGGAATGGTCAACCCCAACGTCCTCCGGGCTGCTGGCATCGACCCCGAGGAGTATCAAGGGTTTGCGTTTGGCATGGGAATTGAGCGCACACTCATGTTCCGTAACAACGTCCAAGACATGCGAGACATGGTCGAAGGCGACATTCGGTTCTCCGGTCAGTTCGGGATGGTGGTCTGATGCGCGCGCCACTGTCCTGGCTGGGTGAATACGTTGACCTCCCGGCCGACGTCACGCCCGAGAGTGTTCACGCTGCTTTGGTTTCTGTGGGGCTTGAAGAAGAGGGTGTCCACCGGTTTGAGCTGGAGGGGCCGGTCGTCGTGGGCGAAGTACTCGAATTCGTCGAGGAGCCCCAGTCCAATGGCAAAACTATTCGCTGGTGCCAGGTCAAAGTAGCCCAGAGCGATTCCGAAAATGCCCCCGCCGTGCGAGGAATTGTGTGCGGGGCAGGCAACTTTTTTGTTGGCGACTTGGTGGTGGTGTCCCTGCCGGGTGCGGTTCTCCCCGGTCCCTTCCCCATCAGTGCCCGCAAGACATACGGGCATGTGTCCGATGGCATGATCGCTTCGGCCAAAGAGCTCGGTCTGGGTGACGACCACGAGGGGATCCTTCGGTTAGCCGAGCTCGGCATCAGTGCCGATGTGGGTACCGACGCGATTGCGCTACTGGGTCTCGATGACATTGCGCCGGAGATGAATGTCACCCCGGATCGTGGTTATGCCCTCTCCATCCGCGGAATTGCCCGTGAATACCACCACGCAACGGGGGCACCGTTTCGGGACCCCGCGCTCGCTCTCACCCCGGATGTAGGGGAAGGGTTCCCCGTGACGCTGGCTGACTCAGCACCGCTGCGCGGTGCGGAAGGCTGTCAGGTTTTCATCACCCGCGCGGTGCGGGGAATTGACCCAACCCGCCCCACTCCAGCGTTCATGGTGGCTCGGTTGGCGCTTGCTGGCGTTCGTTCCATCTCGCTGCCTGTCGACATCACCAACTATGTGATGCTCGAGATGGGGCAGCCGATCCACGGCTACGACCTCGACACCTTGAGTGGTGGAATCACGGTGCGGCGAGCAGCCGAGGGTGAAACGCTGGTCACTCTGGATGGGCACGAGCGCACTCTCCATCCCGAAGATCTCACCATCACCGACGATTCGGGAGTGATCGGTCTCGCTGGAGTTATGGGTGGTGCTAAGACCGAGATTTCTGATGCAACCACTGCTGTGTTGGTCGAAGCAGCATGGTTTGAACCGGTATCCATCGCTCGAACCCAGCGCCGTCACAAGCTTCCCAGCGAAGCTTCAAAACGTTTTGCCCGCGGTGTCGACCCTCTGGTGGCTGAAGCCGCAGCCGAGCGCGTCGTGGCGCTGCTCGAAGAGCACGCGGGAGGCACCCGCGACCCGCTCGGCTCCAGAGTAATGGCGGACTCAGCCGGGGTGATGCCAGCCTTGGTGATGCCGGATCGCGCCGTCGAGAAGCTCACCGGCATGGACGTTACTTCGGACACCGTTCAGAACGTGCTGAGGGATATCGGTGCTCAGGTTGCGGTGGAGGGGGAGGCCCTTCGGGTTACGCCCCCATCGTGGCGGCCAGACATTGTTGATGTTCAAGGCCTGGTCGAAGAAGTAGCGCGGATTGTCGGATACGACACCATTCCCTCGGCGCTCCCGATTGCACCAGCGGGGAGAGGCCTTACCTCTGAGCAAGCCGCAAAGCGCCGGATTACCCGAAATCTGGCGGCGCGGGGAATGACCGAGGTGCTGGCCTACCCGTTTGTTTCCGCCGCAGACAATGAGATGTTTGGTGAGCGACGCAATGCCGGGGTTCCTCTCCACAACGCGATTGACGCTCAAATAAACCGTATGCGGACCAGTTTGATTCCGGGCCTCCTCGAGACGGCCCATCGTAATCTCTCTCGAGGGTTTTCTTCGCTGGCGATCTTCGAGGCCGGCGTTGTTTTTGACGCAGCCGACGGGCCGTTGGGAACCGAGGGAATCCCCGTGGGCAATGCGCGGCCTTCTGCTGCGGAGCTCACTGCCCTTTACGACTCTGTTCCGGCACAGCCGTGGAGTGTCGCTGGGCTATTTGTCGGTAGCGCGGCGGAAAAAGTTCCTTTTGCCGAGGCGGTTCCGAGTGATGTGCGAGATGCGCTGGACGCCGCCCAAGCTGTTGCTCATGCTGCTGGTGGTCACTTGACGGTCACTCAGGAGACGCACGAGGCCTTTCACCCCAACCGTTTTGCCCATCTCTGGGTGGGAGACACACGAGTGGGATACGTGGGGGAGCTCCTGCCTTCTGTTGCGCTCGAGCGCGACCTTCCGCGCAGGGTTTCCCTATTCCACCTCAACGGTGACTCCTTGCTCGCCGCTCTGGGTGGTGCCCCGCACGAGGCGACTGCGTTATCGGTGTATCCGGCAGCGACACAGGATGTTTCCCTGGTAGTGGATCGTGGCGTGCCCGCAGGAGATGTGCAATCTGCGCTCATCGAGGGTGCGGGCGAGTTATTGGAGTCCCTAGTGCTCGTTGATGATTACCGCGGCAGCGGAATCGACGAGACGCAGAAGTCGCTGACGTTTGCGTTGCGGTTTCGATCCGATGATCGGACGTTGACCGCTGGCGAGGCAACGGAAGCGAAAGACGCGGGTGTCGCTCTGGCAGCCGCTCGTCACGGGGCCACCCTGCGCGCCTAACCCCTTCTGCACCTTCAATTACTGCTCTAAGGTTGGTCTATGACTTTTCGTGTGGCGATCGCTGGCGCGAGTGGATACGCCGGTGGCGAGCTCGCACGATTGCTTTCGGCACATCCCGACTATGAGGTAACAACCCTCGCAGCCCACACCACCGCCGGACAACCGGTCAGCGCCATTCACCCCCATTTGGCCAGCTTCGCTGACGCAACCTTCGTCGAAACGTCGGTGGACACGCTGAAGGGGCATGACGTTGTCGCCCTGGCGCTTCCGCACGGAGAATCTGGTGCTCTTGGTGACGCCCTGCGCGCGAGCGGCGACCAGGCGCTCATCGTCGACTTGGGAGCCGATCGCCGCCTGCACAGCCCCAGCGACTGGGATCAGTTTTATGGTGGGAAGTTCTTGGCACCGTTTACCTACGGGATGCCGGAGCTGGTGAGAGCACAGGGTCCCACCTCGCGGGAGTTGCTCTCCGAAACACGAGCCATCGCGGTGCCTGGGTGCAATGCGACGGCGGTGACTTTGGCGCTCGCTCCGCTTCTTGCCGGCGGTGTTATCCAGGGCGACGATATTTCGGCCGTCCTCGCTGTTGGTTCATCCGGTGCGGGTCGATCGCTCCGCAGTGACTTGTTGGCCGCCGAAGTGACAGGCTCCGCCCGGCCATATGCTGTCGGCGGTATACATCGTCACCTCCCGGAAATTCGCCAGAACTTTGCTGCTGCCTCGGGGGTGGACACTTCCGTGTCGATGACCCCGGTGCTTGTGCCGATGTCGCGCGGCATTCTCGCCACGTGCAGCGCCCCCCTGGCGGGCGCTTACGATGTGGACCAGGTCCATTCGGTGGTGATGGATGCTTACGCCAGCGAACCCTTTATCCGCGTTTACGATCAGGGATCGTTCCCCGCGACCGGCGATGTCCTCGGGTCCAACACTCTCGCGTTGGGGGTAAGTGTCGATGCTGCTGTCAATCGCGTCATTGTGGTGGCCGCTCTCGACAATCTTGTGAAGGGCACAGCGGGTGCTGCACTGCAAAGTGTGAATCTCGCGTTGGGCCTGGACGAGTCTTCGGGTCTTACCACCGACGGGGTCGCGCCGTGAGCGTGACCGCGGCCTCGGGTTTTCGCGCTGGCAGCGCCGAGGCCGGGCTCGCCGCTCGCGGTGGCGTCGACCTCACCGTCGTGATCAACGACGGTGACATCACTCCAGCAGCGTGCGTGTTCACGACCAATAAGGCCAAAGCCCATCCGATCTTGTGGTCACAACAGGTCATGGCCTCCGGCGATGCCCGGGCGATAGTGCTCAACGCAGGCGGGGCAAACTGTTTCACCGGCCCGGAAGGTTTCGCACTCACCCACGCCAGTGCAGAAACACTTGCCGGCTTGTTGGACAACACGGGAGCCAGCCAGGTGTTGGTGTGCTCGACTGGATTGATTGGGGAGTTGCTTCCTGCGGGAGCGGTGCTGCAGGGCATTGAGCGAGCCGTTGCTCTCGCTGACACAGGTGTGGACGCGGGTGCCGCCTCGTCGCAGGCGATTCTGACCACCGATTCGCACCCCAAGACTTCGGTCACGACCCTGGAGGCCGAAGGGGGAGTCATCACCATCGGGGGTATGGCCAAAGGGGCAGGGATGCTGGCGCCAGGTCTTGCCACGATGCTGGTCGTGATCACCACCGATGCGATCTTGGAGTCCGCGCAGTTGGATCGGGCTCTCCGAGCAGCAACCCGGCTAACCTTCGATCGCCTTGATTCCGACGGAGCAATGTCTACCAACGACCAGGTCACCCTTATGGCTTCTGGCGCAAGCGGCCTGAGCCCCGATGAGACAGCGTTTGGAGCAGCTCTTACCTCTCTGTGCGCCGACCTTGCCCAACAGCTGCTGGCTGATGCCGAGGGCTCCAGTCACGACATCACGATTACCGTGACCGGTGCTCACACGGAGGAGGACGCCGTAAAGGTTGGCCGGGCAGTGGCTAGGAACAACCTGTTCAAGGCCGCGATGTTTGGCCAGGATCCCAACTGGGGACGCGTGCTGGCTGCTATCGGAACGGTGGACGCTGAATTCGACGTTTATGCCGTGGACGTGAGCATGAACGGTGTGCGGGTGTGCCACGCGGGTGCACCCGATCGCCCCCGCAGCGAGGTCGACCTTGGGCCCCGAGCCATTGAGGTCCTCATTGAGTTGAACGCCGGTTCACACCAGGCGAGCATTTGGACCAATGACCTCACTCACGCGTACGTGCACGAGAACAGTGCGTACTCAAGCTGATGGCCGTCTCACCGTCTTCCCACCCTGAAGCGTTTCTGAAAGCCGCGACGCTGACGGAAGCTTTGCCCTGGATGCGCCGCTTCCAGGGCGCAATCTTCGTGATCAAGCTTGGCGGAAACGCGATGGTGGACGAGGCGCTCCTGCAAGCTTTTGCCGATGACATGGTCTTTCTTCACACGGTAGGCGTTCGACCGGTTGTTGTGCACGGAGGAGGCCCTCAGATTTCCGAGGCTCTTGCCGATCGGGGTATCGGTAGCGAGTTTGTGGGTGGTTACCGGGTGACGAGCACCGAGGCGATACCCGTTGTGCGCGAAGTACTCAGAGAACATATCAGCGCCGATATTGCGGCGCGCATTAATCACCACCACGACATGGCGGTTGTTCTCTCGGGAGAAGACAATGAGCTTTTCACTGCGGTGCGCAAGGGCGCACAGGTTGACGGTGTCGCTGTTGACCTTGGTCACGTGGGCGAAGTGGTCGGCGTTAAACCCAATGCCCTGCAACAACTTTTGAGTCAAGGGAAAATCCCGGTGGTGTCGTCGTTGGCCCCTGAGGTCGATAGCGCCGCCGTGTTGAACGTGAACGCTGACACGGCAGCCGCCGCTCTTGCCGTGGCCCTGAAAGCGGCAAAACTCGTGCTGCTCACCGATGTGCCGGGCTTGTATGACAAATGGCCTGACACGCAGTCGGTGGTCTCATCGATGACCGCAGACGAGCTGGAGGCCCTCCTGCCGAGTCTCGAGTCGGGAATGATTCCCAAGATGCAGGCATGCCTGGATGCGGTTCGGGGCGGGGTATCGAAGTCCGCCATTATTGATGGCAGACTGGCGCACTCTGTCTTGCTGGAGGCCTTCACGACAGATGGAATAGGAACCGAGGTAGTAGCGCCATGACCCGACATTTTTTGCGCGATGACGACATCAGCCCGGCCGAACAAGCCGACATCCTCGACTTGGCAGTTGCTCTCAAACGCGACCGCTTCTCGACTCGTCCCCTGGAGGGCCCGCAAACAGTGGCGGTCATTTTTGATAAGTCTTCCACCAGAACCCGGGTGTCTTTTGCCGTGGGAATTGCTGATTTGGGCGGGCAACCGCTGATCATTTCCACGGCGAACTCGCAACTGGGCGGAAAAGAAACCCCCTCCGACACCGCACGGGTGCTCGAGCGCATGGTTGCAGCGATTGTGTGGCGGACGTATGCCCAGTCGGGGTTGGAAGAAATGGCTGCTGGCACCACGGTGCCGGTGATCAATTCCCTTAGTGACGACTTCCACCCCTGCCAATTACTGGCTGATTTGTTGACCATTCGCGAACACAAAGGATCACTCGCTGGTCTGACAGTGACGTTTGTGGGCGATGGCGGTAGCAACATGGCTCAGAGTTATGCCCTCGCTGGCGCAACCGCAGGCATGCATGTTCGCATTGCGTGCCCGGAGACGTTCAAACCTGGCGCCTCGGTGGTGGGTGACGCGCGGGCTATAGCCGAAAAGACAGGTGGTTCCATTGCTGTCGTGCACGAGCTGAATGATGCTGTGGCCGGCAGCGATGTGGTGGTAACCGACACCTGGGTGTCGATGGGTAAAGAGGAAGAAAAAGCAGAGCGTGTCGCAACTTTTGGGCCGTTCCAGGTCGGTGCTCCCGCGATGGCCCTGGCGAAAGACGACGCAATCTTTCTTCACTGTCTGCCCGCAGACCGAGGTTTTGAGGTGACCCCGGAGGTTATTGATGGTCCCCAGAGTGTGATTTGGGACGAGTCGGAGAACCGGCTTCACGCCCAGAAAGCTCTGATGGTCTGGCTTTTGGAGCGGGCTGAGTCCTCTACGTCGCGCCGATAGACTGGGCCCCACCACCTGGTGACCTCTGAGAGAAAGTAGTTCCCTTCGTGACTGATCGCGTTGTCTTGGCATATTCCGGCGGACTGGATACCTCTGTGGGTATCGGGTGGCTTCAGGATGCCACCGGAAAAGAAGTTATTGCTTTGGCCGTTGACGTGGGTCAGGGTGGCGAAAACATGGACGACATTCGTCAGCGCGCCCTCGACTGTGGCGCGGTGGAAGCGATCGTGGTGGACGCGAAAGACGAATTTGCCAACGATTTTGTAATGCCTGCTTTGAAAGCTAACGCCTTGTACCAAAAGCGCTACCCCTTAGTGTCGGCCCTTTCTCGCCCGGTGATTGCCAAACACCTTGCCCGTGTGGCACGCGAACTGGGAGCCGACTCGGTATCACACGGCTGTACCGGCAAAGGAAACGACCAAGTCCGCTTCGAGTCAGCCGTCGCCGCTCTAGCACCAGAACTCTCCAGCATCGCTCCCATTCGAGACTTGGCGCTTACCCGAGATAAAGCCATTGTTTACGCGGAAGAAAAAGGCCTGCCCATCAAGCAGAGCAAAAAGAATTCTTACTCGATTGATAAGAACGTCTGGGGTCGCACGGTGGAAACCGGCCCGTTGGAAGACCCGTGGGCGGCTCCGCTCGATGACGTGTGGGAATATACCCAGAACCCGGACCACGGTCTTGCCGCAGAGGATGTGACCATCACGTTCACGGAGGGAATTCCCACCGCAATCAACGGCGCATCGGTGACGCCCCTGGAAGCTATCGCTCAGCTCAACACCCTTGCCGGTGCTCACGGTGTGGGCCGGGTAGACATTATGGAAGACCGACTGGTCGGAATTAAGAGCCGCGAAATCTATGAGGTCCCCGCAGCGCTGACCCTGATCAATGCCCACGAAGAGCTGGAAAACTTGGTTCTCGAGCGCGACCTTGGACGCTACAAGCGCAAGCTAGAAGCTGATTGGGCCAACCTGGTGTACGACGGTCTGTGGTTCTCGGACCTCAAGTCAAGCCTTGACGCGTTCTTTGAGCACTCTCAGAAACATGTCTCCGGCGATGTGCGGGTGAACCTTTTCGCGGGACAGGCGGTCGTTACCGGGCGCCAGTCCGCCCAGAGTCTGTATGACTTCGACCTGGCCACCTATGACACCGGTGACACGTTTGATCAGTCACACGCCAAGGGTTTCATCGAGTTGTGGTCACTGCCGAGCAAGATTTCCGCAAAGCGCAACGCCACGAGCTAGGAGTAGCGATGGCCGGGGAGACAAACGCGGGCGCACTGTGGGGTGCGCGGTTTGCCCGCGGCCCCAGCGACGCTATGGCAGCGCTGTCGCGCTCGACTCACTTTGACTGGCGGCTGGTTCCCTACGACCTGGCCGCAACGCGAGCCCACGCTGCAGAGCTTCACGACAAGGGCTTCTTGAGCGCAGACGACTTTTCCACCGTTAGTGGCGCACTCGAGGCGCTGAGCGCGGAGTATGACTCGGGATCTCTTGTGCCCGCCGAATCGGATGAAGACGTTCACGGTGCACTCGAGCGTGTTCTCATTGAGCGCGTGGGTCCAACACTCGGTGGTGCTCTGCGCGCAGGGCGTAGCCGAAACGACCAGATTGCAACCTTTGTTCGGCTCTACATGCGCGATAGCGCTGAGGCTCTCCGCGCTGCTCTGCTCGAGGTCGCCCAGGTGTTGCACCAGCGGGCAGCACAGGTGGGGGACGCGGTGATGCCAGGACGCACTCACTACCAACTCGCTCAACCCGTGCTGGTTGGTCACTACCTCAGGGTGTGGGGAGAAACAAGCCCCTCCAACCCGGCGCGGCGCGCGGCAGACCCCAAGATGAGCCAGGCGTTTTGGCGTGACAACCTGCCGCCTCGAAGACCTAAGAACAATGCTGGTGACGGGTTTTTTGCCCCCCGAAGAAGGGCTGGTCTCGCCCGGGTCACGTAGCTTTCCACGGCGGAGCGCGCAAACGACCCCACCGGGACAAAGCGTTGTTTTCCTCCTTTGCCACTGACTCGAATGGCATCAGCAACGCGCTGGTGATCATCCAGCACATCGTCCACGCTTAACTGCAACGCCTCGGATATCCGGGTGCCGGTGGCATAGAGGAACTCCAGCAACGCTCGATCCCTCAAATTTTCTGGCTCGTCCCCCATGACAGCGTTAAGCAGCGATTGAATTTGCTCGATGCTGAGGGCTTTCGGCAGCCGAGAGGGTCGGGCTGGGCCGGAGAGCGAAGCACTCGGATCGAGCGGCGTAACCCCCTCCTCGACCAAGTAGCGGTGGAAATTCTTGATACTCGAGAGCTTCCTGGCGATCGTCCCAGGGGCGCCTTCTAACCCTTGGACGTATCCGCGCACCATATCCGCGCTAATGTGGCTGGCTTCGACGACACCGTTGCCAAAGAGAAACTCGTGATAGCGGGCAAGGTCGGCCCGGTAGGCAGCAACCGTGTGAGGGGATCGGCCTTTTTCCAGCGTGACGTAGCGGAGGTAGCGCTCCGACTCACGCTCAAGCGGCGTGGGAGGTCTCGGGGAACTACTGCCTGCTGGCATGAGCTGCCAAAATCGCGGTGACAGAGATTTGGTTGGTCATTTCCCCCGCAAGAATCGCATCGATGGCGTCAGCCAAGGGCACCCAGGTTTTTTCCATATCCGCTTCTTCCCCGGTGCGCACATAATCGTGGCTTGCTTCGATGAGACCGGTGGCCAAAAAAATATGGGTGCTTTCGTTTGAACCGCCCGGAGTTGTGTTCAAACGAGTCAGATGCGTCCACTGCTCTGCCTCCAAATCAGCTTCTTCGAGCAGCTCACGTTTCGCGCACACCAGGGGATCCTCACCCGGTATGTCGAGCAGTCCGGCGGGGATTTCCCAATCGATAGCCCTAATGGCGTGACGATACTGGCGGATCATCATTATTTCGTCGTGCTCATTCAGCGCCACAACGGATACGGCACCAGGGTGATCAACGAAATCCCTGCTGAGCTCTTCACCGTTGTAGTCAAAGCGCTCTCGGGCAACATCCCAAATAGCCCCGCGATACACCTTCTCCGACTGCAGTACCACCGTCTCGCGGTGCTGGTCAGAAAGGTCGCGCCGGGTCATGCCTGGCTGGAATCAGCGACGGCAAACAATGCCGAGGCATCGCTTCGCTCCAGAGCAGCCTCCACCAGCCCAGCGAAAAGCGGGTGCGCTCTGTTGGGGCGAGAGCGAAGCTCGGGGTGAGCTTGAGTCGACACATAGAAGGGGTGCTCGCTCTGCGGGAGCTCAACAAATTCCACCAGAGAATCATCCGGCGAAACACCGGAGAACACCAGCCCCGCTGCCGCGATTGGCTCGCGGAAGGCGTTGTTGACTTCATAGCGGTGACGGTGGCGTTCGGTGACCGACGCTTCCCCGTACAGTTTGCGAACCAGGGAGCCCTCAGTGAGTTTCGCCTCATAGAGACCCAAGCGCATGGTGCCCCCCATATCGCCATTGCCGGAAACAATGTCTACTTGCTCCGCCATGGTGGCAATGACCGGGTACGGGGCGTTGGGTTCAAATTCACTGCTCGATGCCCCTGCAAGGCCGGCTTTGTTGCGGGCGTACTCAATCACCATGCACTGAAGACCCAGGCACAGCCCCAAGGTGGGGATCTTGTTCTCGCGACAATACGTCAGAGCTCCAAGCTTTCCTTCAATCCCACGAATACCAAAACCGCCGGGGACACAGACGCCATCAACGTCGGCGAGGGCTTTTTCTGCACCCTCAGGCGTCACACAGTCGTCGCTGGCAATCCATTTCAGCGCTACCTTGGTGTGGTGCGCGAACCCGCCCGAGCGGATGGCCTCACTGACCGAGAGGTAAGCGTCAGGGAGATCAATGTACTTACCCACGACGCCGATCGTCACCGTGTGCTGCGGGTGATGGACAGCATCCAGCAGGTCTTTCCAGCCATCCCACACCATTTCGCCAGCATCCATTTCGAGGGCATCAATGATGTAGTCATCGAGGTCTTGGCTGTGCAGAAGAGACGGGATGTCATAAATGCTGGCGACATCAACAGCGTTCACGACAGCTGCTTCGTCCACGTCACACATCAGGGCAATTTTGCGGCGATTGGCGCTCTCCACCGGGCGATCGCTGCGGAGCACCAGAGCGTCCGGTTGGATCCCAATGGAGCGCAACATCGCCACCGAGTGTTGTGTGGGCTTGGTCTTTTGTTCCGAGGAGGCCCCCATGAACGGCACCAGTGAGACATGAACGAAAAAGACATTGTCTCTACCCAGTTCGTGCCGAATTTGGCGGGCCGCCTCAATGAAGGGTTGGCTCTCGATATCTCCCACAGTTCCCCCGATTTCAGTGATAATCACATCGGGTCGCGGGTCGTTATGGGCTTGCAGGCGCATTCTGCGCTTGATCTCGTCAGTGATGTGGGGAATCACCTGGACCGTGTCTCCGAGGTACTCTCCTCGGCGCTCACGCCCAATAACCTCCTGGTAAACCTGGCCCGTGGTGACGTTGGCTGCTTGGGACAGGTTGATGTCGAGGAAACGCTCGTAGTGACCAATATCGAGGTCAGTTTCTGCACCATCGTCGGTGACAAAAACCTCACCGTGCTGGAAGGGGTTCATTGTTCCCGGGTCCACATTCAAATAGGGATCCAGCTTCTGCATCACGACATGCAAACCTCGACCGGACAAAAGGTTTCCGAGAGACGCTGCGGTCAGACCTTTACCCAGTGAAGATACAACTCCCCCGGTAACAAAGATGTGTTTGCTGATGCCGGACGGGGAGTTTTTTGAGGAGTCCTTCACGGAATTCAACGGTACCCCCAAAATGATGTGACTAGCGACGACTCACCGAGTGGGTTTGGTCCAAGAGCTCTCGGGCGTGTGTCAGGGCGCTGTGGGAGTCCTCCATGCCGCCGAGCATTCGGGCTATTTCCCGCAGCCGCTCCTCTCCCTCCAACCTTGTGACACTCGAGGTGGTGACTTGCCCGTCCGTGTCTTTCACCACATGAAGATGGTTGTTCGCAAAAGCAGCCACCTGAGCAAGGTGTGTCACCACGATGACCTGCGAGGTTTGCGCAAGAGCGTCTAAGCGGCGCCCAATTTCCAAAGCGCTGGCACCCCCAACACCCGCATCGACCTCGTCGAAGACGAAAGTCGGCACGGGGTCACTCTCGGCAATCACCACTTCCAGCGCCAGCATCACCCGCGAGAGCTCGCCACCGGATGCTCCTTTGCCCAACGGCAGGGGTTCCGCACCGGGGTGGGCCGCGAGCAGCAGGGACACCTGGTTGGCTCCGTGGGAGCTCAACGTCTGTTCGCGGGATACCGAGACATGCAGAGATGCGTTCGGCATCGCGAGGGCTGAAAGTTCGTGGGTGACAGCTGAAGCAAGTTTGCTGGCCGCAGCGTCTCGGATATCGCCGAGAGCGTTGGCGCGCTCCCACGCCACGGCCATAGCCTGCTCACACTCTGCGTCCAGGGTTGCCAAGCGGTCCGAGTCCTGCTCGAGCTCAAGCAACCGTGTGCTGGAGCCTTCGTACAGCGCCAGAACGTCATCCAGGGTCGGACCGTGTCGTCGCATCAGGGCCGTCACGGCGGCGAGCCGCTCATGACTGTCTTCCAGAGAATCCACCCCTTCGCTCTCCAACGACGCGAGGTAACCCGAAATACCCACAGAAACTTCAGAGAGTTGGTACGCCGCGTCCGCGAGAGAGGAGCGAAGTGCCTCCGCGCTCGAGTCAAAACTGACAACTCGCTCCCACGACTTGAGCGCCTGGTCAACCAGCGCCAGGGCATCTTTGGCATCAAACACGCTGTCATCGGCAGACAACGCTTGAGACGCCATCATGGCCGCCTGCCGAAGCTCCTCAGCGTGAGTGAGCTTGGCGATGTGTGCCGAGAGCGTGGCATCCTCACCGGCCGTGGGGTTCACGGCTTCGATGTCCGCAATTGCCTCCCGGAGATCTTGTGCTTCCGCGGATCGCGCTTCACTGTCGTTGCGCAGCATATCTCGGGTTTTTTCGAGCGCTGTAGCGGACTCATAGGCCTTGCGATACTGCTCCAGCGCTTTTTTCAAATCAGGCCCGGCAAACCGGTCGAGTGCATCTCGCTGCGCGGTTTCCGACTTGAGCCGGACCTGGTCACTTTGTCCGTGAACAACCACCAGGTCTGAGGCCAACTCCGAGAGCGCTGAAACCGGGGCACTGCGACCGCCCACCAGCGCCCGCGAGCGACCCTCAGGGAGAACTTCTCGAGACAGGACAAGCTCGCCCTCATCAATCGCTGCGCCTAGCTCGGCCGCTCGATCCGTAACACCCGGCAAAGCGCCCACCTCAAAGCGACCTTCCACCCAGGTCGACCGCGCTTCGCGCCGCACCTGAGTTGAGTCTGCCCTTTGACCCAGGAGCAAACCCAGGGCCGTCACCACCATTGTCTTTCCTGCGCCGGTCTCTCCCGTGAGGGCCGTCAGCCCAGGTCCTAAAGGCAGTCGGGCCTCATGAATCACCCCAAGATCAGTGATGGATACTTCGTGGATCATTGAGTCTTACTTCTCACTCGGCCCGCGCCATCCAGTAACGGGAAGAGAAAACTTTTGAACCAGCCGATCGGTAAACGGGCCGGGGTGGAGTCGGGCAAGTCGAATGGGTTGCTCGCTCCGCGAGGCCATCACGCGGGAGCCAGGCTGAATGTCGACTCCCCTGCGCCCATCGCACCACAACACCGCCGGTGTAGCCGATCGCTCGAGTAACTCCACCGCCATCACAGAATCAGGCCCCACCACAAGCGGCCTGGCGAACAGAGCGTGTGCGGAAAGCGGGACCATCAGCAGCGCTTCCACTCCCGGCCACACGACTGGCCCACCGGCAGAGAACGAATAGGCCGTGGACCCCGTCGGGGTCGCCATAACAACGCCGTCGGCGCCAAATGCGGAGATGGGGCGGCCATCAATCTCGAGCGCCACTTCGATCATGCGAGCGCGCGAAGCTTTTTCAATGGTGGCCTCATTGACCGCAAAGGTCCGGAACAGCTCTTTTTCGCCATCGGTGACCACCACATCGAGGACGAGTCGCTCATCCACGTCGTAATCACCGGCGAGGGCTTGCGCCACAGTCCACTCCAGGTCATCCCGCTCGCTCTCGGCAAGGAAACCCACATGGCCGTGGTTGATGCCGAGCAGCGGGGCCGTCGATTCACGCATCAACTCGGCAGCGCCCAGGATGGTCCCGTCACCACCAAGCACGATGGTGAGCTCGATCCCCGACAGCGGGGCGCCATCACCCAGTGTGAGCGCATCCCCTACTCCATCGACGCGAAGTGGATGTCCCTGCGGAGCAACCACCGGGGTTGCTCCGGCAGCACGGAGTCGCTCGCACACTTCCACTGCCCCTGCCAGCGCGTCTGAGCGCGCCGCGTGGGCAAGAACGAGCATGTGACGGTCTGCCACGGCAGTGCCTCCAAGCTACGGATGGGTTAGGCGGTGAATCTCTTGACCCCATTCTGGCGGATTCTCTTCTGCCGTGGGTGATAGCCAACACAGGTACTCGCGGTTGCCCGCCTCCCCCGTCACAGGTGAGGCCATTACGCCCCGAACGTTGAGACCTAACCCCCTTGCATGTTCCAGCACTGCCTGCACCGCATGCTCGTGATCGTCAGGATTTTGAGCGATCCCGCCCGTGATCTGCGTTCGCCCCACCTCGAACTGAGGTTTCACCAGAGCAATCCATTCCGCTTCAGGCCATAGCGCTACAGCAGGCGGAAACACGTGCGTTAAGGACACAAAACTGACGTCCACCACGATCAGTCCGGGGGCTTCGCCAGAGACGCCGTTCCACCACTGCCTGTTCACATCCCGGATGTTCGCACCATCACAGCGGGTTACCCGGGAATCAGCATCCAATGACGGATGTAATTGACCGTGGCCCACATCGAGGGCGACGACATGCCGGGCTCCCCGAGAAAGCAGTACCTCAGTGAATCCGCCCGTCGAAGCGCCAATGTCGACACATAGCTTCCCGACCGGCGAGATAGGCCACTTGGAGAGAGCTGCCTCCATTTTGAGCGCTCCTCGCCCGACATAGTCAGTACCGCCCTCGATATCAAGCGTGTCCGATTCCGCGACCCGCTGCGAGGGTTTGGTTTCGACAACACCGTTCACCAAAACGTCACCAGCCGCGATTCTGCGTTGCGCTTTGGTGCGGGACTCACTGAGCCCGAGGGCCACGAGCGCTTGATCGAGGCGCTGAGAGGTCACGAAGGGTTCGGGGAATCCAGGGCTTCCCGCAGGGATGTCTGCAGCTCAGCAAGCTTGGCGGCACGCTCGTTGAGGGGCAGAGAATCAATTTCTGCCAGCTGGTCAGCGAGTGCTGTCGGGTCCAGATCCATGTCTACGAATATATCTGGGGATCGACATCAAGCCCGAAAATTTTGAGCCCAGAGTCGTGGATGATGGCCGCTCCCGCGCGCACTAAATCAATTTTCTGGCCAGCCCGAGCCACCCGCACAACGTTGTCTTTGCGTCGCACCACCGCGCGCCCCACCTCTACGGTGCACACGCCATCAGCGTCGGTGCTGCGGACAACCTCGGGGTAGGGCTTATGGAGTTGCCGTAAGTCCTCCAAAACGTAGGTCGGCCGCATGCTGCTGTCACTGGCTAAGAGCGTTTTGGCTGAATCAATACCGGTGAGCACCAGAGCAGAAGTCATTCCTCCACGGTTGGCACCGAGGATGTCGGTGTCCAATCGGTCCCCAATCATCAGTGCACCCCCGTGAGGACTGAAGCGTTCGGTGGCGACATCAAAGATTTCCTTCTCCGGTTTACCCGCGAAGGTCGCCAATCGCCCGACTGCTAGGTGCACAGCAGACACTAGTGCGCCGTTGCCGGGCGCTATTCCGCCCTCAACGGGAATAGTCCAGTCGGTGTTGGTCGCAATCCAAGGCCGGAGGGGATCTTCTTGCAGGGCAAAGGACGCTTGAGCAAGCTCTTCCCACCCGACTTTCGGGGAAAACCCTTGGATGACGGCGGCGGGTTCCTCGGAAGCCAGAGTGACGACCTGGAACCCCGCGGCTCTAACCTCGTCGGTCAGTCCTTTGCCGCCGACCACAAGAACTTTTGCGCCCGCGGGCACAGCGCGAGAAAGAACTCGCACCGCTGCCTGCGGGGAGGTCACCACATCCGCGGCGTTAGCGGGCAGTCCATAGCCAGCAATCTGCGCGGCAACTTCGTCTGGCGTTCGTGAGGCGTTATTGGTGACGTAGCCCAGACGCGCCTTCTTGGCGGCTTTTTTGAGGGACGCTACGGCATAAGGAATTTCAGCGGATCCTTGGTAAAGGACTCCATCTAAATCGGCGAGCACCACATCGATGCCCTCCAGTGGGGTGCGCGGCGACACTAGTCCTCGTCTCCCGGTATCTCCACCACCACCATGTCGTCGATATCCCCGCCCGCTTCACGAAGAGCCTCCGCCGCAATATTCGCCCGTCTGCCCCACGCGGCAGCCTCGTCATCACGGCCCAGCTCGGCGAGAACGATTGCGTAGGAATCAAAGAGCGCTGGCGAATAGCTAAAGGCAACGTCGGCAGAGAGCTGCGGGATTTCCAGCTCACCCAGTGCTAACTCTGTTTTACCCATGTCCAAACGTGCACCGGAGCGTGCGATGGCCAATTCCACCTGAACCGCCTCGGGAAGCGAAGCTCGGGTGACTTCGCCGGCAAGCTCCAGCGCTTTCTGAGGGCGCCCGAGGCCTCGCTCGCAATCGACCATGAGGGGAATCTGATCGTCTGACCCCGACAGGCGGCGATACGTGCGAAGCTCTCGCAAAGCAAGAGCGAAATCTCCGGCCAAATAGGCCGTAATTCCCACGGTTTCTCTCACCACGGGAATGCGACCGGCGCGCCGGGCTGCAGCGACCGCGTGCTTGTGCGCCCGTTCGGGGTCATCGTCGATTACCCGGGAGGCCATCACCAGGTGGCCCGCCACCCATTCGGCGTTTTCTTTGGTGAGGGCTTTTAGCTCTCTCCAGGCCGAGCGCTCCAACTCCTGAGGTGTTACATCCTCATCCACCGCGGGATCATCGTGGCGCGGGCCGTCGTCTGATTCGCGAGAGTCCCGGCGCGGGCGATCCCCGTCACGGTCGCGGTCAAAACGTCTCGGTTCGCGAGGCCTGTCGCGATCAGAACCCGGACGCGAATCCCTGCCGCCGCGATAACCGCTGCTACCGGATCGCTCGTCGTCCCGTTTCCTGGAAGAATCCGAGCCGGGCCGCCGTTCGCCTCGAGGGCGACCGCTATCGGCTCGTCCTGGGCGGGAATCGCTCCCTCCGCGGGCCGGTCCACGAGGACGGCGGTCTCCGGAGGAGGCACCGGAGGACGGACGTCGGGGTCGATCGGTTGTCATGTTCTCTCATTCGTTGTTAACGCAAAATGGCCACCCCTGAGGGTGGCCATTTCACAAAGAAGTCCGGCGGTGTCCTACTCTCCCACGAGGTCCCCCTCGCAGTACCATCGGCGCTGAAGGTCTTAGCTTCCGGGTTCGGAATGGAACCGGGCGTTTCCCCTTCGCTATGGCCGCCGAAACACTATTGATTTTTCAGTCTGAGGATTACCAGCACAGCTGGTAAATCATCGGTTCTCGACCGTTAATCGAGAACCACAAAGTGGACGCGAGCACCACTCATGTGGTGTCAAGTTATCGGCTTATTAGTACCGGTCAGCTTCATGGGTCTTTAGTCCCCACTTCCACATCCGGCCTATCAACCCAGTCGTCTACTGGGAGCCTCTCGCCCCGGAGGGCATGGAAATCTCATCTTGAGGCCGGCTTCCCGCTTAGATGCTTTCAGCGGTTATCCATCCCGAACGTAGCTAATCAGCGGTGCCCTTGGCAGGACAACTGACACACCAGAGGTTCGTCCAACCCGGTCCTCTCGTACTAGGGTCAGATCCTCTCAAATTTCCAACGCGCGCAGCGGATAGGGACCGAACTGTCTCACGACGTTCTAAACCCAGCTCGCGTACCGCTTTAATGGGCGAACAGCCCAACCCTTGGGACCTACTCCAGCCCCAGGATGCGACGAGCCGACATCGAGGTGCCAAACCATGCCGTCGATATGGACTCTTGGGCAAGATCAGCCTGTTATCCCCGAGGTACCTTTTATCCGTTGAGCGACAGCGCTTCCACAAGCCACTGCCGGATCACTAGTCCCGACTTTCGTCCCTGCTCGACCTGTCAGTCTCACAGTCAAGCTCCCTTGTGCACTTACACTCGCCACCTGATTGCCAACCAGGCTGAGGGAACCTTTGGGCGCCTCCGTTACTTTTTGGGAGGCAACCGCCCCAGTTAAACTACCCACCATGCACTGTCCCTGAACCGGATTACGGTTCGAAGTTAGATATCCAGAGTGACCAGAGTGGTATTTCAACAATGACTCCACGAACACTGGCGTGTCCGCTTCAAAGTCTCCCACCTATCCTACACAAGCCACACCGAACACCAATACAAAGCTGTAGTAAAGGTCACGGGGTCTTTCCGTCCTGCTGCGCGTAACGAGCATCTTTACTCGTAGTGCAATTTCGCCGAGTTCGCGGTTGAGACAGCTGGGAAGTCGTTACGCCATTCGTGCAGGTCGGAACTTACCCGACAAGGAATTTCGCTACCTTAGGATGGTTATAGTTACCACCGCCGTTTACTGGGGCTTAAATTCGCAGCTTCGCACAAGTGCTAACCGCTCCTCTTAACCTTCCAGCACCGGGCAGGCGTCAGTCCGTATACATCGTCTTGCGACTTAGCACGGACCTGTGTTTTTAGTAAACAGTCGCTTCCCACTGGTCTCTGCGGCCTTCATAGCTCCAGGAGTAAATCCCTTCACCAATCCGGCCCCCCTTCTCCCGAAGTTACGGGGGCATTTTGCCGAGTTCCTTAACCACGATTCTCTCGATCTCCTTAGTATTCTCTACCTGACCACCTGAGTCGGTTTGGGGTACGGGCCGCTAGAACCTCACGTCGATGCTTTTCTCGGCAGCATAGGATCACTGATTTCCCCCGTGAGGGGTACGCGTCGGATCTCAGGCTATGAGAGGAACGGATTTGCCTATTCCTCGCCCTACATCCTTACACCGGGACAACCATCGCCCGGCTCAGCTACCTTCCTGCGTCACACCTGTTAATACGTTAGCCGCACCAGCATAGGGTCGAGTGCTAGCTCTCAATCCTCACCCCGAAGGGATCAGAAAGAGAATTCGGACTCTTAGCATTACTGGATTGACTCTTGCGGTTCTTCGCGGGTACGGGAATATCAACCCGTTGTCCATCGACTACGCCTGTCGGCCTCGTCTTAGGTCCCGACTTACCCAGGGCGGATTAGCCTGGCCCTGGAACCCTTGGTCTTCCGGAGGACGGGTTTCTCACCCGTCTTTCGCTACTCATGCCTGCATTCTCACTCGTGTGGCGTCCACGGCTGGATCACTCCGCCGCTTCACTCGCCACACGACGCTCTCCTACCCATTTACACGGCTGGACCACGAAGGCCTACCTATGGTGTAAATGCTACGACTTCGGTGATGTGCTTGAGCCCCGTTACATTGTCGGCGCGGAATCACTTGACCAGTGAGCTATTACGCACTCTTTCAAGGGTGGCTGCTTCTAAGCCAACCTCCTGGTTGTCTATGCAACTCCACATCCTTTTCCACTTAGCACACGCTTTGGGACCTTAGTCGGTAGTCTGGGTTGTTTCCCTCTCGACGATGAAGCTTATCCCCCACCGTCTCACTGCTGCGCTCTTACTTACCGGCATTCGGAGTTTGGCTGACGTCAGTAACCTTGTAGGGCCCATCGGCCATCCAGTAGCTCTACCTCCGGCAAGAAACACGCAACGCTGCACCTAAATGCATTTCGGAGAGAACCAGCTATCACGAAGTTTGATTGGCCTTTCACCCCTATCCACAGCTCATCCCCTCGGTTTTCAACCCAAGTGGGTTCGGTCCTCCACGACGTCTTACCGTCGCTTCAACCTGGCCATGGATAGATCACTTCGCTTCGGGTCTAGGACATGCGACTGAATCGCCCTATTCAGACTCGCTTTCGCTACGGCTACCCCTCACGGGTTAACCTCGCCACATATCGCTAACTCGCAGGCTCATTCTTCAAAAGGCACGCTGTCACCCCTACAAGGAGGCTCCAACGGATTGTAAGCAAACGGTTTCAGGTTCTATTTCACTCCCCTCCCGGGGTACTTTTCACCTTTCCCTCACGGTACTTGTCCGCTATCGGTCATCTGGGAGTATTTAGGCTTACCAGGTGGTCCTGGCAGATTCACACGGGATTTCTCGGGCCCCGTGATACTTGGGATCCTCTTCGCATTAGTGCTGCATTTCAACTACGGGGCTGGCACCCTCTATGGCTGGCCTTTCAAGACCATTCGTCTATACAACAACTATCTACGTGGTGTTCGGCAGAACACCGTAAGAGTCCCACAACCCCGACCATGCAACGCCTGCCGGCTATCACACATGATCGGTTTGGCCTGTTCCGGTTTCGCTCGCCACTACTACCGGAATCACTGTTGTTTTCTCTTCCTGTGGGTACTGAGATGTTTCACTTCCCCACGTTCCCTCTACCCGCCCTATATATTCAGGCGGGAGTCACTGGGTAGCACGAAGCTCCCAGCGGGGTTTCCCCATTCGGACATCCTCGGATCAAAGCTCGCTTATCAGCTCCCCGAGGCTTATCGCAGATTGCTACGTCCTTCTTCGGCTCCAGATGCCAAGGCATCCACCGTTTGCTCTTAGAAACTTGACTACATGAGTATTTTGAATCGATCGTGATGACACAAGTGCCATCAAGATTGACCAATGATCTATATAAATCTAGATCTGTAGATAGACATCTTTCGATGTCTGTCTAAGATGCTCGCGTCCACTGTGTAGTTCTCAATTTACGGGCGGTTCCGGGCCTTTCGAGGAACAATCCTCTCCAAGCGCAGTCCGATGAGAGCCAAGCTGCCGATTACTCGACAGGCCCGGTCCCTCAGGACCCAACAGTGTGCAGGTGCCAGTTGGAATGAATCTCGCTTTCCTTGCCCCAAGGGGCCGTACTTGCTCTACTCACTCACCGTGACACCAAAGTCAATGTTCCACCCATGAGCAACCACCTCAGAACATTCGTCTGAGTTGTGGCTCTGGAACAGCCCGAGGGCTGTTCTTATGCTCCTTAGAAAGGAGGTGATCCAGCCGCACCTTCCGGTACGGCTACCTTGTTACGACTTAGTCCTAATCACCGATCCCACCTTCGACAGCTCCCTCCAAAAGGTTGGGCCACCGGCTTCGGGTGTTACCGACTTTCATGACTTGACGGGCGGTGTGTACAAGGCCCGGGAACGTATTCACCGCAACGTTGCTGATTTGCGATTACTAGCGACTCCGACTTCATGAGGTCGAGTTGCAGACCTCAATCCGAACTGAGACCGGCTTTTTGGGATTCGCTCCACCTTGCGGTATTGCTGCCCTCTGTACCGGCCATTGTAGCATGCGTGAAGCCCAAGACATAAGGGGCATGATGATTTGACGTCATCCCCACCTTCCTCCGAGTTGACCCCGGCAGTATCCCATGAGTTCCCACCATTACGTGCTGGCAACATAGGACGAGGGTTGCGCTCGTTGCGGGACTTAACCCAACATCTCACGACACGAGCTGACGACAACCATGCACCACCTGTATAGAGACCTTGCGGGGAGTGTATTTCTACACTTTTCCTCTATATGTCAAGCCTTGGTAAGGTTCTTCGCGTTGCATCGAATTAATCCGCATGCTCCGCCGCTTGTGCGGGCCCCCGTCAATTCCTTTGAGTTTTAGCCTTGCGGCCGTACTCCCCAGGCGGGGAACTTAATGCGTTAGCTGCGACACAGAAACCGTGGAACGGTCCCTACATCTAGTTCCCACCGTTTACGGCGTGGACTACCAGGGTATCTAATCCTGTTCGCTCCCCACGCTTTCGCTCCTCAGCGTCAGTTACGGCCCAGAGATCTGCCTTCGCCATTGGTGTTCCTCCTGATATCTGCGCATTCCACCGCTACACCAGGAATTCCAATCTCCCCTACCGCACTCTAGTTTGCCCGTACCCACTGCAGGTCCGAGGTTGAGCCTCGGATTTTCACAGCAGACGCGACAAACCGCCTACGAGCTCTTTACGCCCAATAATTCCGGACAACGCTTGCGCCCTACGTATTACCGCGGCTGCTGGCACGTAGTTAGCCGGCGCTTTTTCTGCAGGTACCGTCACTTTCGCTTCTTCCCTGCTAAAAGAGGTTTACAACCCGAAGGCCTTCATCCCTCACGCGGCGTTGCTGCATCAGGCTTGCGCCCATTGTGCAATATTCCCCACTGCTGCCTCCCGTAGGAGTCTGGGCCGTGTCTCAGTCCCAGTGTGGCCGGTCACCCTCTCAGGCCGGCTACCCGTCGTCGCCTTGGTGAGCCATTACCTCACCAACAAGCTGATAGGCCGCGAGCTCATCCCTGACCGAAGTTCTTTCCAGATGATGACCATGCGGTCTCATCTCGTATCCGGTATTAGACGTCGTTTCCAACGCTTATCCCAGAGTCAGGGGCAGATTGCTCACGTGTTACTCACCCGTTCGCCACTAATCCAGCAGGAGCAAGCTCCCGCTTTCATCGTTCGACTTGCATGTGTTAAGCACGCCGCCAGCGTTCGTCCTGAGCCAGGATCAAACTCTCCGTTAATAGCTTGCTTGTCGGTATTGCTACCGACAGACTTGCTGCCGAATGCCGAAGCATTCAGGCGAGTTTGTTCTGACTAAATGACTTGTCTACTGACTTGTCCATCTAATCCAAAGGAATCTCTGTGGCGGAATTGCTTCCACCACGGAGGTTATTTGGCATTGACTTAGTGCACACTGTTGAGTTCTCAAGGATCGGGCACCGCTGACTTCACATCTCGTTTCCGAGTGGACGTCGGGTGGCATCCTGTTTGTTACATCCGGCGCAGCTTTCGGTGTCGAAACCAACCCGCTCTCAAAGGAGTGTTTTGGCCCGACGCTGTGAAACGCTGGAAAGGTAACTCTAGTACGAAACTGCACCACACAGCAAGTGCGGGCCAGTCGAACTAGAGAAGTCAGTGGAGGCTCTCCGGGAACCTACGGTTCCTGTGCCTCCGTTGACAACTTCACAACTATAGGGCTCTTCTCTAACGGCGACAAATGCCTGTCATCCCGGGCGTGTCGCGTGAAGTGCGCTTAGGCCAATTGGGTGAGGTAGCGCTGGGCCCTCTTCGAAATGGACACCCGCGCTTCGTGAGTGAATCCCTCTAAAACAGGGAGGAGCCACTGCCGCAGGGCCTCGTCGGTGCGCGCCCACTCCCCCAATGTTCCCATTGTTTGGTTGATAACAATCCAATCATCGTGGGTCGTCAGTACAGACTTCATCAACTCAAGCGCGTCGGTGCGCTCGCTATCAGAAAGCAAATCCTTGAGCGCGTGAAACAACTGCGAGAGAGACCACCACGCTGAAGGTTGGTCAATGTCTCTCACCCAGGCCATGATGCTCCCCAACGCTTCATGCACCATCACGGGGTGATCGGCGGCTACGCGCTTGAGAGCACTGGATACCCGGAGCCGCACGACGGGGTCGCCACTGGCATATGTCGCAATGAGCTCCGCGAGAAGCTCGGGGTTATCGCCTACGGCCCCGACGACCTCGACCGTGTTCCCCAAGGAGTTGGGGTGGCCACCCGACAGGAGGCCCTCATAGATACTGACCTCAGCCACGGTGCAGTGCTGCCAGGGTTTTCTTCCCTCGCTTCAACAACAATGCCGAAGGGTGCGGTGCTTGAGGCCCCCCAATGAGGGCGGTTTCCTCGACAATCGCTGTGTTGTTGATACTGACACCACCCTGGGCGATAGCCCGCCGTGCTTCGGAGACACTTGCGCACAGCCCGGTAGCGACCAAGGCCTCGGCGACAGAAGTCTGGTCGGATACCGTCGCACTGGGTAGTGCCTCTAAAGCGCTGGCGAACGTGTCTGGATTAAGTCCTGCGACATCACCTTTACCAAAGAGAGCTTCAGAAGCCGCGATCACGTCTTCGCAAGCTTGTTCACCGTGGACCAGGGTGGTAACCGCGCGAGCCAACGTTTTTTGACCCACGCGAAGGTGGGGGGCGTCTCGCTGCTCTTTGTCTAATTCCTCAATCTCCGCCCGGGAGAGAAAGGTAAAGACCTTGAGGCGATCGACCACATCGCGATCATCGGTGTTGAGCCAAAACTGATACAGGGCAAAAGGACTCGTGAAATCGGCATCCAGCCAGATGGCATTGCCCTCAGATTTTCCAAACTTTGTCCCATCACTGTTAGTGATGAGCGGTGTGCCCAGAGCATGGACGGACACCCCCTGGGCTTTATGGATCAGGTCGGTCCCGCTGGTCAGGTTTCCCCACTGGTCAGAGCCACCCGTTTGTAAAACGCAGCCGTACTGTTCGTAAAGCCGCAAAAAGTCCATTCCCTGAAGGATTTGGTAGGAAAACTCCGTGTAGGAAATCCCCGCGTCGG
>JAOHDU010000020.1 GCA_028096805.1 Pontimonas sp.
AACGATGTATTTGCCGTGGTCCCGCGAGAGCACACTGACCCCTACTTCCGCCGTTTTCATGAGGTTCCGCGTTTGCTGGAGGACGGTAGCAGATTTCATAGCGAGAGTTTCCTTAAATTGGTCTATCGGAACACTCGTTATCAATCCTCAATTCATACGCCGATGGTTCGTGTGAGAATTGGGGGTGCGATTCCGGAATTGGATTTGCGGTTTGAAAAAGAGCACCGGTTTTTCAGCCGGATATGGCGAGAAGTAAAGAAGAAATGGCGTGGCGGCTTGTTGAAGATCGATGCGATCCTGGGAAAACGGCAATGATTCTGCTTTCGCGATCTTCAGGCCGCCTAGGTAACCAACTTTTTCAACTCTCGAACACCCTCAATTTGCGATTGCAAAAGCAGTTCGTTGTGTTTCTCGGCTTTAATGAGGCGCACGCGCTGCTGGGGCGGCTGGCTGTCAGGAGTATTCGTATCCCGGTGCCGAATCCGCTCTATCACCAGGCAAAGAGGTTTTTCAGGTGGCTTCAATCGGTCCCGGGGGTGAGCACGGTTACCCGTGGTTCCAGGAATTCAGCACGGGACGAAGCGAAACATTTCCTGGTTGAGCTTTTAGATGAGCAAGATTGCCACTACCCAAGAATGCTCGTTGGGAACGATGTCCTGCAACGATGTTCCCAGATTGTGGCCGGGATGGCAGATGGGAACCCTCGAGAAAAATGCTTTGTCCACATTCGGCTCGGTGATTACTCGTCCTTTATTGTTGGGGCAGGCCCGGTTGAGATCCCGATGAGCTGGTACGAAGAACAGATGGCTGAGATCCGACGCTCAAACCCAGGAATCTTGTTCCAGATCTTTTCTGAC
This sequence comes from Pontimonas sp., assembly GCA_028096805.1. Classification (GTDB taxonomy): domain Bacteria; phylum Actinomycetota; class Actinomycetes; order Actinomycetales; family Microbacteriaceae; genus Pontimonas. Next base: position 858 of record JAOHDU010000020.1, read on the forward strand.
GAGCCAGCCAAAGTTGGAGAGAGAATTTCCATCCAGCCCGATACCGAGGTTATTAAGGCCGACACCCACGCTTCGTTTGCCGGAATGGCCCGTAGCATGATGGGAATTTTGTCAGCATCAACCTTCTCGTGGTGGGCCGCAGCGGTCGCCCACTCATCTGGGGCACGGGGGCCATTTATTGCTCCTGCTGGGTGGGAGAACTGGCGAGCGGGCACTTTATCAAACCCTGAAAAGAACAGCCCATGGCTTCGGTACAACCTAGTGCGAGACCGAGGCGATTAATCCACTTCCTCGGAAGCGACCTGGACCCCAACAATCGACGCACGCTTGGTTGTGGTCCTCCTGCGGTGGGGCGAGAGGAATTGTCACTTTTTTTGGGCGGTGGCTCAGCCTGCCAGCTTGCGAAAATTTGACAGCACGGTTGTGTCGACAGCACTAACGCTCACGGGGCGTTGTTTGCCGATCGTCGACCCTAGGCCTCCGACCGAAGACTGGAGCGTCGAATCAACCGCCAGCAACACCCGTTTCGAAAAGCGCAGGGCTAACCACTGGTTAGACTAGGGGTGTGTCTATCCGGAGGTTCGCGCGTGTTCCTCCGCAACTGGGGGACAGTGCCATCTATTGAAAAGTAACAGTCAGTTTTGTGGGGTGTGATGGGACAAAACTTGAGAATGGTCACCGGCGCCGCCTCACAAATATTCCAGGGACTGGCCGGGCAAATTCTGCGACTTCGTTGGGGCACGGTACGCAGGAAGAGTTACCGTCTGACCCCTCGAGATGCCGGTTTTTTCTCCCTGTGTTCGTCATCTTTAGCGGACCTGGCTCAGCTTGAGCGGCAAATTCGACGAATCGTTGCAAACAGGGCGTTCCGGCGCTACCGCGCTTTGCCTGGCGGGAATACTTGGTCTTTATTTTTTCAGCAACCGGAGAATACTGGCTTCGGCCTAGGGCGACTCGACTATGTCGCAACACTTGTGAAGAAACGCCTCTACCATACGAACTATTCCACGCTCGATTTCTTTGCTTTTGCTCCTTTCGTTAGAACGTACTTCACCCCGAGTACGAAGGTCCAAAACAAGACGAAAGAATTTGAGAAGCGTTACGGTCTCAGCCCGTGGAACCTAATCGCCGTCAATATTCGCGGGACAGACAAGTGGAAAGAGATTCCTGCGGCTGACGTGGACCGCTATATCCAATTGGCCGAAAATGCCGCAAGCGAAGCCCCGCATGCAAAGATTCTTCTTGTAACCGACCAGCATCAGTTTCTGTCGCTGTTTGAGGCCCGGTTTGCAGACCGGCTTGTAGTGATCCGGGAGTTACCGACAACCTCTCGCATAGATGGTCCAATCCACAATGCCTTGACGCTCTGGCAGCGCAGGGATTTTGGGGTAAATTTTCTTGCGGTGGTCCTTTTGATGGCATCCTCGCGGATTGTCATCACGCACACCGGTAACACCGCCTTTTGGACAGTGCTTTTTCGCGGTCACACAAACGGTCTCGTCCAGCTCCGAGGAGAAGAGACCTTTGGCGAAATTAAGAATTGATACCTGAGGACAAGGAGGCGGGCAAACGTTTCCCGCGGGAAGCGTCGAGTCTCCTAAATTTCGTTAGCGCGCTCGTTTTGTCTTTCATGAAATTGGCGTAGATTGCAGCAATCGAAAGCCGTTTCGGCGGCTCCAAGTGAACACAGACTGCACGGCGAGGAGCTCGTGTTTTGGCAAGGGGGAGTCAATGGATGAGACTAAGTCTCACGTCACTGCGGAAGTGCATTCGACGGCGGTATTGGGATCTCAAACAGTCGTGTGGGCTTGGTCGCAGCTCCGAGAAAACGTTGTTGTTGGCTCTGAGACGTCGATTGGACAAAGCTGCTATTTCGGTCCTGGGGTAACCGTCGGCGCCCGATGCAAGATACAGAACGCGGCACTTATTTATGAGCCGGCAGTTCTTGCCGATTCGGTTTTTGTTGGGCCTGGCGCCGTTCTCACAAACGATCGGTTTCCTCGAGCCGTGAATCGTGACGGCTCGGTCAAGGGGCCCGGCGATTGGGAGCCTGTCGGTGTGCGGGTGAGTACGGGTGCATCAATCGGCGCACACGCTGTCCTCATCGGCCCTTTGACAGTTGGGGAGTGGGCCACCATCGGAGCTGGAGCGGTAGTGAGCTCGGATGTAAAACCGTTTGCGCTAGTCGTGGGGAACCCGGGAAGGCAAATAGGTTGGGTGGGCCATTCGGGGGCCAGGTTGACTCAGAGGAGTAATGCCTGGGTCTGCCCCATCACGGGTGACGTCTACACGGACGAAAACGGTGCGCTGACTTTGAACACATCCGCCGACCTCACTCAGGTTTGACGCCATGCTGGCGAACAACCGATGAGGCATGGTTGGATAGTGTCGAAGCTCACTGCTGCGGTCCGGCGCAATGGATGGCTGGGCGTTTCGAGACTGCCTCACTGGGCTCAGGCAATCACAGGTCACAGATTTTTGAGGGTGCACGGCTCGCCAGCACCTTGTGCAGAGGCCTCCTCGATTGTCTTTCCTGAATCATCCGGGCCTGTCGGAAGAAACATTGACGTACTTGGGAGCGACACCGGCGGGCTAGAGCCATTTACGTTTCCACCTCTCCGTGTGTGGAAATTGCCAGAGGCTCAAATTGTTCACAACTCTCGCTTCAACGCTGTTTTGGTGAGTGACCGACTCTTGCTGTCTGAACGCAGGGAAGCCGGGCCCTGGGCTCTGTATAAAGGTCGACGACCGCGCAGAGTCGGCATGATCAATGGTCAGTCGCGCGAAATAGTGGCGATGAGAAATGTTGGACCTGATGACAGACTTCTTCAAGTTCTGTTCATCGGGACCCGAGCCCCCTACAACTGGTACCACTGGATTGCGAATGTTTTGCCGGCACTCTATGTTGCAAACACGGGTGCGGTTCCAACAGATATCCCATTGGTTCTACCTGATGAAATCAGAGGCTTTCCTCAGATGATGGAGTCGCTGGATATTTTTTTGAACGGGCGGGAAATTGTGTGGTTGGGGCAAGACCGCCTCATAGATGTTGGGTGCGTGTATTGGGCAGATAGTCCGGTTTATGATGCTCCTTTCTCCCAACAACGCTCTAGTAGGTTGCCGCTCATCCTGCACTGGGACGCGATGGTCGGCTACAGAGACACAATCTTGGACCATTACGCGACCGCCTTGAGCCCGCTCGACGGTCCTCAAAAGGTATTCTTGGGCCGTTCCTCGGACGCTGCGCGACCCTACAATTCCGGGCAAGTCGAGGCATGGGCTCAGGAGGAGGGTTTCACTCTCTGTTTCACGGATCATCTTTCGTTATTGGAGCAGGTTGCCCTCTTCAGAAACGCCACTCACATCATTGGACCCACAGGCGCAGCGTGGTCGGGACTTATCTTCGCTCAGTCTCACCTCCGTGCACTGCGATTGCATGGCGGTGCCGCTGAGTACGAGAACTACTTCTCAAACCTCGCAACGGTTAGTGGCGCAACAATCTTTGACCTACAAGGCGAGAGTCTTCACCCTGGCATTCCGGACGATGCCTTTAAGGTGACCCGCCATGATTTTTCTCGTGCTACCCGAAAGCTCCTGAGTAATTAGGATTCAGTGACTCAACGTTATGATTTTAAGGTGAATCCCTCCAGGCCGCGCCTGATAAACCTTTCCGCCATTCATCATGAGTCGGGAGACATCACGGTGATTGAAGAAGGCTCCCACTCTCCATTCTCTTTCCGACGCGTTTACTACCTCCATGGGCTAAACCCGGAAAGCGCAAGAGGATCGCACGCTCATCATCAACTTCGTCAATTAATGATTGCCATAACCGGGAGTTTTCGCGTGCGACTGACTGGTAGTGGGTGGGAAGAGAGTTATCTCCTGAACGATCCCAATGTGGCCCTGTACGTTCCCCCTCGCACATGGAGAGATCTCGACCAGTTCAGCGACGAAGCAATTTGCCTTGTCCTAGCATCGGAGGTCTATGAAGAAGCGGATTACATTCGCGATTACCAAGAATTCCGGAATATTAGCGAGCTTCCGTCATGACGGTTCCTTTTTTTTCTCTTTGCACCCCCCTGGGGCGACGTCGTGAATAAAGCACGCGTTCCATTTTTGGATCTTTCTGAACTCCATGCCGAGTGTAGTGAGCAGCTCGCCGAGGCGACTAACCGGGTAATTTCAAGCAATAGCTTCATTCTTGGGAAGGAGGTTGAACAATTCGAATCAGATTGGGCCCGTTACTGCGGGGTTGGATGTGCAATTGGTGTGGGTAACGGACTTGATGCGCTACATCTAATTCTTCGTGCTCTTGATGTTGGACCGGGCGATGAGGTCATCGTTCCCGCTAACACGTTTATTGCGACATGGTTGGCGGTGACCATGTGCGGAGCTTCTCCTGTTTCGGTGGAGCCTGATCGGGATACCTTTAATATCGATCCCAACCTTGTGGAACACGCCGTGACGGCAAGGACTAAAGCAATTATTGCCGTTCATCTATACGGGCAACCTGCCGATGTCGATGCCTTGGCGAAGATTGCCCAAAAAAATGGCATTTACCTTGTTGAAGATGCGGCCCAGGCTCACGGAGCAAAACATAAGGGAAGAAGAATTGGGGGGCACAGCGCCGCTGCGGCGTGGAGTTTCTATCCCGGCAAGAACTTGGGGGCTTTGGGAGATGCCGGGGCAGTTACGACAAACAATGAGGCGCTTGCGAACAAGATTCGCGTGTTGAGAAACTACGGTTCGGCGGTTAAGTACGAGCACTTGCTGCAGGGATTTAACTCGCGCCTAGATGAGATTCAAGCCGCAGCACTGTCTGCAAAACTCCCGCACCTTGACGACTGGAATGAACGGAGAACCGAAGTTGCGCGCTCATACAATGAAGCGCTCGCGCCTCTCGTGGGGGCTCTTGACAGACCGGGAAGCTGTGCGTTACTGTCTGTCCCCGCCATCAGGGAATGGGCCGTTTCAGCGTGGCATCTGTATGTAATTAGAGTCTCAAACCGGGATCGAGCGATTGAGTTTTACTCCGCGCGGGGAGTGGAAACTTCAATCCATTACCCGATAAGACCCTCAAGGCAAGCCGCCTTTGCCGACCGCCAGGAATCAACTACGGAGCGCTCACAGTTTGACGACTCTGATCAGCTCCTGAGTCTACCGATGGGACCTCACTTGAACCAACGGCAAGTCGATCAGGTCATTGCAGCAAGCAAAGAGCTGTTTAGTGGGGCTCGTGAGTCGCGTCTCAACACGAAGGGCATCACCGATGGGTAAGCAGCGTTCATCGGTGCTACATGTCGTTGTCGGGGCCGGAATTATTCCCCATTTTCACAACGCAATTCAGTCAATCATCCGCAACACCGAAGATGTTGTTTTTGCTGTCTACAACTCGATCAGTGCGGACGATGCAGCCAGCTTCGCAAACTTTGTGGCCACATCAGAAGTCGACGCCCGGGTTGTGTTGACGACTATTGAGAACGGCGGGCCTTCAAAAACCGGGAGCCTTTACAACGCATACAATCTTGCCATTGACTATGCCACGGAGCGGGATTTCGATTATCTTAATTTTGTCCAGTCAGACTGTCAGCTAATGTGGTGGAGTGATGGGGTGGTCAACCGCCTGGACGAGATTTTTTCTGCGGCGGAGGAAGCTGACGGGCCCGGAGTGTTGTGCGTGGGTACCACTTTTCCCGTATTCGGGAAGTACGTTGGATCGCTCCTCCCAAGTGTTAGCCGCTTCAATGCCAATTTGGGCTTTTACGCGGCAGCAGGAGCAGCGGTTGGGGATGTCGGAGTTTTCTCGATGTCTGGTATCCGCGCCTCCGGATTTCGATTTATTGGCACTGAGGCTGAGCTTCAAAACACCTATCGGCGCAAAAATGTTCCTTCGCTCGATGTGCCGTGCGTCGCATTTATTCCTTGGCCTGCAACGGTCCGAAACGGAAAAGTCACTGGCACGGTGGTTGAGCCGCTACCGGTCGGGACACCATTTCTCAGGCTGGAACCTGGTTTCACACCAGATTTGCTAAAAAATTACCGGGAGAATGGGACTTTTTGGATGGAGGATTGGATAGCGCCAAATGGTTGGGATTGCCTTTTTCCTTACTGGCCCACATCGATTGAGAATCCAAAATGGCTAAAGCGCAGGCTTCTCGCTTGTCGAGAGTGGGGAGTGAAACCCTGGGCTAAAGCAAGTCAAGTTTTCGATCACTCGGCGGGGGCCGCTCCGGCGGGTAAAAGTGTGCCCGCGGGTAAAGATGTCGCGTTGGCGCTCGGTTTAGGCTATTTTCGGCGGCTTGATAGCTTTCTCCACCGAATGGTATTGTCCTTTGCCAAGCGAGCGCGTTCGATGAGGGTGCCGTGACTATCTGCTGAAGTCGCGTCAGCCCTGGCGATTTCGCGGCTTTTCACTGGCCCTGACGGGGGAAGCCTGCGCTCTGCACCACTTTCGCCACAAAGTCCCGCACCTCTAGGGCTGGCAAATCTGCAGGAACTCGAGATGTGTAGAACTCCGCCCACGAGCTGGTAGTCGTCTTGAAAGTTAGCTCCAACAGCTCAGAAGACCCTATGAATCCGAGTTTTGAAAACAGTGAACTCCTTGTCAGGAAGGCAGGAACCAGGATTAACCCGATGGCGTCTTGTGAAAATAGCCATCCGGCCCATTGAGCACCGGTTGTACTGATCACAAATTTCGCTTGGTTGAGCGTTGAAACCTGTTCTTTGAATGGGAGAAGATCAAGATGAAGGGTTTCGAATCCCATACCCTCGAGAACATTGCCAACTTCATCCTGGTTGGCTGGTCGAGACAGGTTGTCCCTGGCTAAGAACACTCTTTGCCTCACTTCGGGTTGGCCTTCGGGTTTGTTTTCAAGGCACTGTCCGATTATGTGCGATCGGTATTGAGCCATGATTTCGAAATGAAAACTACCGAGATTTGACCACCTGAATTTAGAGAGAATATTTTTTGGTCGGTATATTTCCCGGACTGGCGTTTCGATAAGGAAGCCCCTCGCGACTTTGTGGGGTCTGTCCTCCAGAAACAAAACCTTCCGCTCATTCCCTACGACGAGGCGGAGTGCTTCCTCCATTCGCGTTCCTTGTATTGACTTAGAAACTAGGTAAGGAACTCTCACATCGACATCAAGATATTGTTCGACAATGAACGCCTTGGGGAGGAGATTGATGAGCCAGTGGTACCAGTTGGTGCACGTTTGGCCGTTGAGCAATATACCCTCAGGAATCTCCGGGCAGGATTCAGCTGGGCCCGTGCCGTAGACACAGAAGTTTGACGAGTTCCAGGAGATTAGAGAAGATGCAGCGTAAAGATTCTCTCTGAAATCATCGCTCCAGCGCCTGGGAAGAGGCTGCCTGTAATAGCGCTGACGCTGCATCAGTATCTCCGACGAGGGCTCAAAAATCACTCCTTCAGCCTCAAAGGCCCGAACTTGGGGAGAGTGCTGCAACGCGCTCCTTACGCGCGCTCCGGGGCTCCGGGTCAACGGGACAGAGACATTCATACCTCGGGGAATTGAAAACACCCGGTTCGCCACCATATGCTCATAGCCCCGCAAGATGCCGGTTCGTAGCTTCCCCTCGCTGGCCTGAATGAGAATCTCACGGAGAGTAGGGAACCTCTTTTTCCACGAGCGAAACTGAAACCACAAAAAAGATCTCATCTTCGGGTATCTCGCCTGTCTGCAGGGTGATTTGAACCAGCTCTCATGAACTTCCTGAGCATCTGAAGGGGAAGGAAATGTTTTGGATGGCAGAGTTTCTGATGAGCTCGCACCTAATCGAGGGTTTCATTCTGAGGGTGGGCAGGTGTCGAAGTGGTCAAGTTGCACCGGGCTCCAAGATCAAGCCTTTGGGTTGTAATGCGGTGAGCGCAGCCAAAATGTTATCCCGACAACGTTTTATGGTGGCGTCGTATGAATCAACCGTGGACCCAGCAACATGGGGCGAGAAAAAGACATTCGTGAATCGGTACAGAGGGTCTTCACTCGCCGTAGGTTCCATGTAATGCGCGTCCATGGCAAGCCCTTTGATTAGCCCTTTTTCCAGTGCTCTCATCGCGGCGGGGTAGGAAACAAGCTCAGCGCGCGACACATTAATAATGAAGGGTCTCCTCACCAAGAGGTCAAGGTTTGAGTCATTGATCATGCCTCTAGTTTCCGGTGCGAGGTGAACATGAAAAGTGATGTAGTCAGATTGCCGGAGCAATTCATTGAACGCCACTTTTCTCCACTGCGATGAAGGGCTGTTCTCGATCCCTGGGTCCGTGAAAAGAACTTTCATGCCGAGGGTCTCTGCTCTTTTCGCAACAAGGCTGCCAATGTTCCCCAAGCCTATTATTCCGAGTGTTTTTCCGAAAAGCGAGAAAGACGACATGCCGTGATCATTCCCGGCCCAATTTCCATCAATGACCCGCCGATGCATTTCAGGAACCCTTCGCGACACACCAAGCATCATCAAAATTGCATGCTCAGCTACTGAAACGGCATTGGACCCATGGTTGTTCGCAACCGGAATACCTCGTTGGTGGGCGTCATTGATATTGAACTTGTCATAGCCTGAGCTCCAAATTTGCATAAGTTTGCAACTGGTAAGTCGGTCCATGTACTGGACGGGAAAGTGGCGAGCCGGCGCCAGCAAAACTGCATCAATTGACTCCAAGGGTACTGATTTCAGTGAATCAATGGAGTCATAGGAGACCTCGTAAAGGTCCCAGCCGGCATCGGAAAGCTGGTCACGGATAAGCGCCTTGAGCGAGTCAGGATGCCGATCAATGGTCATCCAGAGCAGTTTGGTCATGAGATTGAGAATAACAGCGGCGTGTTACCAGCCAGCCCGTTCCTTCAGCGCTCTCTCAACCAGCTCGAGATCTATTGGTGTGTCAATACTGATGTGGCGGCGCGACGAAACGACTGCTGTCGAGCGACCCGGCGAGAAAACCGAGGTTGCATCGCGGACAAATGTTGCCGAAAAGGCATAGGCAACGCCGTTTCGGTGATAAGCGGGCTGCAACTCTTGCCGGGCCACAACTCTTTTGCCAGATTCAATGAAGAAACTGAGTTCTCCGTTGGACGCAATTTGAACCTGTTTCTTGGGGTGATAACTAGTGTCAGTTTCTGAGACTGTCCAGGCTGAATCCCAATTCCCCCCAAGCAGGGCATCGACGCACTCTTCGACTTCAACGGCGGTTCTTAGGGGCGAGGTTGGCTGCAGCATTATGACGACGTCATATGCGAAGCCTCTGCCAGATTCATTCTCCGCAAGGGCGTGGGCAAGAACGGGCATATCCCCGATCCGGTCGCCAGAGAGGTCTGCGGGCCGCCAGATAATGTCCGCTGTGCCGGAGCGGAGGGCCTCTTTTGCAATCGCAGAATCGTCGGTAGAGACCACGGCGTCATCCACCCAGTCAAGCTCTCTCAGGAGTTCGGTTGTGTAACGAATCAGCGGGACCCCGGCAACGAGCGCGATGTTCTTGTGGGGTATGCCTTTGCTCCCTCCTCGAGCGGGAATCACAACAAGGATCTTTTTCCCTTGGCGCATTAGGCTCTATCCCGGAGGGACTCCACGTCGGCGGGCAAGCCGGAGGCGGAAGACGCTATCGCTGCCAGCGCAACCTCCATCACAGCGATGCCGTGCTCCAGATCAAGCGATGATGCGTTGGAGGGATGGGCAAGTAGGTCCTCAAGGTGGGAAATCTCGCCGAGGAAGTCATCGGGTCTCGTCTTCGGAAAGTCCCGACGCTCGATTTCTGTTCCATCGGACGACGACAACGAGACGCGGTCGCTTGAGTCGCCCATGAGCCACGTAACACTGCCGTTCTCGAAGGTCGCAACTGCCTTTTTTTGGGCTGGCCAGGTATGCAGATCCTGCCTCACCTCGCCAACTAAGCCCGACTCCATTGTGATCATCATCGATGTGTCGCGGTCGTAGCGGCCGGTTTCGTGATTCACCCAGTCCACAGACGCATCCACCTGAGTCGCGGCGCCTAGCCCCAGCTCAGCGGCAAAATATAAAAACAGATTGAGAGCGTGGCTGTGCTCAAGAAGGGCTCCGCCACCTTGCTCAGAAAAGGCCAGGTAGGAATCTTTTTCACTCCCCATCCAGAAGTGGGCTTTCAAAATCCCGTCCCAACTCTCGAGCATGTGTGAGCTAAGGCCGGTTAGTTTGCCCAGGGACGGTGAGGCTGCGACCTCGAGGAACTTGTGAGTGTTCGGTTTGTGACGTTGGTTGTAGGCCACCAGCACTCTTGTCGGCGACTGCTCTGCCTTCTGGATGAACTGTTTTATGGCTTCACTATCTGGATGAGAGAGGGGTTTCTCGATCAACAAAAGGCGAGGCGGGGTAGTTTCAAGCTCTGTAGTTGCGATAGACAGGTGGGTCGCCGGCGGGGTGCCAACGATGACGATGTCGAAGGGCCTCCGCTCGACATCGTTCGGAGATGCCAGGGTGATTTCTGGATCCCACGCGCCGTAACGGTCAGGATAAATCGTGTTCTTGGTCCGCTCCAAAGCCTCCGGGCTGAGGTCAACAATCGTGACGTCCCACCCTTTCTGCCGGCAGCCGTGCGCCAAATGATTGCCGATAGATCCAGCACCAATGACTTTGACGGTGGTCACTGTTACTCCGCGAGAGACCAGACCGAAATCTTGGTCTTTCGGTCGTTGTTCGAGTTGATGGACTCATCGGTGTAGAACGAATCGTTGACATAGTGTGTGGAAGAGATCTCTTCAAACACGGCGCCATCGGGCGAGGTGAAGCTGTGGGGTGTGCCGACCTCGACCGTGAGGATGTCGCCGGGGTTGAGCGTCTGTTCGGAGTCGCCTAGCTTTACCACCAGAGTCCCGCTGAGGCACACAAATGTCTCTTCCTTCTTCTTGTGCACGTGCTCAGGGTTGGTTTGACCGGGGAAAACCCCAATTACTTTTTTGCAGTAGTCGCGGTTAACTACTGTCACCATCACGATCCCGAATTCTTCAAATTTCTCGACGCCGTAGTGATGCGAAAGTTCAACAGCGCTGCGGTTGGGGATGATGACCCCCGCGGATTCGAAATGGAGTTTGCTGCGCTCAATGATGCGGCTCACAACAGCGTCAGTATCCGAGATGGAGACATTTTTTGTGGTCAACATTTCCCCCGCACTCATTGCGGAAACCGTCGCCTTATGTTCCAGTTTTGACCACTCGTTTGCGGTCAATTGCCCATCAAAGACAGGTATTTGGAAGACAACGTCGTCATCCCCAACTTCCTCTTGCGCGCTTATGGGGCCGCGAGCGTAGACGCCGCGACGCAGCGCCCGCACGGATTCCCGCTCTGTCTCGTTGTAGTACGACACGCTGTCCATGCCCGCGAGCATCACTGAGGCCTCGTGGAGCCGTTGAGCCCAGGCAGCCAGTTCGTGCGCTTGCGACGAGTAGTTGTTCACCGCCATGCCCTCGGCTTCAAGCCCAATGTGGCGCTCCATGATTTGAGCACCCTTGGCCAGCGCTAAGCCCCCGGCCACAACATTTGTGGGGTCCTCGTGCGTCGAGTATCCGATCGCCACGTCCTTGTAGCGGGTTTTCAACATGTCGATCCGGTTGAGCGCCAATTCTGAATCCGGCGTCGGGTATACAGCCACGCAGTGCATCAGAGCGAGCTGGTCGATGCGCTTTGTCAGGAAGGCGGCAACTCGGTCTGTGTTGTGAACGTCCAGACCCCCCGTAGACACAATGGTTGGCATGTTGTGCTTCACGACTTCGGTGAGAAGCGGCCAGTCGGTGGCGCAAGCGCTGGCTACTTTGATGATGTCAAAACCGTGATCCACGACTTTCTGAACAGACAGTTCGTCAAACGGCGTGCAGGCCACGAGGAAACCTCGCGCGCGTGAGTGCTCGAAAAGCTCGAGGTACTCTTCATCGGAGATTCGGGTCTCTTCAAAGCGCTTAATGTATTTGAAGTCGTGGTTCCCCTGGTGATCTGGGTGGATTAGCGTGTCCAGGTTTCGATACTGGAACTTGATAGCCGCGGGGAATGGGATATCCGCGAGGGCCTCGGCGGCACTATCGATGATTGCTTTACCGTGAGCGACAGACCCATTGTGGTTATTTGCTAAGTCCAAAATGAGCAGAGGTGCGGATGCAGAGCCAAAAGGCAAAGCTTGGGCGGGAGAAGTTATCACTGCAGAGCCGTTTCGCTTGAAAGATGGTTGATCCAGCGTATCGCCTGGTGAGCTGTTGCGTGGCGATCTGGCCCGAAGCTTACTAATCCCGCTAGTTTGTCTTTTGAGACAACGACAGGGTTGAGGTTACGTGAAACATCGCATTCTGCTAAGCACGTCACGCTCTCTGCAGCAGCCTGGAGCTTGGGGGCAGGCAGTCTTCCGTCTGCGTTCCGAAGGGCACAAGATTGTCGCTACGTCGGGAAGCGAACTCCCTGATGCATGGACCGACGGCCCCCAGCCACGCGTTCTGCCGAGCAACATCCGGAGCCTGATGCCCGAGGGAGTAATCCCATCCAAAGAAGCCATTCGCGACTACTCGGCCTATCGAGGCTCCGCTGGTTATGCAGATACTCACGGGATGCTCCTCTTGATGATGTCCCGGGTTGATTCGACCGGCACTTTCCGGTCGTTGGAGCGCGAACTACTAGCCAGAAAACTTCACCTCGAAATTTTCACCGCACTTGCTGAGGCCCAGCCGACCTTGGGGATTTTCGACGTGACGCCGCACGAAGCTTTGGATTTTGCGCTGCTGCGAGTGCTGGAATGGCGCGACATTCCGGTCCTAATGTTCCAGCCCTCGCTGGTGGGTCCTCAGGTAATAGCCCGAACATCGCTTACCGACCTTCTTCCCATCGCCCTCGATTCCAAAGTCGTGTCGCGTTATGCTGACGTGCTTGCGGAGGTGCACCGCATTGCCGATGCGTCGATTCAGCGACTTGTGGAAGGCACCGGTACCCCAAAAATGGATAATCAAAAGGCCAAGGAAGCCTCTGTCGGCACCCTAAGGTCGCGCCTTAGCGCCCTGCGTTTTTCGCTTCGACGCTTGAGGACGCCGGGGCGAGATGTTGCTTTTGCGCTCACCGGCCACATCGGGATTCCGGTCACTCTTCGGCGCGCAGCGGAGCTATTCCTGGAGCGATCACTTCGCTCGTCTCTTCGCAAAACGATTCAGAAGCTACCTTCGCTGGATCAAGCACCCACCCATCGGTTTGCGTTGTTTGCGTTGCACTATGAGCCGGAGAGAAGTTCCATTCCCGAGGGCTACCCCTTTGACTCGCAGCTTGACGCGATTGTCGCCGTTCGCAACATGCTTCCCGACAACGTCACCCTCTATGTCAAGGAGCACTTTAGCCAGCAGGCGGCGGCCCTCAGGGGCTTCGTGGGGCGAAGCCCCGAGTTCTACGACCTGCTCGAGAGTCTCCCGGGGGTCACCGTGCTCGGCACGAAGACGAATACTCGCGAGCTCATGCGGTCTGCTGAGTGCGTCATGACCTTCACCGGGAAAGTGGGAATTGAAGCCGCGCTAGAGGGTTCCAGGGTCCTCTACCTGGGGCAGCCTTGGTGGGGTCAGATGCCAGGCGCGCACAACTTCCACAACCTCAACAGCTATCAGGATCTTTTGTCTGCACCGATTCCTTCTCCAAGGGAAGTACAGAGCTGGCTTGAAGACCAGATTCGCAGCGCTTTGTTGCCGGGTGTTTCTTCGGTAACTCCAGAGCGGCATTCGAAGCGAATCGCTCAGTTGCCCGCGGGCTTTGAGGCCGTGGAGGTCGAGGGAATCATTGCAGCAGTTCATGCGGTGATGGCGCAGGCTGAAAAGTCTTCCCAGGACACATAACCTCCCCCTGGTTTAGACTTTCGCCATGGAGAAGCCAGACATAAAACCCCGTTCCCGCGTTGTCACTGACGGCATTGAAGCCACTACGTCTCGTGGAATGCTGCGCGCAGTGGGAATGGGTGACGACGACTGGGAAAAACCTCAAATTGGCATTTGCCTTAGTTACTGGGTGGTATCCCGGCAAGTCAATATCGGGGGGCCACAGGAACGGTGCACTCTTTTGCTGTGCGTCCTTCGTGATGTCCACCAGGACAGGGCCTGGGCGACCCGTGGTCGCGACGTGCACGGCTGCCGCAATGACCCCGGGGATTTCTGCAGGATCAGTGACGAGGAAGGAATGTTTGGTGATCGGCATCGTTACACCAGAGATATCCACCTCTTGAAACGCGTCCGTTCCCATCGACGTCGAAAAAACCTGGCCGGTAATGGCCAACAGCGGAACCGAATCCATGTGGGCGTCAGCAATCGCGGTGACCAGGTTCGTGGCACCCGGCCCCGACGTGGCGATAGCAACCCCCAAACGGCCTGACGCAGACGCGTATCCCTCTGCGGCGTGCCCCGCACCTTGCTCGTGCCTCACCAAAATGTGGCGAATCTTGTCAGCAGACATCAGTTCGTCATAAAACGGCATGATCGCGCCGCCCGGTAGCCCGAAGACGTCGGTGATTCCCAATAGCTCCAGGCTTCGAAGAATCGCCCCGGAACCGGTGAGAACGGGAGCCTTGGCGACTCGCTGATCCTGGCGACGCTGTTCTGCCAGATCAGCGTCAGTCGACGTGGTGTC
>JAOHDU010000021.1 GCA_028096805.1 Pontimonas sp.
TCACTATGACATCGGTATGGCCGCGCACCGTGTGTAACCAATCGCCAAACTCTTCTGCGTTGGAGACGGTGGCACTCAGTGAAATAACTTGGACACTGGAGGGTAAGTGGATGATGACCTCTTCCCATACCGCCCCGCGGAAACGGTCCGCAAGATAGTGCACTTCATCCATGACGACGTAGCTCAGGTTTTCCACAAGCTCACTGTCGGCATACAGCATGTTTCGCAGCACCTCTGTGGTCATGATGACCACCTGCGCCCGGGCATTGATGCTGGTGTCACCGGTGAGCAGGCCGACTCGGTCTGCGCCGTAGGTGTCGACAAGTTCCTGAAACTTCTGGTTCGACAGCGCCTTCATCGGTGTCGTGTAGAAAACTTTCACATCGGGCTGGGCCATTGCGACGTGGATCGCAAATTCGGCGACGATGGTTTTCCCGGCTCCTGTCGGTGCTGCGACCAGCACTCCTCTTCCCGCCTCCACTGATTCGCAAGCTTGGATTTGGAAGGGGTCCAAATCGAATGCCTGGATCTCTCGAAACCGGGTCAGCAACGGGTTTTTCGTTCGGGCTTGGGCGGTCTGATACCGCTCAGCCGGGGATACGTCGGTCACGATGTTGACGCAGGATTCTGTGCAGCCCAGGAGCGGGCTTTCGCCGCCGCACGGCGATCGTGCAGCCAGGCAATCCCTGCGGCCACAAAGTACAGCCCGACCATGGGGATGGCGAGGATGATCATGGAAACCACGTCGGCTGCCGGTGTGGCGAGAGCCGTGAAGAGCGCGATGATGACAATCGCCCACCGCCAACCCTTGATGATGGATTGTGCGCTGAGCACCCCGATGAAATTCAGCAGGACGAGGAAGACGGGGAGCACAAAACCCACCCCGATCGCGAGGACAAACTTGAGGGAAAAGTCGAGATAAACCTTGGCGGTCAGCAGGGTCGCACTGTCTTCGGGTGCAAAGCTTGTGAGCAAAGTGACGACGTTCGGCATAATCCACCAGCCCATGGCCACCCCGGCAAAAAACAACGGGATGGACGCTGTCAGGAAACCCAGCGCGTAGCGTTTTTCCTGGCGCAGCAGGGCGGGGACAAAGAACGCCCACACCTGATAGAGCCAGATGGGGGCGGACATCACAATTCCCAACACCAGAGCGATGGCAATCTTGGTGTCGAAGGCCTCGGTGACCGAGGTGTAGTTGATTTCCGCGTTTCGGTTGCGCTCTTGGGCAATTTCCAGCACAGGGTTGCTCAGCTGTGCCCACACGACATCGGCAAGGAACCAACCGCCGACAGCGGCCACGAGTACAGCAATCCCGATAATGCCCAGACGTCGTCGAAGCTCAACGAGGTGCTGGCCGAGGGACATTCGCCCCTCCGGGGAGCGATGGCGACGCTCCGCCACAACTACTTCTTAGAAGATTCAGAACCTTCGGAGCTTGCGGGACTGTCCGACTCCCCTGAATCAGATCCGGGACGCACTTCGCTCTTGAAGATTTTGAGAGACTGCCCCAGGCTTTTCGCGAGGCCTGGCAACTTGGGTGCACCAAACAACAGCAAAACAACGACAATGAGGACGAGACCCGTCCAGCCGCCAAGATTTCCCGACACGGTATGCCCTTTCGTCGTGGTTTCCCCACTGTATCAGGGGGCCACGTGTTTATTCCTGGTAGCCGGCCAGTGCTTTTTTCGCAAAACTGTGCACGGCGCTCACCGCAGACGGGGGGCCCAGCACCGTGACCAGCCCGGGGAAGCTCGCCACAAAGCGTGTCAGCGAGCCGTAGTGAGCAAATGGCACCTCGAGCGTCATCGTGTCCTGCCCGGCCGGCGCCTTGAAGCCCCGCGGCAGATAGTCGGCAATCAGCGGGAGCGCCTCGCTTGCGCATTCCAGCGTGACAATCACGTCATCGGCGCTTGGCTCAAAAAGACTTTCGGTAAAAGAGGTCGACGCGTCGTCATGGGTGTCCTGGGCGGTCGGCCCCACACTGACGTTATCCATGTGGTCCACGCGAAAGGTTCGCAGGGCCGTCCGGGTGTGGCAATAGGCGCGCACGTACCAGAGGCTGTCTCTCGATTCGAGCCGGAGCGGGTCAATCCGTCGCTCCGCGGACTCGCCACGCTTGTTGTGATAGGTCATGGTCACCGAGAGAGAGCGGTCAATGGCCTCCCCCAGTGCTTCCAGTCTTTTTTCCGCAGCGGCGTTAACTACCCGGAGTCGATCGTTGGCGCCGGGAGCGCTCCCGGCTCGCAACTTGTCGGTGAGCTGCTGCACATCGGTTCGTCCGGTGTAGGCGGGGTGGACCGCCAAATACTGCAACCCGGCAATCAGAGCGGATGCTTCTTTGGCGGAAAACTGTGGTTTGTGATCGAGCGCCACGGTGTTCCAGAAAGTGATTCGACGCTCAGACTCAAACAGGTCCCAGTCAATGTCAAAGAGATCCAGGTGCGAGTAGGCGCGGCTGTCCCCGGGCACCCCGGCGCAGGCGATGAGCTCCACAGCTCGAACAATGTCGGTCTCGGCGCGCTGAAAATGTGTGGCAGCTTCGGCAACCGATACTTCTGTGCGGTCGAGGACGTAGGGAACCAGAGACAACAACAGCATCAGGTTGTCGCTGGCTGGCGTGAGTCCCTTAGACGCCATGGCGGCCCACCAGTTCGGCAAGGTTGCCCGTGACTCTCTCGCGAAGCTCTGGCGGGCCGTTGACGACAACATCGCGGCCGTACGAGGTGATTTCATCGGCAAAGATCGCTAAGTCGGTGTAGTGAACCATCACCTGGGTGCCCTCCACGCTGCTGTCTAGGCGGGCAGCCAGAACGCTCCAGGCCTCCGAGTGGGGGGTGATGGTGAGATCTGCCCGCTGACCGGAGTAGACGTCCCGGAGCGCTCCCACCGCTTCTTCGGTGACGCCCTCAGGCGCTGGCGTCACGTCGTCGTTGGATAACGACACAGCGGAGACTATGCGGCGCAGCAGAAATGTCTTCGCCCGTGAGCTGGCGGGTTCAAAGGCATACACATGCCAGCGACCCTCATGACTGACTAGAGCCCAGGGTGAGACACTGCGCTTGGTCGCCTGGGACTCCCCGGGTTTCAGATAGCTGAAGCTGATTGCGCGCCCTTCGTCGATGGCGTCACGAATCTTCTGCAGCGCGGGGTCCCGGGTGGAAATCACCGGCGCTGACACCATCAAGGATTCCGACACACTCACCCCGAAACTGGCGAGCTTCATTTGGGCGACCCGTGATTCCACTGACAGGGTCCCCTCGCGCCAGAGCGCCGCCGAGAGGTTGAGGAGGGCAACGTCCGTGGGAGAAAACTCGACACCGTCGGGTAAATCGTAGGAACCCTTCGGGATCCGATACGTGGTGAAACGGTTGTTCACATCCTCGGAGGCGGGGATGGATACTTCCAGGGGGATTCCCAGCTCCCGGAGCGCATCTTTATCCCGCTCGAAGCGACGGTTAAGCGAATCTTCGCTGGTTTCTGACCGATCGGAGTCCGCATAGCCGCGCACGCTGCCAAGGATTTGGTCTTTGGTGAGCCCGTAGGAGCTCGACATCAGCGCAAGAATGAGATGAAAAAGTCGATCCTCGGGCTGAATTGACGGGCTCTTCTCGCTCACGACGCCATCCTAGAGCGCGAGAGCAGCGAAACCGCTAGTTATTCACGCCCAGGATGTCGAGGACGTAGACCAGGGTTGCTCCGCTAGGGACGCCTGGTGGTGTTGTTCCCCCGGTATAGCCGAGGCTCGGCGGGATAGACACCAGCACCTGTGAGCCCACCGGGAGCCCGACTAACGCTGTGGCGAGGCCAGGTATCACACCAACCCCGTCTGCAGCACTCGTGAGATCGGTGGCCACGAGCGACAGTGGCACACCCTGGTCAAACGAGGAAATAAAGACGCTGCGAGTTTCCCACACGAAGCCCGTGAGGTGGGCGGTCACAAAGCCGCCCTCGGCAATAGTTTCCCCCTCACCCTGTTTGAGCACGGAGACCCGCAATTCCTCAGGGATGGGAGCGTTGGGGAAGGTTAACCCGTGGTGACCACTTGGCGCCTGCGAGAGAGTGGGAAGCCCGGACTGCGGAAGCCTCGCATCACCCGTGGCGCTGCCCGGATACGTGTCGCGAACATCAACAACGACAGCGATGGTGGAATCGAGCTGAAGGTAATCATCCTCACCTATCGGCCCAAACACGTCGCCCACGGTTGACGTGACGACGACCGTGGCCCCCGGTTTTTGGCATTCGAGTACTTCGCCGAAGAACTCGGGAACAGTACCCGCCACAGGTCGACGAACCGGGTTGCCCTCCTGGTAGCTCGACGCGGTGAGGAAGGCTTCATCGGCACCCACAAAGACAGAAACATCAAAATCAACAAAACCGCCCGCTTGCGCCGGCTGGCCACTACCTTCGGCCAGAACCGTGAGTTGGCGACCATCGGTTACCAAAGGTGTGGGGAAACTGACGTCCGGGACGCCGTTACCTTCGCCCGACACGGAGACGAGATCCGAAGTGGTCCCCGAGCTGAGCGGCAGTGCGCACTCTTCTGCGGCGTTAACAGCGGAGACCGCAACGATGCCTACTCCCCCGCCGACCAGAGCAACTGCTGAGGCGAGACCGAGAAGACGAGGCAGAGTAAAAAGAGGCATGTGCCAATTCTACGGGAGGTCGGTTGAGGAGGCTTTGCGAGACCGGTCTGCCCGAGCTTGCGCTTGCCGAACAGTTTGTCGGATCTTTTTGTCGCTGCCGTGACGCTGCCCGGTTGCCCCGGGAGTCCACTGTTCGATGTCCTCATCCGAGTACTCCGGCTTCGCTTGACGCCTCTTTGTTTCGGGCAACACGGCGCCAGGGGCGAGGAGCCTCGCGGTCATCACAAATCCGGTGTGGCCAATCATGCGGTGCTCGGGCCTGACCGCCAAGCCCTCCACGTGCCAGGGGCGAATGAGAACTTCCTCTGCCTGGGGCTCGGTATATCGACCAGACACCCGGAAGGCTTCCACAACCCGTGAGAGCTGGGTGACGGTAGCCACATAGACCGTCACAACTCCCCCGGGAATCAGTGCGTGAGACACGGCGTCGACACATTCCCACGGCGCCAACATGTCCAGGACCACCCGATCAACGCTGCCTGCCTCGCGCTCGAGAGCCCGCTGCTGAAAATCACCAATGAGGCACTCCCACCGAGCGGGAGATTCCCCCAGGAAGGTGGCAACATTAGCCGCGGCAATTTCGGCGAACTCTTCCCGCCTCTCAATGGAAATGAGCTGACCGCTCTCCCCGACCGCCCGCAACAAGGACAAGGTCAAGGATCCAGAGCCCACACCCGCCTCCATCACCGTGTGACCGGGCGCCACGTCGGCGATGGCGACGATGTGGGCAGCGTCCTTCGGGTAAATGATCGCGGCACCGCGCGCCATGGAGAGGACAAAATCGCCGAGTAACGGGCGAAGTGCCAGGTAGACCACGCCCGCATCGCTGGTGACGACGGAGCCCTCCGGGGAGCCGATCAGATCATCGTGCGCAATCACACCTTTGTGCGTATGAAACTGTCCCCCGGTTTCAAGGGTGATCGTGTGGAGCGTGCTTTTGGGGCCCCGAAGCTGGACGTGATCGCCCTCCACGAAGTCACCTCGTACAGGGTTCATTCAGCCCTCCGGTGTCGGTCAAATGCTTCGCGAAGATCATCCAGGCCGGTTCCCGCCATCGATTCCCACTGTTCGTGGGTGGATCCCCGCGGGATTTCGACGTGCAAGGGAATTCCGATGGTGATGGATCCTGCGGAGAACGCACTGGCGGCGCCGTAGCTGGAATCCTCGAACGACAAAGTGTCGGAGATATCGACTCCAATGGCAGCAGCCCCCGCTAAATAAGCTTCGGGGTCCGGTTTGGGTCGTTCCACGTCGTCGGCAGAAATGATTGCGCTAAAAACCTTCTGGCCCAGTTCGTGATCGAGTGCAGCCGAGACCGCTCGAGCATTAAGGCCGATTGACATCGTGACAAGAGCCATCGGCAGGCCGGCTTGGAGTATTTCCGCCATGAGCTCACGCGCGCCTGGGCGCCACGGCACGGACTCAGCAATCTGTTCGCGAACACGCTCAGAGAGCTTGTCGATAATCTCCTCGTGCTCGAGCTCAACACCCTCCGATATGAGCAGACTTGCCGAGTTCCACAATCCTGAGCCCACGAGGGCATAGGCCTGCTGTTCTCCCCAGGTTCCCCCGAAGCTTTCCACCAGTTCTCGCTCGGCCCGCATCCAGTACGGCTCGGAATCGATGATGGTGCCATCCATGTCAAAAAGAACGCCGCGTAGCTGAGAGGAGGTCACGGGCGGTAAGTCTACTAGCGGGGTCGGGAAGAGTAGAGTGTGGCGAAAGAAACTGGAGGCTGCATGACGCGTGTTCCCCTCAGCGACCCCGGCGCACTGCTGATCGTTGCTTTCGAAGGATGGAACGACGCGGGAGACTCCGCCACCACCGCCGCTCAAATGGTGGTGGATCAGAACGGTCACCAACCGGTCTTGGATATCGATCCCGAAGAATTTTTTGACTTCCACATCGCCCGGCCTGAAGTCGAGCACGACTCCGATGGTTCGCGGTATCTGGTGTGGCCAACAGTCACGCTCTATGCGCCAAGCCACGGAGATGAGGAATCACCCCTGGTGTTGTTGGGGCATGAACCCTCGCGCCTGTGGAAATCCTTTGCCTCACAGATGGTGGATCACGCGCTAAGCCGTGGTGTTGAAGCGATTGTCTTCCTAGGCGCCATGCTCGCGGATGTCCCCCACTCGCGACCTGTCAAAGTGACCGCCACCAGCGATGACCCGCTGATTCGGGAGCACTTCGATATCGAAAAATCCAGCTACGAGGGCCCCGTGGGAGTGCTCACCGTGCTGTCGCTGGCCGCCCAGGAGGCCGGTATACCCGCGCTGCACCTGTGGGCGCATGTCCCTCACTACGTGCACACCTCTCCCTCACCCAAGGTCACTCTGGCGTTGCTGGAGGAGCTCGAGCAGCGCGTGGGCATCGTCACGGACCGCGAGGACCTCGAGGGTGAAGCGAGGCGCTGGGAAGAGGGCATTGATGCGCTGGCTTCGGATGATGACGATATGAGCGCGTACATCGAAAGCCTGGAGAAAACGCGCGACGCTGCAGACGCCCCCGAAGCCAAAGGTGAGGCAATCGCCGAAGAGTTCGAGAAGTATCTGCAAAGCAGACCCGATCGGCCAGGCTCCAACGAGAGCTAGCTACAACGGGGAGAGCACTCCGGTGCCAAGCAGCACGAGCAGTAGTGAACCTAGTGCCAGCCGGTAGATCACAAAGGGCAGAAAGCTTCGCGTACTGATGTAGCGCATCAGCCACGCGATGACCGCTAAGCCCACCCCAAAAGCGATAATGGTCGCCACGGCCGTGTCCACCAGGCTGAAGGGGCCCGCCTGGGCGCTTTCGCTGAACGCTGTCGTCAATTCGTACAGACCGCTGCCCATGACCGCGGGAATGGCGAGCAAGAACGAGTATCGCGTCGCCGAGACCCTGTCGTAGCCCAGGGTTCTCCCCATCGCAATGGTGGCGCCCGATCGGGATACCCCGGGGACCAAGGCCAATGCTTGAGCAAACCCATAAAGCAACCCGTGGGGCAGGGTCAGCGCCGACAGATCGCGGTATTTTTTGCCCCACACGTCGGCTGCAGCCAAGACCAATCCGAACACGATCAATACCGCCGCCACGAGCCACAGTGAGCGAAAAGTGCTTCGGATGTATTCCTGCGCGGTGTAGCCAATCAGCACAATGGGTAGGGTTCCCACGATGATGAGCCAGCCCATCCGGGCGTCGCTTCGTGCGGAGGCTTCCGCGCTGGTCCACCAGGAGCGTCCTGCCAGCGAGCGGAACCAGGCCCCCAGAATGCGGCCAATATCTTTCGCAAAGTAGACGAGTACGGCGACTTCGGTACCAATCTGCGTGATTGCGGTGAACGTGGCACCGGGGTCAGTAGCACTGGGGAGAAACTCCCCCACAATGCGCACGTGGGCGCTCGAAGAAATCGGAAGAAATTCGGTCAGACCCTGAACGATTCCTAACAGCATCGCCTCGAGAAGACCCATGCCTCCACGCTAGTGGCACCAGCCCGATGGCAGGCAGACTTTAGTGGTAATGTCATCACTTGGCTCGCTCGTGAACTTAGACGGCGAACTGCGCGCGGATGGCGGAATTGGTAGACGCGCTAGCTTGAGGTGCTAGTGCCCGTATTAGGGCGTGGGGGTTCAAGTCCCCCTTCGCGCACAAAGGCAACACCGAAGTGTAGGCCTCGAAAAACCCCCAGAAATCTGATTTCCGGGGGTTTTTTGTTTCGACGAGATCTCTGGGCTCTCGCCCCGGAGTCTCAGCAGGTGCGGGCGCTACAGTTACCCATCATGAAGACGTTGACGCCCGTAATCCTGCTGCTGGTGCCGGGACTCCTGCTCTCGGGATGCTCGCCCCAGGCTGTTGCGGAGCGGGTGTCCACGACCCAGGTGTGTGCTGAATCGGCGAGTATTTTGCGGGACATGCGGGAGATCGTGCTTTTGGCTGCGACAAATCCTGCGGGTGTGGCGACGTATGCGGAAAAGCTGGGCCAGTTACTCGATGAGTTTGATGCTCTCGATCCTCTTGAGCCGGGCCTCAAAGCTGCTCACACCAAAGTGTCAGCCTCGGTCAATGCGCTACTTGCCGCTGTTGCTGACCCCAGCGCGTCGGCGCTTGCCGACGTGCCCACCCACATTGCTGATGCTCAGATCGGACTTGTGGAGTTTGTTGACGCCTGCGCGTTGTAGCCCCGCGAGGTTCTCGCGAAGCGTTGTAGTGGCCTCACTCTCGAGCGCGCCTGTCCACTGTCAGTGGATGTTGACAGAATCGAACAGATGTTCGAATATAGTCTCATGTCCCCCGCTCTTAGCCTCGAAGGGGCCCCACCCCGGCGCCCCGATGTGCGTGCTTTACAGCAGCGCATTCACGCCATGGAATCGGTTAGTGCGGACCATCACGTTTTTCCTGTCGGGTTTGGTTTGGAGAACCTTTTTCCCGAAGGAGGGTTAAATAAGGGTTCTCTCTATCAGGTTGACCCCTCTGCTTCGCTTCTCTGGAGCTTGATTGCCAAAGCCACAACGGAGGGCACCTGGTGTGCTGTGGTGGGAATACCCGACGCTGGCCTTGCTGCTGCCGCTGAATTGGGCGTCAACGTTGACCGACTTGTTCTTGTCCCCTACCCGGACACGCAGTGGCTTTCGGTAGTGGGTGCGCTTATTGATGTTGTCGGCATTGTGGCACTCGGCGCCGTGGCCGCACCCTCAGATCGCATGCTGTCGACTCTTACCGGCCGTTTGCGAGAACGTGACGCAACGCTATTGGTGCGCGAGGCCTGGCCCCGATGCGAATCCCGTATTGAAGTCCACCATCAGTGGACGGGGGTATCAGAAGGTAGCGGCCTACTTAACGAACACGTGGTTCGCATCCAGGCCATCCCACGTCACGGTCATCCTGTGCGCCACGCACAGCTGATGATCGACGCCTGGGGCGCACACGACACAACACCGCAGGCCCCTGTTATTGATATTGCCACCCAAAGGCAGGCGGGCTAGCGATGCGGCGCACCATCGTCCTGTGGTGTCCTGGATGGTCCCTAGTAAGCGCCTATGGCGATGACTCCCTCCCCGAAGCAACCCCGGGGATTCCCATAGCAACCCTTCACAAAGGTGTCGTGGAGGAATGTTCCCCCGAAGCTGACCTAGCGGGTGTGCGCGCGGGTATGCGTCGCCGAGACGCCCATTTGATGTGCCCCACCCTGATTTTGACGGCACGGGATCCGGAACGCGACCGCCACGCCTTTGATCGCGTTCTCGTGGATTTGGCCCAGTGCGTATCGGATCATTCTTTACTCGCTCCCGGACTTGTTGCTTTTCATGCCCGAGGGCTGGAACGGTTTTATGGCAGCGAGGAAGCAGCTGCTCGAATGCTGATGGATGCTGTTGCCGCTAGCGAGCCCCTTGCCAGCACACGAGTGGGGATTGCGGATGACGTGTTTAGTGCTGTCATTGCTGCCCGCCACACCACCAGGGACTATCCACTACGCCGTGTGGAGCCAGAAGCATCAGAAGAGTTTTTGGCGGATATCCCTGTGGAGTTTTTGGAAGATGACGCCACTGTTTCTTTGCTCACGCGGTTAGGGATAACGACTCTTGGAGGGTTTGTTGCCCTGGGCCCTGACGCTATTCGTGACCGTTTGGGATCGCTGGGAGAGAGGTTGTATCGACTAGCTCGCGGCCTCGGAGATAACTTTCTGGAGATGTCAGGCGCCCCCCTTGACCCGGTAACCAGGATGGAGCTCCCGGACGCTGTGACCTCGGTGGATCAGGTGGGTTTTGCTCTGCGCAGGCCACTAGAGGACTACACGGCGACACTTCGTGCTGCCGGGGCGGTGTGCACGCACGTGAAAATCACGATCGGTTTCGATGACGGCACCACCCATGAGAGAGCCTGGCGTCACCCTCGCTACTTTGATACTCCCGACCTGGTGGACCGTGTGCGGTGGCAGTTAGAGCAGTGTTTTAGTGCGCACCAACAGGAAGGTTCGGAATACCCCCTTGCGGTGGCCTTTGTGGAGTGTGAGGCACTGTCTCCCGAAGACGTTTCCGACCACGAACCGGGGCTGTGGGGGCAGGGCCCCGATGCGAGGGTCCACCATGTTCTTTCTCGCGTTCAAAGCATGGTGGGCGCACACGGTGTTGTGACCGCAAGTCCCCGTGTTGCCAGAGTGGCCGCGGAAACCCAGGTGTTGATTCCGTGGGGCGATACTGCGCCCCAGGCAGAAGCTCCTGGCCCACTGCCCGGGGCTTTACCGAGCCCTCTACCGGGAACAGTGTTTTCCAGCCCTCGTGAGGTGACACTACTCGGGGTGGATGGTGACCCTGTAGTAGTGGGCGATAGCGCCCAGCTTTCTAGCCCACCACACCTCATGGTTTCTGGAACAAACAGGGTGACCGTCTCTTCTTGGGCGGGCCCCTGGCCGGTGTGGGAAAAATGGTGGGATCCCGCACAGAGCCGCTTTTTGCACCGTGTTCAACTGGTTGATGAGCGCGGCATGGGGTGGCTTGTGAGTGCGCACGAACACTCCCACTGGGTCGTAGAAGCGCGGTATGACTAATGGGGTGGACTAATCCCCCTATCCCCTGGTCGGAGCACGAAAAGCTTCTTCGCGATGCCTCCAGGCCCGGCAGCGCGGTCCCGGAAGGCGCCGATGGCGGCGACTCCCCCGCATGGTCTGCCCACCGGCACCCTTATCGAGTACCGGCAACGCATCATTCCCCCGAGGAAGGTGTGCCCTATGCGGAACTTCACGCACACAGCAGTTTTAGCTTTCTCGATGGTGTTTCTTCGCCAGAAAAGCTTGTTGAGCGAGCCGCTGCTTTGGGCTTGGCAGGAATGGGTTTGAGCGACCACAACGGGTTTTATGGTGCCGTTCGGTTTGCAGAAGCAGCGGCAGCTCATCAGATGCCCACGGTGTTAGGAGCAGAAATAACGTTGGGCACCGCGCAGTCGCGCTCTGTCGCCCCTGACCCCGAGGGGACACACCTTTTAGCTCTTGCCCGGGGTGCTGAGGGTTACCACCGGCTCTCCAGCGCTCTCACCGATGCGCATCTGGCTACAGAAGATAAAGGCACTATGACCGCGGATCTTGATGAACTCGCGGATCGCGCGGGAGGCCACTGGGTGATCCTGACCGGGTGCCGTAAGGGTGCCGTGCGGCAACCGCTGGCGGAGCATCGAATGCCCAGTGTGCTCGAGCAGGAACGCTCAGAGCGCGCACTGCTGGCGTTGGTGGATCGTTTCGGGCCAGATAACGTGGTCGTCGAACTTTTTGATCACCAGGCGCCTCTCGATAGCGCGCACAATAGCTTTCTTGCCACTCTCGCCAAGCGTCATCATTTACCCACGGTGGTGACCGGTTTGGTGCACTACGCCACGGCAGCGGAAGCCGATATGTCCCAGGCCATGGCTGCTGTTCGGGCGCGAACCAGCATGGATGCGCTGCATTCGTGGCTTCCCTCCTCCCCTGCGGGATATTTGCGCTCGGGTGCCGAACAGTTGCAAAGGTTTCCCCACTACGCAGATGCGGTCACCCGCAGTGCGGACATGGCGAAGGAGTTAGTTTTTTCGCTCAAAAAGGTTTCGCCCGGTTTGCCACGCTCCGTGTGCCCTGAAGGGCACACCCCCATGAGCTATTTGCGTCAGATCATCGATGAGGCGGTCCCCCGTCGCTACCCGAAGGCGACCCCTGCGGTCTGGGAGCGTATTGAAAGGGAACTTGCCCTTATTGAAAGCAAAGACTTTGCGGGTTACTTTCTGATCGTTTACGACATTGTTCAATTCGCTCGCTCTCGAGGAATCCTGTGTCAGGGTCGGGGTTCTGCTGCCAACTCTGCAATCTGTTTTTTGCTGGACATCACGGCGGTGGACTCGATTTATTACAACCTCCCTTTCGAGCGTTTTTTGTCTGCCCTGCGAGATGAGGAACCCGACATTGATGTTGATTTTGAATCCCGTCGCCGGGAAGAAGTCATTCAGTATGTGTTTGGTCGATACGGCAGACTGCGGGCAGCTCAGGTTGCCACGGTGATCGAATACCGCGCCAAAAGCGCTGTGCGCGATATGGCACGAGCTCTGGGGTATTCGCCAGGACAACAGGATTCCCTCTCGCGTCAGATTGAGCGCTCGTCTTCTTTGCGTGAGAAAGAGGAGAACACGATTCCCGCGCAGGTGAGCGCTTTGGCGGCGCGAAGCCTGAAAGCACCCCGGCACACCGGTATTCACTCGGGGGGAATGGTTCTCACCGATCGCCCGATTTCTGAAGTGGTGCCGATTGAGCGCGCCCGCATGAAAGATCGCACTGTTCTGCAGTGGGACAAGGATGATTGTGAGTGGATGGGTTTGGTCAAGTTTGACCTGCTGGGACTGGGCATCCTCGAGGCCATCCGTGACACGTTCGATATGGCCACCACACACTTGGGAGAAACGTGGGAGCTTGCCACACTTCCTCGGGATGAAGCAGGCGTGTATGACATGCTGTGCCGCGCGGATTCCATTGGTGTCTTCCAAGTGGAATCCAGAGCACAAATGGGTTTGTTGCCACGCTTACAACCTCGGCGCTTTTACGATCTCGCCATCCAAATTGCCATGATTCGGCCCGGTCCCATTCAGGGGGGTGCCGTACATCCTTTTGTCCGTCGCAAGGCGGGTGTGGAGCCGGTGGAATACCCCCACCCCGCCCTGGAAGAGTGTTTGCAGCGCACACTGGGTGTTCCCATTTTTCAAGAGCAACTCATGCAAATTGCGATGACGGTGGGCGGGTGCACCGGTGAGGATGCGGACCTTTTACGGCGAGCCATGGGCTCGAAGAGAGGCTTAGAGCGCATTGAGTCTCTGCGAGAGACACTGTTTGCCGGCATGGCGGAGAGCGGCTTGGACGAGGACACCGCGAATCGTGTCTATCGAATGATTCAGGCTTTTGCCGCTTTTGGTTTTGCCGAAAGCCACTCTCTTGCTTTTGCCCTACTGGTCTATGCCAGTGCATGGCAAAAACTCCACTATCCCGCCCTATTTTTGGCGGGACTGTTGCGCGCCCAACCTATGGGTTTCTACTCCGCAGCCTCCCTCGTTTCCGATGCGGAACGTCACGGTGTTGAGGTCCGAGCACCCTCTGTTCAATACTCCGATGTTGAGTCATCGGTCGAAGCGATCAGCGATCCCACGACGACCTCCGTAGCTTCGACAGGGCTTGATAGCTGCCTGGTCTATGACCAGCCCACACCCTCGAGCGTTTTTGATTCTGACGGGGTTGATCCCACCACAACGCATCGCCGAGATGGGCACCTCGCTACCCGTTTGGGGCTTGCCCGGGTGCGTGGTGTGGGAGTTGAGACCGCCGAGCGCATTGTTCGTGCCCGCGCCGAAGGAGGCGCGTTTGTCAACGCCAGTGATGTGGCACGGCGCGTCGGGCTGACCACGGCACAAACCGAAGCTCTCGCTAGTGCAGGAGCTTTTGAGGATTGTGGAATGAATAGACGAGAGGCGCTCTGGGCAGCGGGACAGCTCGCGGCGGAACACCCGCAATACCTTCCCCACACCAGCACCGCTGTGGAGTTGCCCCTCTTCGAAGAGCTCTCCGATCAGGAACGCATGGCAACAGATCGTATGTTCACCGGAGTCTCTCCTGGGGATCACCCACTGCGATATCTTCGTTCTTCACTGAGCGCACGAGGAGTCGGCTCCGTTGCCGATATGACCGTCTTAGAGCCTGGTCGCCGAGTGTGGGTGGCGGGAATCGTCACTCACCGACAAAGACCTGCCACCGCAATGGGTGTCACGTTTATGAATCTGGAAGATGAAACAGGTCTCGTCAACGTGGTGTGCAGCGTGGGCTTGTGGAAACGACACCGTGTGATGTTGCGAGAAAGCGGTGCTCTGATTATTCGAGGTTTACTCCAGCGCAGTCCCGAAAACGTGGTGTCGATTGTCGCCGATGGTGCGGAACGACTTGCACTCGGTGTCCCCGATACCGCACGAAACTTTCGTTAGCGAAGCGCCCACAGTGCCACGGCGCTGGCCGCCGCCACATTGAGGGAATCAACACCATGATCCATCGGTATCGCGACGACCGAATCTGCACCTTCCACTGCTTCGGCGCTCAGCCCATCACCCTCTGTTCCCAACACAATCGCTAAGCGATCGTGGGCATCAATGGCAAGTTCATCGAGCCCGCGCGCCTCCTGCTCCAGGGCTAGGGCTGCGACATGAAAACCCGCGTCTCGCAGCGCTTCGCGCCAGTCAGCATAGGAGTGTGCGCGAGTCCATGGCACCTGCATCACGGTACCCATGCTCACTCTCACCGATCGTCGATAGAGCGGGTCAGCGCAGGAGGGTGAGACGATCACAGCATCCGCCCCCAACCCCGCGACAGACCGGAAAACCGCACCCACATTGGTGTGATCCACGATGTCCTCCAGTACCACCACCCTGCGAGCTTCCGCCACCAAGCTGGCAACACTCGGGAGCGCAGGACGAGCCATGCTGGCGAGAGTTCCACGATGGACGTGAAAGCCCGTGAGCTTCTCGAGAATGTCGGCCGAGCCCACATACACAGGAGTGTGAGCCAGCAGACCCGGATGCTCGGCCTCCAGCTCGGTGAGCTGGGTCACCCACTGTTGTGTCGTGATGATGGATCGCGGGTGGTGACCAGCAGACAGAGCACGCCCGAGCACTTTGAGGGATTCGGCGATGTAGAGGCCCTCCTCGGGTT
>JAOHDU010000022.1 GCA_028096805.1 Pontimonas sp.
CTGCGAAAGCTCTCAGAACCGAAGGTCCAGAGTCACTCGGGGAAATACTGAGCGCCTCGCAAGCCTCCCTCCGGGATGACTATGACGCCTCGGGCAAAGAAATTGACCTTGCGGTCGAGACATGCCTTGCCCAGGGGGCTTACGGGGCTCGTATGACCGGGCTCGGAGAGTCGGGCGCGCTCTATGCACTGGTCGACGAAAGCAGCCTGTCGCTACTCCAGGTCGCGCTTGACGGTGCCTTCACCGAGCACGGCTATCAGGCACCTGCCACCTACGTTGTTGGCCCGTCGCGGGGAGCATTGCGCCACTAGCGCTTTGCGCTGAGCCCCAACACCTTGGCAGTGCGCTTCTGTGATGCCTTCGCCTCACGAGGCCTGTCAGAAAGCTTCATGCCATAGCTCGGCACGATCTCTTCGAGCTTGGGGCCCCACTGCTCTGCCTTACCCGGGAAGCAGCGCTCGAGGACGTTGATCATGATGGGTGCAGCGGTCGAGGCACCTGGCGAAGCGCCGAGCAAACCCGACATTGAGCCATCCTTGCTCGCGATGACCTCGGTACCAAACTGAAGCACGCCACCCTTTTTGGCATCAGGCTTGATCACCTGGACGCGCTGTCCGGCGGTCTGCTCGTACCAATCATCCGGGTCGGCCGAGGGTAAAAGTCCCACAGAGCCTGGAGCTTCTTAGCCCGTGATGCGAAAACTTCACCGACCAGGTAACGCACGAGAGAGAAGTTTCCCGCGGCCACTGCCAAAAGGGGGATGAGGTTGTGCCAGCGGATGGAGGCAAAGAGGTCAAACCACGACCCGTTCTTCAGGAACTTGGGGGTAAATCCCGCGTAGGGACCAAACAGAACACTCTCGCTGCCGTCCACCAGTCGGGTGTCGAGGTGAGGAACAGACATCGGCGGCGCTCCCACACTGGCTTTTCCGTATACCTTCGCCTGGTGGTGCCGGGCAACATCAGGGTTGTCACAGCGCACCCACACACCGCTCACCGGGAATCCGCCGTAGCCACGGATCTCTTTGATTCCGGAACGCTGCAACAGGTTTAACGACATTCCACCAGCGCCCACAAAAACAAACGGGGTCTCGATAACCTCCGGCGTGAACCCCACTTCCGGCCGGAGACTAACCTTCCACCCGCTCTTCGAGCGGCGAAGTGCGGTTACCGTTGTCTCCGAATACACCGTGGCCGTGGACTGGGCGAGGTAGTCGATGAGCTGGCGAGAAAGCGACCCAAAATCAACATCGGTTCCCTCAACGAAGCGCGTTGCAGCTAACGCTTCACCCTTAGCGCGGCCATCGATGAGAAGCGGAGCCCACTCAGCGATGACCAAAGGGTCTTCTGAATACTCGAGACCGACAAACAGCGGATGGTCCTTCAGAGCCTCAAACCGGGCGCGTAAGAAACGAACGTTGTCCTCACCCCACACAAAACTCATGTGTGGGGAAGGAGAGATAAACGAGGAAGGCTGAGGGATCACGCCTTCCTCGACCAACCACGACCAAAATTGCCGGGATACTTGGAATTGTTCGTTGACGGAGACTGCGCTGTCAATAGCGATGGAACCGTCGTCCTTCTGCGGGGTGTAGTTCAGCTCACACAGCGCCGAGTGCCCGGTGCCCGCGTTGTTCCAGGCGTTGGAGCTCTCCTCCCCAATACCGGGAAGACGCTCAATAATGGCGATTTTCCATGATGGCTCAACGTGCTTCAGTAATGTTCCCAACGTGGCGCTCATGATGCCACCACCGACTAAAACCGCGTCAAATCTGTCCATCACCACCCAATCCTAAGCCCGCGTGCTCCGCCTAGACTGTGCTGGTGGATGAGAGCTATCGCCCTGCGTGGCCCGCTCTCGTCACCATCGGCCTAATCGGCGGCTTCTTCTCAGGAACGTTCGGTGTGGGTGGTGGGCTGATCATGGTTCCGCTGCTCCTGTGGTGGACCACTTTCAATCAGCGCCAAGCCAATGCCACATCCCTACTGGCCATTACTCCTGCCGCCCTGATAGGCGCCGTGTCTTTCAGCATCGGAGGCGTATTTGAGTGGTTTCCCGCCCTCTTCGTCGCTGCGGGCAGCGTTGCCGGGGCTCAACTGGGCGCCAGAATACTCGCCAAGATTCCGCTGGTCCCCCTGAAATGGGCGTTTATCGCTTTCATTATTTTCTCCTCCGTCGGACTTTTCCTCGAGGTTCCCTCCCGCGGGGGAACGATCGAGGTCACCACGGTCACGGCGTTCATCTTGCTGGGGCTTGGGTTACTGATGGGCATCGGCGCAGGATTGCTGGGAATTGGTGGTGGGGTGATTGTGACTCCCGCGATCATGTTGTTTCTCGGCGGGAGCGATGTTGCCGCAAAGAGCATTTCACTCCTCGCCATGGCTCCCGGAGCACTCAGCGGGAGCATCCTGCATATCCGGCGCAAAAATGCGCTCCTTCGTGACGGAGCCTGCGTTGCACTGGGGGCGGTGGCCGCGGCACCGATCGGCGCCTACACCGCGTTTGCGCTCTCGCCCCGGGTGGCAGCAGTCCTGTTTGGGCTGCTAACCGCGTTTGTGGCGGTCAGTCTGATCATCCGAGCCGTGCGCGAGGGCAGAACCTAACGGGCTGCCGCCACAATTTCTGCGATTTGCACAGCATTGAGCGCTGCGCCCTTTCGCAAGTTGTCACTGCTGATAAACAGAGCAATCCCTCGAGAATCCGAAACACCTTCATCCTGTCTCAGCCGGCCGACAAGGCTGGGGTCGACACCGGCTGCTTTCAGCGGTGTAGGAGTCTCCTCCAGCGCAACCCCCGGAGCCTTCGCCAGGAGCTCCCGAGCACGGGAGACGGGAAGCGACTTGTCGAACTCCGCATTGATTTGGAGCGAATGACCGGTGAAGACCGGTACGCGAACACAGGTACCGCTGACCAGGAGGTCGGGGATGCTCAGGATTTTGCGGCTTTCGTTACGCAACTTCTTTTCTTCATCCGTCTCGTTTGCGCCATCATCAACGATGCTGCCGGCCAAAGGGACAACATTGAACGCAATGGGCTCAGGAAAAACACTCGGAGCCGGAAGATCGAGAGCAGTGCCGCTGTGGACGAGAGCGAGTAGTTCTTGCCCAGCGCCAACTGTGGTCTGGCTGGCCAATTCTTCGCCGCCCGCGAGACCCGCACCAGAAACGGCCTGGTAGGTGGAGATGATGAGCCGTTTGAGACCAGCCTCATCGTGCAGGGGCTTTAAAACGGGCATGGCCGCCATCGTCGTGCAGTTGGGGTTAGCGATAATTCCTTTTGCGGGGGATAGAGCCTCGTGCGGGTTCACCTCGGACACCACCAGCGGAACATCCGGGTCCATCCGCCAGGCACTCGAATTGTCGATAACGGTTACTCCCGCTTGTGCAAATCGCGGCGCCTGCTCGAGGGAGAGTGCTCCGCCTGCGCTAAAAATGGCGATGTCCAGGCCTGAAGGGTCCGCCGTGGCAATATCTTCAACTTCGATAGACCCCTCACCCCAGGGAAGGGTGCGACCAGCGCTCCTGGAGGAAGCAAAAAACCGCACGCTCTCGGCGGGGAAAGACCGAGCAACTAAAAGTTCGCGAACGACCTGGCCCACCTGACCAGTCGCGCCAACTACACCGAGGGAAACCACTAGCGTCCTGTCCCGGCATACACGGTGGCATCAACGTCACCGTCGAGTCCGAATGCTCGGTGCACGGCTCGAACGGCGTCGGGGAGGATATCTGAGCGCATGATCACCGAGATCCGGATCTCACTGGTCGAAATCATTTCGATGTTGATTCCCGCCCCCGAGAGGGCAGTAAAGAGTTGCGCGGAGACTCCAGCATTAGTCCGCATTCCGGCTCCGACAACCGATAGGCGGCCGATCTCATCGTCATAAATGAGCGATTCAAAACCTGACTCTTCTCGTGCGTCCTCGAGTGCCTGCATGGTCCGCTCGCCGTCTTCAATGGGCAGCGTGAAGGAAATATCGGTGCGACCCGCTTCATGAACGGACACGTTCTGAACAATCATGTCGATGTTTGCACCGGCACCGGCCACAATCGTAAAAATCTCTGCGGCTTTACCTGGGATATCAGGAACACCAACAACGGTGATTTTGGCCTCGCTCGTATCACCGGCAACCCCGGCAATGATTGGCTCTTCCACTGCTTCTCCCCCATGTTCTTTCGAAATGAACGTTCCCACATCTTGCGTAAAAGATGACCGAACGTGCAAGGTCACTCCATGTCGCCGGGCAAACTCAACGGCTCTGATGTTGATGACTTTTGCCCCCGCCGCCGCGAGCTCCAGCATCTCTTCGTAGGTTGCGGCGGCAAGCTTCTGCGCGCGGGGAACTACTCGAGGGTCCGCGGTAAAGACCCCATCAACATCGGTGTAAATCTCGCAGACTTCTGCGCCTAACACCGCAGCCAGGGCCACCGCGGTGGTGTCGGAACCGCCTCTACCCAGCGTGGTGATGTCGCGAGAATCCGTATTAAAGCCCTGGAAGCCCGCCACAATGGCGATGGCACCCTCATCAAGCGCCGCGCGCACCCGCGTGGGGGTGACATCCACAATTCGCGCGCGCCCATGTTGCGCGTCGGTCATCATGCCAGCCTGGCTCCCGGTAAAAGAGCGGGCGTCAAAGCCGAGATCTCGGATGGCCATGGCCAAAAGCGACATGGACATCCGTTCACCTGTGGTCAGCAGCATGTCCATTTCCCTGGAATCTGGCTGACCACTGACTTGGTGGGCGAGGTCCAAAAGGTCGTCAGTGGTATCTCCCATGGCGGAGACCGTGACGACCACATCGTTGCCCGCTTTTTTGGTCTCCACAATCCGAGCGGCAACTCGTTTAATGCTCGGTGCATCAGCGACGGACGACCCGCCAAACTTTTGCACAATCAGACTCACGGTCACACTCCCGGCACCCAGCGACCGATAAGCCGGTCAGAAACCCTTAGTGTACCCGCTGCTCGAAGGCGCTTCGCTGGCTACGAGATGCTGCGGCGACCTTCGAAGGCGCGACCCAGTGTGACCTCGTCAGCGTATTCCAGGTCACCACCCACGGGCAGACCGCTAGCAAGGCGGCTCACGGTCAGGCCTGGCTGGTGCAACAGTCGACTGAGGTAGGTCGCGGTGGCCTCCCCCTCAAGGTTGGGATCCGTGGCGATGATTACTTCAGTGACCTCGGATGACGAAAGGCGCGACATGAGTTCTTTAATGCGCAAATCATCGGGTCCAATGCCATCAATCGGACTGATAGCTCCACCCAGCACGTGATACAAACCCCGGAATTCCCTGGTTCTTTCAACAGCCAACACATCTTTGGCTTCCTCGACGACGCAGATCATGCCCGGGTTTCTGCGGGGATCGCTACAAAAACCGCAGGTATCGCTGTCGGAAATCATTCCGCAGGTCTGACAGAACCGAACCTTTTCCCTCACAGTATGCAAGAGCTCCGACAATGCGGCGGGGTCATATTTCTCGTTCTGGACAATGTAAAAAGCAATGCGCTGCGCGGATTTCGGGCCCACACCCGGTAGACGACCAAATTCATCGATGAGGTCCTGAACAATCCCCTCGTACACGACTAGTTGTGTCCCTCATCAACCGCGG
Organism: Pontimonas sp.; assembly: GCA_028096805.1. GTDB lineage: Bacteria > Actinomycetota > Actinomycetes > Actinomycetales > Microbacteriaceae > Pontimonas. The sequence goes on from JAOHDU010000022.1 coordinate 5,605, forward strand.
TTTCAGAAATAAGCTCGCCACCCAAGACCTCACGAATGACCGCTTCTCCCACCTGCGACTGGGCTCCCACCACCGGACCCACTGGCGCAGCCGCTTCCTCTTCCTCGGCAATCTCGGCTTCAGCCTCGTCATCGCCGCGCGGTGGGCTTACGGTGGGCCACGACGTAGATCCTTCAGCAGACTCTGAAGGATCGGGGGTCCCGGGGCTAAGATCACCTCTCATAGCTGGCGATTTCTCGGCGACAACAATCTCCTGCACCTTGAACCTCACTCGGTGTCCCGTAACGTCGAGGATGGCCTGCCTGACCAACTCCGCGTTCGCAGGCATGCCCTCACCCTGAGGTTTCTTAAGCACCTCCGCACTCGAGAGGGTCGGAAACCCGATGGTGACGATGTCTTCGTCCAGAGCCACAACTTCTGACCCCACAAGAGCCGTCCAAACAGCTCGCTTTTTCTCTCCTATTGCGTGCAAAACTCCCGGCCAGGCTGCGCTAAGCACAGCAAAGGTGAGGGGTTCGGTCTCGACCTGACCCTCGGCGGTGGTGCTGTTTGCTGAAGCCGGGCTAGGGGTCGCTACTGCCGGGCGTTCAGGAGCCGGTGCCGCAGGCTCCTTTTCAGGAGTCTGCTGCGGCGTGGTTTCCGGTGTCGGAAGCGGTGTGGCGTGTGTCTCAGTGGTAGGAGTAACACCTCTTGCTACAAGCAAGCGAGCCATCAGGAGCTCTAAATGCAGTGTTGGCGAGGTCGCACCGGTCATCGCGGCAAGAGACTGCGCCATAACATCGGCCATCGCCGATAGGCGCGGGGTCCCCAGCTCTCCTGAGAGCCGACTCATCACTTCGACCGTGCTTGCGCTTGCTCCTGGGAGTAGGCCAGCTGCCTCCTTGCCGGCCTGATCGACGATGATCAGGTCCCGGACAAACTCCAATAGGTCTTCGCCAAACCGTCGCGGATCTTGCCCCGTGTGAATCACTTTGTGAAGGGCCTGGAACGTGGCGCTACCCACACCGGAGGCAAGCGCGGTCATTACCTCTGCGAGAAGCTCTTCGTGTGTGTACCCGAGGAGACCGGTCGCGTGGTCGTAGGTCACTGTGGTGTCCGTTGACCCGGCAATGAGCTGATCTAGGACAGAGAGCGTGTCTCGGACCGAACCTCCTCCTGCTCTGACCACGAGTTGAAGCACTCCATCTTCAACAGTGACACTCTCAGATTCGCAGACCGATTCGATGTACCGAAGGAGTTCAGCCGGGGGCACCAAACGGAACGGGTAGTGGTGGGTTCGTGAACGAATGGTGCCGATTACTTTGTCTGGCTCGGTGGTGGCGAAGATAAATTTAACGTGCTCGGGTGGTTCTTCCACAATCTTGAGCAGTGCATTGAAGCCCTGCTGCGTCACCATGTGCGCTTCGTCGAGAATAAAAATCTTGAATCGGTCTCGGGCGGGAGCAAAAACCGCTCTCTCGCGCAAATCGCGCGCGTCATCCACACCATTGTGGCTGGCGGCGTCAATCTCGACGACGTCGAGGGAGCCTCCACCATCTCGCGAAAGCTCGACACAGCTAGGACACGAACCGCACGGCGTATCGGTGGGGCCCTCGTGGCAGTTTAAGCATCGCGCGAGGATTCGAGCAGACGTTGTTTTACCGCATCCGCGCGGACCGCTAAAGAGATACGCGTGATTTACACGATCCGCCGAAAGCGCATGGCGAAGCGGATCGGTGACGTGAGTTTGGCCAATGAGCTCAGCAAAGCTCTCCGGACGATAACGACGGTAGAGAGCGGTGACCACGCTTTGAGCCTACCGGGGGGAGCTGACCAGCGCGGCGGTCTGCCGCGCTATCTCCAGCTCCTCCTGGGTGGGAATCACGAAGACGGACACGGGTGACGAGGAGGGCGAAATGGTGCGGGTCTTGCTGTTGGGTCGCGAGTTGAGGTAGGAATCAATCGATACACCCATGAATTCGAGCCCGAGAACGGACAGGGCGCGACCTTCAGCAGAGTTCTCGCCTATTCCGCCCGTGAAGACAAGGGCATCAAGGCCTCCCAAGAGTGCTGCGTATGCGCCGATGTAATGCCGAATGCGCCAGGACCAGATGTCCATGGCCAGCACAGCATCCTCATCGCCCGATCTTGCTCGACGTGTGATTTCCCGAAAATCAGAGCTTCCCGTCAAGCCTTTCAACCCGCTGTCACTGTTGAGCACTGCGTGAATCTCAGCGGCAGAGTATCCCCCGTGCTCCAATAAGAACGTGACGACAGCTGGGTCAACGTCACCAGGTCTCGTCCCCATCACGAGACCAGCGGTCGGAGTGAAGCTCATCGACGTGTCCATTGATTGACCGCCGCGAATCGCCGTTGCGGAGGACCCATTCCCCAAATGAAGCGTAATCACGCGGTGAGTGTGGGGGTCGCCTCCCAGCAGGTCTGAAGCGACGCCAGACACATAGCGGTGGCTCGTCCCGTGAAACCCATACTTGCGAATGCCCCGTTGCCGACGCAGTTCTTCGGGAAGCGCCAACGTGGATGCTGCTGGTGGAAGAGTGTGGTGAAAAGCGGTGTCAAAGACGGCGACGTGCGGGATTTCCGGCAATGCGTGCATTGCCGCCCTGATTCCCGCGAGATTCGCCGGGTTGTGCAATGGGGCGAGAAAAAACAGACCGTCCAACTGGGTGAGGACGTCCTCTTGCAGCATCGTCGGGTCGACAAACTGCTCACCGCCATGCACCACACGGTGTCCGACAGCGGTCACGTTCAGTCCCGCCGGGAGCGACTCGAGGGCCGCCGTGATTGCTGCGTCAATCGACATCGAATCGGGCGAAACACCTAATTCCTCAAAAACGCCAGAATGCAGCGAAGCTTCCGTGTCTGTATCGATCACCTGGAATTTCAGCGATGACGAGCCCGCATTGAGCACCAAAACGCTCATGGGGTAATCCCTTGGGCCTGAATGGCGGTGATGGCGACCGTGTTGATGATGTCCTTCACGGTGGCACCCCGAGACAGGTCGTTGACGGGTTTCGCTAGCCCCTGCAAAACAGGACCAATCGCAACAGCTCCCGCGCTGCGCTGAACCGCTTTGTAGGTGTTGTTGCCGGTGTTCAAGTCAGGGAAAATGAAGACCGTGGCATCCCCACCCAGAGCGGAGCCGGGCATTTTGGCTTCCGCAACACTGGGAACGATGGCCGCATCGTATTGAATAGGCCCATCCAGCAGCAGACCTGGTTGGCGCTCTCGCACCAGCGCCGTTGCCTGACGAACCTTGTCAACATCGGCACCGCTGCCGGACTCGCCCGTCGAGTACGACAGCATCGCCACACGCGGCTCGATTCCCATCAACCGGGCTGTGGCGGTCGCGGACACCGCGATGTCCGCGAGCTGTTCCGCGCTGGGGTCGGGCACAATCGCACAATCGCCGTAGACGAGGACCCGATCAGCCAGACACATCAAAAAGACGCTGGAGACAATGGACACTCCAGGGGCAGTTTTGATGATCTCAAAACTGGGCGTGATGGTGTGTGCCGTGGTGTGGGCAGCCCCCGACACCATTCCATCGACTAGCCCCAGGTGCACCATCATGGTGCCAAAGTAGGAGACGTCCGAAACAATCTCCCGAGCGCCTTCGACCGTCGCACCTTTGTGTGCCCTCAATGCGGCATACTCCTCAGAAAAGCGCTCCACAAGGGTCGGGTCAGTTGGCGAAATGATGCGGGCACTGGCAATGTCCAGCCCCAACTCACTGGCACGGCTGCGAATCTGGAATTCATCACCCAAGAGCGTCACGTCCACCGTGTTGCGGGAGAGCAAAGTGGCAGTTGCCCGAATAATGCGATCATCGAGGCCTTCGGGCAAAACGATGTGCTTCTTCAGTGCTCCTGCCCGCTCGAGCAAGGTGTACTGGAACATCAACGGTGTGACCACCGTGGCCCGGGAAATATTCAGCTGTTCCAAAACAGCTTCGGTATCGACGTTGTTACGGAATAACTGCAAAGCCGTGTCATATTTTCGTTGCGAATCGGCCGCTAGCTTTCCTCGGGCTGACATAACGTGAAGCACCGACTCGTAGGTGTCGTGGTGGGTGCTGACGATGGGGAAACCATCATCGCGGCTCTGCATCAGGCGCAGAACCGTTTCCGAGAGTTCAAAACCTCCGTAGAGCACGAGCGCCGCAAGGCTCGGGAATTGGTCGCTGCGATGAGCCGCAAGCACGCCCACAATCGCATCTGTCCGGTCACCCGGAACTAACACCACGAAACCTTCGCGAAGTCGCTCCACGATGTGCTCGAGAGACATCGCTCCCACCATCACTCCGAGAGCTTCTCGGGTGAGCAATTCTGGATCACCGTGAAGTAGCTGGCCATCCAGTGACTTCATCACTGCCGCGACCGTGGGGGAAACAAGAAAGGTGTCCTCGGGAATCACTCCGAGCGGCAGCTCGGGGAAGCTTTCGTGAAGAGCAGTTCGGATGTCGCTCAATTGCTCCCCGTCTGCACGGTTGACGACAACGGCCAACGGGGTGGCATGAGAGTGCTTGATTTCATCAAGGGCCGCATCGGTCACCGTCACGATGTCCCTGAGCGGCCGAGCCGGCAGCGCCAAGTCCCGTCCGGCTGGCAAGGTGGGCTCCCTGCCCGTGACCACCAACACCACGGGCGCGCCCAGGTTGGCAGCAACGCGGGCATTGAACGAAAACTCGGTGGGGTTGCCTACCCCCGTGTAGTCCGACCCGACAATCACAACAGCGTCGCAGCGACTTTCGATTGCCCTGAAGCGCTCCACGATGACGCTGAGTGCGGCCTCCGCATCGTCACGGACATCCTCGTAGGTGACCCCTATGCACTCGGAGTAGGTCAAATTGACCCCATCGTGATCGAGCAACATTTCGAGCACGTAGTCACGCTCGTCACTGGATCGCGTCACCGGGCGAAAAACACCCACACGTTCTACTTGTGCGCGAAGCGCATCCAACAGGCCCAGAGCAACGGTGGATTTCCCGGAGGAGCCTTCCGCCGAGGAGACATAAACGCTGGTAGCCACAGATTCAGCCTAGGGTGCGCCGGCAATGGGAAGACTCCCCGCGCACCCACCAGAGCCCAGTTACCCTTGCTACGTTTCCGTCCTGGGGGAGTTAGCCAAGTTAGCGCCGCGCGAGGAGCCGTCTCCACTTTATCGTTAGGATGAGAGGCGCGCTTTTGGTCCTGACCACCAGCGCAACGGAGGATTCGCCTAGTGGCCTATGGCGCACGCTTGGAAAGCGTGTTGGGTGAAAGCCCTCAGGGGTTCGAATCCCCTATCCTCCGCGTTGTGATGTCTTAGGGCTATTGCTAGTCTTGCGCTAGGAGAGCGAATCTCTTTGCGGCGCGGAAATCTGGACTCGATTCGACTTCAAAGTCATTTACGGTAATGACAAGTCCAACCCTGCTTGTATCGGGCATGAGAGGTCGCAGACGTCCTAAGTTTCCGCGAATAGAATGATGCCATCCTGCTCGGCACAGACGTTTGTGGTTGTCCACACGCAGGAAGGACAAATTCCACCGAATCGAATAAGAACGATGTGGTGACACATCCCAAAACAAACCGCCCAAGGTTTTTTCGGCCCGCTTGGGCCTTGCGCAGCCTGTTGCGACTTATCTACGCGATGCCGTGGGCCCGACACCCGGTTCTCAGCCGGTCGAAAAAAGCTCCGTCTTCAGGGCGCTCCGCCCTGCGAAGAAATCTACTTGTGGTCCCGCAAGACTCGCTGATTTCCTCTACTCAGCCATTTAGAGGGTGGTGTGACGACCTAGGGCAAAAAACCCGAGCCTACAGTCTAGAGATCGAGCGGTGTCTGTACTTCTTACACTGCGCAAGTACCGCTAAACTCGAGCAGGTGGTGCACCCCTCGAGTGTGAAGTCAGTTACCTTGGGACAAGGGCGAACAAATGGTTGCTAGGCCGTCCGGTCCGCTCGGACTTGCTCGAATATTGCTGCAACGGCTCCAAAGAGTGCGAAAAAACTCGAGACTTCGAAAACTGGAGCACCGATGGGCTAATCGAAAAGCTCCCGACGATGGCGCTGGTTTGAGGCCCGCGAGTAACTCTCTCACGCCAGAGGTTTTTGTCATTAATCTCCGAAAGCGACCAGACCGACTCCTGCAAGTATCTGCTGAGCTTGAGCGGATGGGCGTTCACGAGTGGAAGAGGATAAACGCTACCGAAGGCACTACAAAGTATCCCGAGGTGCACCCTTTTTTTGCAAACTCGATTGGTTGTTCAGTTTCGCACTCCCAGGCTTTGGAGGATTTTTACGGGACCGGGCATCCGTTAGGAATGATCTGTGAGGATGACCTGGTCTTCGTGAAACCGTGGCCAACAATACAAAAATACATCGACGAATTCGCCGCGGACCCGACCCTGGACGTCCTGAGTTTGGCATATCGGGGTCGAGGAGGATCAGTGGCGATTTCTGAAAACCTCAAACTATTGACCGGTGCGGTGGGCAAAGGGTGCTACATCATCAAAAGGCATATGGTCCGACCGCTGCAAGAGACGAATGCGCAGGGCATTCAATTACTCCTGCGCGAGGATCGAAGGGGGAAAGGGGATGTTATGACCTTCCCGCTACAGCAGCAAAAATACTTTTTCGCTGCGCCACGGGTCACTGTAGCCCGGCAGAGCGACGGATTTTCGGACATTGAGGGCAAACACCTCGGCCCAAGATGATTCACTCGCTTCCAACCAAACCGACGCTGATCAGCAAGTGACCGACGCAGTCACGGTTGTTGTGACAACCAATTTGATCCCATCGGCACCTGACACATCAGTGATCGCAGAAACTCTCAAATCCCTTGAACACTTGGTAACCGAAGTCTCATACAGGGTGCTTGTGGTTGGGGACGGCCTAAAAACATCGGAGAAACTTCGGGGTTCAACGCCTCGCTGGAATGCTTACAAGAAAAACTTGGAATCCCTACTTTTGTCTAGAACCAACACATCGCTCTATTTTCGCAAGAACTGGGGGCACATCTCGCAAACGCTGCTTTTCGCTCTGAGACACATCAACACCGAGTATGTGCTCATTGTTCAACATGACCTTCCGTTTATCCGCGACCTTGATTTAGACGCGATAATCGCGGCGATGCGCAGAGAGCCAAAACTGAAGCATGTTCGCTTCAACCTAAGAAGTAATTTCCCCGATGGTCAGGATGGAGGCACGACGAGGAACCGCGGGAGGGTTGAGGAAGATCGACAATGGTTCTTTCAGCAACACATTGGTCCTCTCCCCGACCGACTACCGTTCATAAGGACTCTAAGCTGGTCAGACAACAACTTCATCTGCAGTGCGGAATACCTTTCGCAGACCATTCTTGGCCCAATTGGAGCTTCGAGAGTTGCGCCAGAATGGGTATTTAACAGTCTTGGGACTGAAGAAAACCACGAGGTCCTTGGCACCTACGTGTTCGGCGCAGTCGGAGACCCGCCCGCAATCCGGCACACTGATGGGAGACACCGAGGACAATCCCGGCCATTGCCATCGACCAAATCGGCAAACAGGCGGATATTCTGGACCATCCGTCGTGCAATCCAGCTCGAGCTGCACCGTGCAAAAATCAACATGCTTCACTTCAAAGCGCAAGCCTCTATTGATAGGACATCCGCTTAAAGTGAATTTTTATCCGCAGAACAAGAGCATTACCCGCGCCCGAACCCGCGACAGGGGCGCGGGCCGGTCATGATAACGCTCAACGAAGTTGCTCGGCTTGCAGGCGTTTCGAAGTCAACTGCGTCTCGCGCATTGTCTGGCCGAGGTTCTGTCTCAGCCGCAACGCAGTCACGAGTGTCAGCCGCCGCTACGGAACTCGGTTTCGTCGCTTCCAGTGCCGCAGAGAGTCTCGCCACGGGCAGATCGCGAAATGTCGCCGTTGTGACACCTTTTATCAACCGTTGGTTCTACAGCGAAGTCATCGATGGCGTCGAGTCAGCCCTCATCGGGGCGGGTTATGACCTCACCCTCTACCGACTCACGGACAACGTCGACCAGCGCAAACAGCTCTTCGATTACTTCCTCGTGCGTAAGGGTGTGGATGCCGTCATTGCGTTGACACTTTTCATCAGCGATGACGAAGTCCGTCGCCTTCGGAAGCTGGGAAAACCGGTGGTGGGAGTCGGGGGTCTTATCCCCCACGTTCCCACACTCTCAATTGACGACGTGGTCACCGCTCGGCGAGCAACGGAGCATCTCATCGAGCTTGGTCACCGCAGAATCGTTCACGTGGGCGGGGATCAAGAACGACAGTTGGACTTTGAGGTCCACTCCAACCGGCTCAAAGGTTTCAGGATTGCTCTGGCTGACGCAGGCTTGTCCCAGGATGACGATTTCTACGCAGACGATTTCGATGTCCCCGGCGGCTACCGAAGTGCCCAAAAAGTGCTCGCGAACGCATCAAACCGCCCCACAGCTATTGTTGCCGGGTCGGACGAGATCGCTTTGGGTGTCATTATGGCCGCTAGGGAATTAGGGCTTGACGTTCCGAGGGACTTATCTGTCATTGGGATTGACGGCCACCCATTGGGTGAAACGTTCGGTCTAACCACGATGAACCAACACCCCGCAAACCAGGGCAGCCTCGCCGTGGCCCAAGCGCTCGCGCAACTGGGAGGGGCCTGGGATGACACTGATGACACACACCTCGAGTTACAGGTTGATCTGACGCTACGGTCATCCACCGCTCCCCCTGTCGCGTAGTTTTGAATCGTTCGGGGAGGGCTCTATGAAAACGGCATTTATCATCGGCGCATCGGGCCAGACAGGCGCGTACCTATCGCGCTTGCTTCTTGCCGCGGAATACCGCGTCATTGGCACCTCGAGAAACTGGGCAGAGTCCCAAACCTGGAGACTGGCTCGGCTTGGAGTGCTCGACGACGTGACGCGACTTTCGCTCTCCCTTCATGATTCACTCGCTTTAGAGGAAGCCCTCGATTCCGCAGCGCCCGACGAGATCTACTACCTTGCAGGACCCAGCAGCGTTGCGGCATCCTTCCGTGAGCCCACAATTGCCATGTCGGAGATCTTTGATCCGGTGGTTTCGCTGTTGGAAATTCTCAAACGACGCTCCTCCACCGCTCACTTCGTGAATGCCGCCAGCACGGATTGTTTTGGGAATCACGGGAAAACAGTGCTGGACGAGCAGTCCTCTATGAAGCCGGTCAGCCCCTATGGCATTGCCAAAACTGCGACATACCTTACGACACAGAACTACCGCGAAGCCTTCGGACTAAATGCCAGCAATGCCATTCTCACCAACCATGAATCACCATTGCGAGGGCCCGATTTCGTGACGCAGAAGATTATCTCTGGGCTGCGAGCAATTCGGGATGGGCGGGAATCAAATCTTGCGCTCGGAAACACCACAATTGCCCGCGACTGGCTGTGGGCAGACGATGTTGCGCACGCTCTGCACGCCATCGGCTCGGCACAGGGCTCTTCGGACTATGTCGTCGCGTCAGGAACAAC
>JAOHDU010000023.1 GCA_028096805.1 Pontimonas sp.
CGCCAGCGGAGGTAGGGACGCTCGGAACCACGATTGTGCGTGCCGGTATCTCCTCCTCAAACCCATCCCGCAGAATCATCTCGATGAGGGCGTCTTCACCCTCATCAGCAGAGACCTCGACGATGAATCCTTTCGCGCTACGAATCCGCCCTGCTCGGACCCGAAAAACATGCGCTGCGGCGACAAGAGAATCAGAAGCAATGCCGAACACGTCGACATCGATGTCCTCTGAGAGCACCATGGTGTTGCCCTGGAGAATGGTGTTGATAGCTTCCAGTCGGTCTCGCAGTCGGGCCGCTTTTTCAAATTCGAGGTCGTTGGCCGCTCGCTCCATGCTCTGCTGCAGCGACGCGGTGACGGCAGTGTCCTGGCCCGCCATGAAGCTAGCGAGTGACAGAGCGAGTGCCTTGTGATCCGGGGGTGAAATCCTTCCCACGCAGGGGGCCGCGCACTTGCCGATATCGCCAAGAAGGCAGGGACGCCCGGCCCTTTTCGCACGGTTATAGACCGTCTGGGTGCAGGAGCGCACCGGGAAGGCTTTCAGAATCGTCGATAACGTCTCTTTCAGCGCGTAGGCGGTTGGAAAAGGCCCGAAATAGCGCGCCCCCTTGATGCCGCGTTTGCGGGCGAGGAACACCCTCGGTACTTCCTCTTCAAGGGTGACTACGAGATAGGGATAGGACTTATCGTCGCGAAAACGGACATTGAATTCCGGCTGATACTGCTGAATCCAGAGGTATTCCAGGTGCAGTGCCTGGCGTTCAGAGGGCACCAGTGTCCAGTCAACAGACCCAGCGGTTGCCACCATCCGGCGCGTTCGATCGAGTAAGGCCTCGGGTTTCTGGAAATAGCTGGTGAGGCGCGCCCTGAGGTTTTTCGCTTTTCCCACATAAATGACTCGTCCGCGATCGTCGCAGAAGCGATATACCCCCGGCGTTGTGGGGATATCCGAAGTGGCAGGTTGCCAGGAATACCGTCCGGGCACAGGTGTTATCCCAACACCTCGGCGAGGAAGGTTCCCGTGTGGGATTGCGGGTTTTTCGCAATCGTCTCAGGTGTCCCGGTTGCGACGATGGTGCCGCCGCCGGCACCACCCTCGGGTCCCAAGTCGATTACCCAGTCGGAAGCCGAGATGACATCGAGGTTGTGCTCGATGACAACGACGGTGTTCCCCTTATCCCCCAGGCTCTGAAGGACTTCGAGCAACTTTTTCACGTCGTGGAAATGCAGACCGGTGGTGGGTTCGTCTAGGACGTAGATGGTTCTGCCAGTGGAACGTTTTTGCAGCTCGGTCGCAAGTTTGACGCGTTGAGCCTCGCCGCCCGAGAGAGTCGTTGCCGCCTGCCCCAGGCGCACATACCCCAAACCAACGTCAACCAGTGTCTTCAGGTAACGGTGAATAGTCGAGATCGGTTCGAAGAAGTCGGTGGCCTCCTCGATCGGCATGCCCAAAACATCAGCGATGGTTTTGCCCTTGTAGTGGACCTGAAGCGTTTCGCGGTTGTAACGAGCACCATGGCACACCTCGCAGTCGACATATACGTCGGGCAGGAAGTTCATTTCAATGGTGATGGTGCCATCTCCCGAGCAGTTCTCGCAGCGCCCTCCCTTGACGTTGAAGCTAAAACGACCGGGCTGATAACCCCGCATTTTTGCTTCAGCAGTCTCGGCAAACAGCGCCCGAATTTTGTCGAAAACCCCTGTGTATGTCGCCGGGTTGCTTCGTGGCGTCCGCCCAATAGGTGCTTGGTCGACATGGACAATTTTATCGAGCTGGTCCACCCCGCGAATGCGGGTGTGCAGCCCGGGAACATGTCGAGCGCCATTGAGCGTATTGGCGAGGGATCGATACAAAATATCGTTCACCAGAGACGACTTGCCCGATCCGCTCACTCCCGTGATGGACACCACTACCCCGAGGGGGATGTCGACAGACACGTTTTGGAGGTTATTAGCGCGGGCGCCCTCGATGGTGATTATGCGATCCGGGTCAACAGGTCTCCGCTCGCGCGGAGCGACCACCTGAGAGGTCTTTGCGAGGTAGCCGGCGGTGAGCGACTTCTTCTCCTTTAGCAAGCTGGCGAGGGAACCCGAATGCACGACCTCTCCCCCGTGTTCGCCTGCACCCGGGCCAATATCGACAATCCAATCAGCTGTCTGAATGGTTTCTTCGTCGTGTTCGACCACGATCAGGGTGTTTCCCAGGTCCCGGAGTTTCACGAGTGTCTCAATGAGGCGACGGTTATCCCGCTGGTGGAGCCCAATACTGGGCTCATCGAGGACGTAGAGGACCCCGGTTAGCCCCGACCCGATCTGAGTGGCCAATCGAATCCGCTGCGCTTCTCCGCCCGACAGGGAACCCGCAGAACGCGCCAGAGAGAGGTAGCTCAACCCGACCTCCAAGAGGAATTCCAGACGAGCACGAATCTCTCGCAAAATGGGCTCAGCGATGGCAGCGTCTCTCTCGGAGAGCTCGAGGTGCGCCATAAAAGCATGAGCACCCTGAAGGCTCATATCGGCGACATCAGAAATGGACGCCCCATCCACGGTGACCGCGAGGATCTCCGGGCGTAAACGTTGGCCTTTACAGGCAGAACAGGTGATTTCGCGCAGGTAATCCGCGAACCGCTGTTTGGACCATTCGCTGTCCGTTTCATGAAACTTGCGCTCAATGTAGGGAATAACGCCCTCGAAGCCGCTGGAGTACTTCACGTCTCGACCAAACCTGTTGCGGTAGCGCACTACCAGTTCGAAGTTATTCCCCCTCATTACGGCCTCCTGGATGCCCTCAGGCAGCTGATTCCAGGGGGTGTCAAGGTCGAAGTCCAGTTCCTCCGCCAGGCTTGTTAGCAGGTTGCGGAAGTAGCCGTAGAGGCCCTTACCCGACTGAGTCCAGGGTCGGATGGCGCCGCCAGCAATGCTGAGCTCAGGGTCACCGATGACCATTTGAGGGTCCACGGCCATCGTGAAACCTAACCCCGAGCATGCGGGACAAGCCCCGAAGGGGGAATTGAACGAAAACGTTCTGGGTTCCACCTCCGTGAGGGAGACCGTGCAACCACTCGGGCAGCTGAGGCGCTCGCTGAAGCTCTGTTCAGAATTATCATCGACCCCGTGGAGGACAACTGTGCCGTCCGCCAGCTTCAGGGCCGTCTCGAGCGAGTCGGTGAGGCGACCGAGCACGTCGGGGCCCATCACAAGTCGATCCACCACGACGTCGATGTCGTGCTTCTTGGTCTTTGCCAGACTGGGTGCGTCAGACAGGGTTGCAACTTCCCCGTCAATGCGCGCCCTCGCGTAGCCCTGTGAGTTCAGGCTCCGCAGCAAGTCAACAAATTCGCCTTTTCTGCCGGCCACGATCGGAGCGAGAACCTGAAAACGCCACCCCTCGTCCTTTTTCATGACGGTGTCAGCGATGGTCTGAACGCTTTGCCGGGCGATGGCCTCTCCGCAAGTGACACAGTGCGGAATGCCGGTCCGCGCCCACAGCAATCGGAGGTAGTCGTAGATTTCGGTTATTGTTCCCACGGTCGAACGGGGGTTACGGTTGGTCGACTTTTGGTCGATCGACACCGCCGGCGAGAGCCCCTCGATGACATCCACGTCGGGTCGGTCAACCTGGCCCAGAAACTGGCGAGCGTAGGCCGATAAGGACTCGACGTACCGTCGCTGCCCTTCCGCAAAAATTGTGTCAAACGCTAAGGAAGATTTGCCTGACCCGGAAAGGCCGGTGAATACCACGAGCGAATCCCGCGGAATGGTGACGTCGACCCCTTTGAGGTTGTGAACCCTCGCACCTTTTACATGAAGAACCGAGTCTGTTTTGGGTCTCTCGATAGGCACTTGGACAGTCTAGGCAGGGAATGCTGGATGCCCGACATCAGCGGCTAGCTGTCGTCATCTCTCGCAGTTCCTTCTTCAGCTCTCGCACTTCATCGCGCAGCTTCGCCGCCAGCTCAAACTTGAGCTCGCCGGATGCTTGCATCATTTGGTCGGTCAGCGTCGCGATAAGCGATGCAAGCTCGTCAGGACCATCCTGAAGCCCCTTGGACCGGGAATACCCCTCACCCGTTGCGGTGGTGACACCCTCCAACAGGTCCTCCGAGTCAGCCTTCTCCCGCGCGAGTACCGAGGTGATATCGGCGATCTTTTTCCGCAAGGGGGTGGGGTCGATTCCGTGCTCCGTGTTGTACGCGATTTGAAGCTCTCGTCGACGCTCGGTCTCTGAGATGGCTTGGGCCATCGACCGCGTGATCCCGGAGGCGTACATGTGAACCTCACCGGAGACATTCCGCGCGGCTCGGCCAATGGTTTGAATCAGCGAGGTGGACGAGCGAAGGAAACCCTCTTTGTCTGCGTCAAGAATCGCCACAAGGGATACCTCCGGCAGGTCGAGACCCTCCCGGAGCAGGTTAATCCCAACGAGCACATCAAATACCCCGGCGCGCAGTTCGGTCAACAGCTCTATGCGGCGCAACGTGTCAACATCGGAGTGCAGATAGCGAACTTTAACCCCCGCATCGTCGAGATAATCGGTAAGGTCCTCTGACATTTTCTTGGTCAACGTCGTGACCAGGATTCGTTCGTTCTTTGCCACGCGGACCCTGATTTGCTCGAGCAGGTCGTCGATCTGCCCCTCAACGGGCTTTACCACAATGCGGGGATCAATAAGCCCGGTGGGCCGGATGATTTGCTCCACAACGCCGTCGGACACGCCCAGCTCATACTTGCCGGGTGTTGCTGAGAGGTAGAGCTTTTGACCGGTTCGACCAAGGAACTCATCCCACCGCAGCGGGCGGTTGTCCATCGCGCTTGGCAGGCGGAAGCCATGCTCTACCAAGGTCCGTTTGCGCGAAGCGTCGCCCTCATACATGCCGCCAATTTGGGGAACAGTGACGTGGGATTCATCGATCACCGTGAGGAAGTCTTCCGGGAAGTAATCCAAGAGACAGTTTGGGGCTTCCCCGGGTTTTCTCCCATCAATATGGCGCGAATAGTTTTCAATACCGGAGCAGAAACCGAGTTGTTCCATCATCTCGAGGTCATATGTGGTGCGCATGCGGATGCGTTGGGCCTCCAGCAATTTGTTGGCCTTTTCGAGCTCAGCTCCCCGCTGGTCAAGCTCTTCTCGAATGGTGCCCACCGCTCTTTTCATCGTCTCGGGGGACGCGGCGTAGTGCGTGGCGGGAAAAACGCTCATTGTCTCTTCGGTGGAGAGCGTCTCGCCGGTGAGTGGGTGGAGTGAACTGAGCGAGTCAATTTCATCCCCAAACATCTCAATGCGCAGCGCGAGCTCCTCGTAGACAGGAATAATCTCGATGGTGTCGCCTCGAACGCGGAACGTTCCCCTCTCGAACGCGATGTCGTTGCGCTCGTACTGCATTTGAACAAACGCTTTGATTAGTGCTTCCCGCGAAATCTTTTGCCCAACCTGCAGCGACACCATGGCCTCGAAATAGTCTTCAGGTGCCCCCAGCCCGTAGATACAGGACACTGTCGACACGACAACAACATCGCGCCGGCTCAGTAGCGAGTTTGTTGTCGAGTGGCGCAGCCGCTCCACCTCCGCGTTCACGGAGGAATCCTTCTCGATGAACGTATCCGTCTGGGGCACATACGCTTCTGGTTGGTAATAGTCGTAATAGGACACGAAGTACTCGACGGCGTTATGAGGCAACATGTCCCGGAGCTCGTTGGCGAGCTGTGCAGCCAAAGTCTTGTTGTGGGCTAGAACGAGCGCGGGACGCTGCAGTCGCTCGATCAACCACGCGGTGGTAGCGGATTTCCCGGTCCCGGTGGCACCCAGCAGCACCACATCGGACTCTCCGGCGGTCAGCCGCTGTTCGAGTTGGTCCAGTGCGCGTGGCTGGTCGCCACTGGGCGTGTATTCACTCACAACCTCAAAGGGTCGAAACGCCCGCGTGGATTCCATACGACGAGCCTACGTGGCAGAGAACGGGAAAATCCGGGGTAGGTGCGCCAAACGATCGGGCCAAGCGTCTGTGAGCGCATCGAAGAGCTCGTGTGCCGCCGCTTGTGTCACCTCAACGCTCTGGGAGGCGTCGAGGACAACGTCGGCGATGGCCCGCCTTTGCTCGTCGCTGGCTTGAGCCAGTACCCTTGCCGAAGCCTCTTCGGCGCTGAAACCGCGCTCTGACTCGAGCCGCGCCTGCCTCTGCTCGGATGGTGCATCAACGAGAACGACCACATCGAACTCGCCGGGGTCACGGGCTTCCGCTAGCAACGGGATGTCATAGACAAGCACCGTCTCTGGCTGGAGGGTTGTGGCCTCACGGATAGCCTCGGCAGAAAGTCGGCGCACAAGTGGGTGAATGATGGCTTCCAAATCAGCTTTCGCCACGGTATCGCCAAACACCAGCGCACCCAGCGCCGCGCGGTCGAGGGTGCCATCTGCGCCCATAACCGAATCGCCAAAACGCTCCATCACGGCGGCGAGTCCGGGAGAACCGGGGCTAACCGCCTCGCGGGCGTACACGTCGGCATCCAAGACAACGGCGCCACGTTCTTCGAGAACTGCAGATACCGTCGACTTGCCGGCGGCAACTCCTCCGGTCAACGCAACAACGGGCATTCTCACACCCTAGCGACCGTTAACCAGATGTGGCCCCGCCGAAGCGGGGCCACAATCGTTCTGATTACTCTGCAGATCCAATCAATTTGTCGCGGAGTGCCGAGAGCGCTTCGTCATCGGCGAGCGTCCCCTCCTGCTCGTCGGCCACGGGCTGGGGCATGACGCCTTCCGCCTCCTCTGCCGAGGATTCGACGGGCACAATCACCATGGCTGCCATGTGAGCAACCTGTGCTTTGTGCGACTGCCAGCGAGCCTGAGCGTCAGCGTACTGACCCTCCCAGACCTTCCGCTGGTCATCAAAGCCCTCAAGCCACTCGCCAGTCTCCACGTTGAAGCCCTCGGGATAGGCGTAGTTGCCTTTGTCGTCATACTCAGTCGGCATGCCGTACAGCGCGGGGTCAAACTCGGTTCCCTCAGGATCGACACCCTCATTCGCTTGCTTGATGGAGAGCGAAATTCGACGGCGCTCGAGATCGATATCGATGATCTTCACGAACACCTGGTCACCTGTGGAGACAACCTGCTCGGCAAGTTCAATGTGCTTATCGGACAGCTCCGAGATGTGAACCAACCCTTCGATACCGTCGGCAACACGGACAAAGGCGCCAAAGGGAACCAACTTGGTCACAGCACCTGGTGCAATCTGACCGATCGCGTGGGTGCGGGCGAAGATCTGCCAGGGGTCTTCCTGGGTTGCTTTCAGGGACAGCGAAACGCGCTCGCGGTCCATGTCAACCTCCAACACCTCAACGGTGACCTCTTGGCCAACCTCGACTACTTCGCTTGCGTGCTCGATGTGCTTCCAGCTCAGCTCAGAGACGTGGACGAGGCCGTCGACCCCACCGAGGTCCACGAACGCACCAAAGTTAACAATCGAGGAAACAACGCCCTTACGCACCTGTCCCTTGACCAGGCCTTCGAGGAAGCTCGAGCGGTTTTGGCTCTGGCTCTCCTCCAGCAGTGCGCGGCGCGAGAGAACCACGTTGTTGCGGTTCTTGTCGAGCTCAAGAATCTTCGCTTCAACTTCCTGGCCGAGGTAGGGAGTGAGGTCCCGAACCCGGCGAAGCTCGATCAACGATGCCGGCAGGAAGCCGCGCAGTCCAATGTCGACGATGAGACCACCCTTGACGACCTCGATGACCGTACCGGTCACGACTCCGTCGGTTTCCTTGATCTTTTCAACGTCACCCCAGGCACGCTCATACTGAGCACGTTTCTTGGACAGGATGAGTCGGCCTTCTTTGTCCTCTTTCTGGAGAACGAGAGCTTCAACGGCGTCACCAACGGCAACAACCTCTGAAGGGTCGACGTCGTGCTTGATGGAAAGCTCGCGAGAGGGGATAACACCCTCGGTCTTGTAACCGACGTCAAGGAGAACTTCGTCTCGGTCGATTTTGACGACGGTACCTTCGATGAGGTCCCCGTCATTGAAAAATTTGAGTGTTTTCTCGACTTCAGCGAGGAAGTCTTCGGCACTGCCGATGTCGTTGATAGCGATCTGCTTCAGTCCGGCAGTTGTTGGTTTCGTCATAGGGATAGTGGTTGGAGGTTTCTACTTAGGCTGGCTCCATGGGGAGCCCGCGTGGACAGGACAAAAAGCCCCTGAGGGCAAGCCTTCAGCCTAGCTTGCCAGCGGGAATGAGCACAAACCCTAGTGAGCGGCTTCATCCCACTGTGAACCAACACCGATCTGCACGTCTAGGGGCACCGCCAATTCGGCAGCCGAACCCATGTGTTGGGTGACCAAAGCCTCTACCTGCGCCTCCTCCCCTGGTGCCACATCAAAAACCAGTTCGTCATGCACTTGCAAGACCATTCTGGAGTTCAGGTTCTGTTCGTGGAGGTCTGCCTCGATCGCGATCATCGCACGTTTGATGATGTCCGCAGCGGTGCCTTGGATGGGGGCGTTAAGTGCGGCCCGCTCGGCTCCCTCGCGCACCATTCGATTGGGCGAGGACAGCTCCGGGAACGGCCGCCGGCGCCCAAAGAGAGTCTCGGTATAGCCATCCTTCTTGGCCTGCTCGACGACGGAGCGCAGATAGTCCCTCACTTTGCCGAACCGGTTGAAATACTCGGTCATCAGGCTTTTCGCCTCGGAAGTGGGGATGGACAATTGTTTCGCCAAACCGAAAGCGGAGAGGCCATACGCAAGCCCATAGCTCATGGCCTTCACCTTGGTTCGCATCTCCGGGGTCACATCACCGGGCGACACGTCGAAGATGCGCGCACCGACAAATCGGTGGAGGTCTTCGCCTTTGTGGAAGGCCTCAATAAGCCCTTCATCTCCGGAGAGATGGGCCATGATGCGCATCTCGATCTGGGAGTAGTCGGCAGTGAGTAGTCCTGTTGCGGGGCTTTTTGCCACGAACGTCGCACGAATTTTGTGCCCCATCTCGGTCCGGACCGGAATATTCTGCAAATTCGGATCCAACGAGGACAATCGGCCGGTGCTTGTTCCCGTCTGGTCAAACGTTGTGTGGATTCGACCATCAGATTGAACCGCCTGGCGGAGGCCCTCAACGATTTGGCGAAGTTTCGTCGCGTCACGGTGAGCCAGTAGCGCGCCCAGGAACGGGTGTGGGTTGGTCATCTGAAGCTCTGACAGGGCCTGCGCGTCGGTGGTGTAGCCCGTCTTGGTTGCCCGGGTCTTTGGCATTCCGAGTTCGTCAAACAGCACACCCTGGAGTTGTTTGGGCGATCCGAGGTTGACCTCGTGCCCAATAGCGGCGAAAGCAGCTGCCTCGTGGGTGGATACGGTAGCCCCAAGTTCCTGCTCGAGCTGGTCGAGCTGGTCGCGATTGCTGCCAATCCCTCGGGTCTCCATATCGGCGAGAACCTTAGCCAACGGCAGTTCAATCGTCTCCAACACCGACCGCGTACCCGATTCCAGACCCTCGACGAGTGGTGTCCATAGCCGAAGCGCGCACCACGCTTCAACCCCAACCCCTACCGGTGGGTCTTCGGGGACAAGTTGGTCAGACGGTGCCTCCGGAAGATGGATGCCCAACTCTTGTTCAACGAGTGCAGAGAATGTTGGTGATTTGCTCGCCGGGTGGGCGAGCCAGCTTGCCAGCACAACGTCTCCCGAGGGCGCCAGCGTTTCGATACCTGCTCGAGACAGCGCCATGAGCGTGGGCTTCGAATGGAAATAGATGAAGCGATGGCCCGGGTCCGCCAGTGCGTCGATCAGTGGTTGATGATCCCGGCTTCCCTCGGTAATGGGAACCCGGAGAGCTTCATCGAAATCTGCGAGCCCAACGACAATTTCTCCTCCCGCGTTGCCGACCGATACGCCGATGGCGAGTCCCACACGCTTGCTCAACCAGGACGCAAGCTCCTCATCAACGAGGGTTCGCTCTGCCGGGAGGTCCGGAGCGGGCGAGGTCACAACTTCTTCCTGCGTCGACGCTGAGGTGCCGCCGGCGAGAGCAAGCACACGGTCCTTGAGAGTGCGGAAAGAGAGCCTCCCAAACACCTCCTGGATCGCGCTCGCATCCATGGGGCCACGCTCCAGTTGGGCCAGCGGGACACCGAGGTCGACGTCAGTGAGTAGGTGGTTGAGTTGCCGATTCAGGACAGCTCGGTCTTTTTGCTCGCGCAGGTTGTTGCCCACAACTCCGGGAACCTCATCTGCAGCCGCGAGGACGCCGTCGAGCGACCCATACTGGGTGATCCACTTGACGGCGGTCTTTTCCCCCACCTTGTCGATCCCAATGAGGTTGTCGCTTGTTTCGCCCACGAGTGCGGCAATTTCTGGATACTGGTGGGGCTTGACACCGTAACGCTCCTCCACAGCGGCTGGCGTGTAGCGCTTAAGTTCGGAGACACCTCGCGCACTCGGATAGAGCACCGTCACGTGCTCGTTGATCAGCTGGAAAGTGTCCCGATCTCCGGACACAACGAGAACGTCAAAACCCTCGGTGGCCCCTCTCGTCGCAAGTGTGGCAAGGATATCGTCGGCTTCGAAGTCTTCTTTTTGCAAGGTGACAACCCCCATAGCGTGCAGGGCTTCTTGAAGCAGGGGAACCTGGCCAATGAACTCCGCGGGAGTCTCACCCCTGGTCCCCTTGTATTCCGGATAAATCCGGGTCCGAAACGAGAACCGCGAGATATCAAACGCTACGGCAACGTGGGTCGGATTCTCTTTCTTGAGTAGCCCCAGGAACATGGAAATAAAGCCGTGAATCGCGTTGGTGTGCTGGCCCTCAGGGGTGACAAAACTATCCACGGGAAGGGCGTAAAACGCCCGAAAAGCAAGAGAATGCCCGTCGATAACCATCAGGGTAGGCTTGTCGCTCACGGGGTCAGCCTACCCGGCTCGACTCCCCCACTAGGAGCAACCATGACGATCTTCCCCGTTGATTTGGATCCCGAGCTGGTGGCCCGCCTGGTCGAAACCGGGGGCGGACAACTCGCCCAAAAAATGGGCATTGAGCTCCTCGAACTAGGCGCGGAACGCTCGGTAGCGACGATGCCGGTTGAAGGGAACCGCCAGGTGATCGGCTTGCTTCACGGCGGAGCACACGTGGTGCTCGCAGAGTCGTTAGGGTCGCTCTCCTCCGCGGTTCACGCCGGACCCGGCCGATTCGCGGTCGGGATCGAAATTAGTGCCACCCACTCCCAATCCGCCACAGAGGGTTTGGTGACTGCCACCTGCGAGGCTCTCTCTCTGGGACGAACCCTGGCAACGCATCAAATTACAATCCGAAACGCGCGGGGTGACCGTCTCTCAACGGTCCGAATGACGAACATCCTGCGCGATCAGCGCTAGACGTCTGGATTGTCGGACTTTTCGGCCAGCTGATCGATGACGGTCTGCGCGACCTCTTTCATCGTCAACCTGCGGTCCATCGAAGCCTTTTGTATCCATCGGAAGGCTTCAGGCTCCGGAAGGCCCATAGTGTTGTTGAGGATGCCTTTTGCGCGGTCAAGAATTTTCCGAGTTTCCAACCGTTCCGCGAGGTCGCTGACCTCATCTTCCAACGCTTCGATCTGGCTTGCGCGCGAGAGCGCTACCTCGATCGCGGGAATGAGGTCGTTCGGGGTGAAAGGCTTCACGACGTAGGCGAGAGCCCCTGCTTCAGCGGCACGCTCGACGAGCTCACGCTGCGAGAACGCCGTTAGTAAGACGACGGGAGCCAAATGCTTACGATTAATGATCTCCGCCGCAGAGATCCCGTCCAACAGGGGCATTTTGACGTCCATGACGACAAGATCTGGCCTGAGTTCTTCGACGAGGGCAACAGCCTTCTCTCCGTCGGCTGCTTCGGCGACAACCTCGAAGCCGTTGTCTTCCAGGGTTTCGACGATGTCGATGCGAATAAGTGACTCATCTTCGGCGACGACCACCCGCCGTTTTGCGGGGCTCGGGTTTTCGGTGTCACTCACCCCGTAAGCCTACGGTATCCTCGGAGGGCGCTTACGAGCGCGGCAGGCCGGATTGGCGGAATGGCAGACGCGGAGCACTCAAAATGCTTTGTCCGAAAGGGCGTGTGGGTTCAAATCCCACATCCGGCACTTTTTAGTCCTGCCAGGCGGGTGCCACCCCGCCTTGGGCGTCCCCCACAACGTGCACGCGAAGGTCATTCGTGGAGCCGGGCGTGCCGGGAGGCGAGCCTGAGATCACCACGACTTTGTCCCCGATGCTGGCCAGACCGCCCTCCAGCAGCGTTTTGTCTACCTGCGGATACATTGCGTCGGTGTGAGTAACACGGGGAACCGCGTACGACTCGATCCCCCAACACAGCGCAATCTTCCGCCGCGCCTCCTCTGAGGGAGTAAAGGCAATCATGGGAATCCGGGAGCGCAGGCGAGACATGCGACGAGCTGAGTCTCCTGACTCCGTAAAGACGCAGAGGTACTTTGCCTCAACAAAATCGGCGACCTCGGCTGCAGCGAGGGTAATGGCGCCCCCCTGTGTTCGAGGCTTCGTGCCCAGTGGTGGAATCCTGTCGAGCCCGTGGGTCTCAGAAGATTCGAGAATGCGAGCCATTGTCGCGACAGTGATCGACGGGAACTGACCGACGCTGGTCTCGCCGCTGAGCATGACAGCATCAGCGCCATCGAGAACGGCGTTGGCAACATCGGAGGTTTCTGCTCTGGTCGGCACCGGTGACTCAATCATGGATTCGAGCATCTGGGTGGCCACGATGACCGGCTTCGCCATGCGGCGGCACAGTTCGATGGCCTTCTTTTGCACGATGGGAACCGTTTCCGGTGCTAACTCCACGCCGAGGTCACCCCGGGCGACCATGACGGCGTCGAACGCGTCGATAATCTCTTCCAAAGCGTCCACAGCTTGCGGCTTTTCAATCTTGGCGATGATGGGGACCGTCCGGCCCTCTTCACGCATAATTTCGCGCACGCGGGTGGCGTCCGCCGCATTTCGGACAAAGCTCAACGCAATGAAATCGCAGCCGAGACCCAGGCCCCAGCGAAGGTCATCTTCGTCCTTTTCAGAAAGTGCGGGGGCCGAAACCGCGACACCCGGGAGGTTGATGCCCTTGTTGTTGGAGACTGTTCCGCCCACCACCACAGTGGTCACCACATCCGTCTCGCTTGAGCTCACTGCCTCCAAGCGAATCTTGCCGTCATCGATAAGTAGCGTGTCACCGGCTTTCACGTCTCCTGGGAGGCCCTTGTAGGTCGTTCCGACCAGCTCTTTGGTGCCCTCAACGTCACGGATGGTAATCGTGAACGTGTCGCCGTTGCGCAATTCGTGGGGCCCACTCGCAAACTTTTCCAGCCGGATTTTTGGCCCCTGCAGGTCGACCAGTACGCCGACAGGCTTACCGGCGTCTTCCGCTGCCCTGCGAACGTTCGCGTAGATTTCCTCGTGGACATCATGCGAACCGTGGGAGAGGTTCATGCGCAGCACATCCGCACCTGCTTCGAGGAGGGAACGGATGTTGTCGTAACTAGCGGTTGCCGGGCCCAGCGTGGCCACAATTTTTGCGCGTCTCATGAATCCCTTGGCTCTAGGCGTGGAGTGCGCGGTCGTTCGCGGTGACCGGCGCGGGTAATAGCGTAGCGCCTTCGAGGTACTCATCTACTTGCGCTGCCACCGCCCGACCTTCGGCAATAGCCCAGACGATCAGGGACGCGCCGCGACCGGCGTCACCGGCTACAAACACGCCCTCCACCTCGGTGCTGTAGTCGACCGAGCGACCTAGGTTTCCCCTGCTGTCAACGTCGAGCGACAGTTGGCTCGTGAGCTTCTCGTGTTCGGCGCCCCGGTAGCCCAGTGCCAGCAACACCAGGTCAGCAGGAATTTCGTGCTCGGTTCCTGGCTTGGGAAAACGACCGCCATCTCGATACTCGGTCTCCGCCACCACCACTGCGCGAACCTCGCCGGCGTCATTACCGAGGAATTCCACCGTGGAGGCAAGGAATTCGCGAGCCCCACCCTCTTCGTGGGCGCTTTGGACTTCAAACAGAACCGGGTCAAGCGGCCACGGGGTCTCCTCCGGCCGCTCTGTCGGGGGCTTTTTGCCAATGGCCAGCATCGTCGTGGACAACGCATGCTGACGGTGTGCGGTGCCCAAACAGTCGGCGCCAGTATCTCCGCCACCCAGAATCACAACGTGCTTGCCTTCGGCAGTGATGAGGCTCTCCACGGCATCCCCTGCTTGCACGTGGTTACTGGGAGTTAGGTAGTCCATGGCGTGGTGGACACCCAGCAGGCTCCGTCCGGGAATGTCGAGCTCCCGTGGGACGCTCGCGCCGGTCGCGACGACCACCGCGTCATAACGCTCGTGGATTTCCTCCCAAGTGATGTCCACACCGATCTCAACGCCGGCACGGAAACGCGTTCCTTCAGCCTGCATCTGAGCGAGCCGCTGATCAAGGTGGTGTTTTTCCATTTTGAAGTCGGGGATGCCGTAGCGGAGGAGGCCGCCGATCCGGTCATCGCGCTCGAAAACTGCCACAGTGTGACCCACCCGGGTGAGCTGCTGAGCCGCGGCGAGTCCCGCTGGTCCACTACCCACTACCGCCACCGTTTTCCCGCTGAGGCGGTCGGGGGGAATTGGCTGCACCCAGCCGTTCTCCCAGGCGGCATCGATAATCGACACCTCGATGTTTTTGATGGTGACCGGGGGTTGGTTTATGCCCAAAACACATGAGGACTCACACGGTGCAGGGCAGAGGCGGCCTGTGAATTCCGGGAAATTGTTGGTCTCGTGGAGACGCTCGATGGCCCCTTTTCCATCCCCGCGACGGACCAGGTCATTCCATTCGGGGATCAGGTTGCCCAGTGGGCAGCCTTGGTGACAGAAGGGAACACCACAATCCATGCACCGACTCGCTTGGCGGGTGAGCGCAGAAGGGTCGGCGGCTCCATAGACCTCTTTCCAGTCTCCGATTCGGACGTCG
>JAOHDU010000024.1 GCA_028096805.1 Pontimonas sp.
AAGAAAGGCACAAAGTAATGGAATCCATTGAGCTGTTGACCTACTTTGTCCTGGCGGTGTTCGTCGGGTTCGAAGTGGTCTCAAAAGTGTCGAGCACGCTGCACACCCCGCTGATGTCCGGCGCAAACGCCATTCACGGCATCATCCTGGTCGGCGCCGTTGTGGTCGCGGGTCACGCTGACTCCACCTGGAAGCTCATCCTGGCTTTGCTGGCGGTGCTTCTTGCCACGGTCAACCTGGTGGGTGGCTTTGTGGTGACCGACCGGATGTTGGAAATGTTTGGTGGCAATAAGAAGAAGAGCTCGGAAGGGGCTGCCTCATGAGTATCCTCACCCAAGAAGTCGAAGCACTTCTTTATCTCTTTGCCGCCGTCTGCTTCATCCTGGCGTTGCGCGGCCTCTCGTCTCCGAAGTCTGCGCGCCGGGGAAACCTTTTGGGCGCTCTCGGTGCGTTGGTTGGTGTTGTCACGGTCTTCCTCGCTGAGGAACTCAGCAACGTCGGCTGGATCCTCATCGTTATTGCCGTAGGTTCGATCATCTCTGTTCCTGCTTCGCGCCTGGTCCAGATGACTCAGATGCCACAGCTTGTAGCGCTGTTCAACGGTGTGGGTGGTGGAGCAGCGGCGGTTGTGGCCTTCCTCGAGCTGAGTGCGGCTGACACATTGGGCTTCCTCATCGCGGTGGCCTTCACCATTTTCGTGGGAAGCGTCTCGTTCTCTGGTTCGGTGATCACTTTCGCCAAGCTGCAGGAGCTGATGACTACTCGCCCCGTGATGTTCAAGGGCCAGCCCGCGGTGATGGTGGTGCTGACCCTGGTATCCCTGGTGGGCGCCGTGTGGTTGGTGCTGGATGGAAGCTTCCTCTTGGGCACCGCTCTCATGGCCGCCGGTCTGATTATGGGTGTTTTGGTTGTTCTCCCTGTGGGCGGAGCAGATGTTCCGATCGTCATCTCACTGCTGAACGCTATGACCGGTCTCGCCGTGGCGGCTTCCGGTCTGGTTCTTGGCAACACCTTGTTGCTGGTGGCGGGAACGCTGGTGGGCGCTTCGGGAACACTGTTGACCAGGGCTATGGCCAGCGCCATGGGCCGAAGCGTCAGCAACACGATTTTCGGCGCCTTCAAGGGTGGTTCCACCGCCGGCTCGACCGAGGTTTCTGATCGCCCGGTGAAGTCCGGGTCTGCTGAAGACGTCGCGATTCTCCTCGGCTACGCACAGCGTGTGATCGTTGTTCCTGGTTACGGCCTCGCCGTTGCTCAGGCCCAGCACACCATGTATGAATTGGCCAAAGCTCTCGAAGACAAGGGCATCGACGTGGTGTTTGGTATCCACCCGGTGGCCGGTCGTATGCCCGGACACATGAACGTTTTGCTCGCAGAAGCGAACGTTCCCTACGAGGTTCTCCAGGAAATGGATGAAGTGAACCCCCAGTTCAAGACGGCCGATGTCTGTCTCGTGGTGGGAGCTAACGACGTGGTGAACCCGGCGGCGAAGACGACCGCGGGCTCACCGATTTATGGCATGCCCATCCTGGATGCGGGTGAAGCAAAGCAGGTTGTGTTCTTGAAGCGCTCGATGCGCCCAGGATTCGCCGGTATCGAAAACGACTTGCTGTACGAGCCCAACACCACGTTGCTCTTCGGTGACGCTAAGGACAGCCTGTCGAAGGTTCTTGGCGCCGTCAAAGCCCTGTAGGGAGAGCCACCATGGCACTGTTCGCGGTGATTTATCGCTATAGCGAGGACACCGCGAGCCTTGATGAGCACCGCCCCGCCCACCGCGAGTACATTCGCTCGCGGGTGGGCAACGGTGTTGTGGCCAGCGGTCCGATGACAACCTCTGAGGGGCCTGGTGCGTTGATTGTGTGCACCGGGGAGAACGAGGCTGAGGTTCGTTCCATGATGGATGCGGATCCTTTCTGGGGCCTAGGACTGATTACGGCTCGAGAGATTGCTCCGTGGAACTTGGTGATGGGCTCCATCGGACTGGAGAAAGACGATTAGCACCCCTGCGGGCCGCGCGATTGTCACGGGGGCAAGTTCAGGAATTGGCGCGGCCTGTGTGAAAGCTTTGCGGGCCGAATCGTGGGAGGTGGTTGCTGTTGCCCGCCGGGCCGATCGACTGGACGCTGTGGCGGCGGAAACTGGGTGCGACACTTTCGTTGCCGATGTGACACAGCAGGCTGACGTTGACGCTCTGGTCTCCTACACAGAATCCTTCAAGGCGGTAGACGCGCTGATCAATGTCGCAGGCGGCGCGATTGGTGTGGACTTTGTCGCCGAAGCCGACTCTGATGAATGGTCGACCATGATGGAGCTCAACGTCGTGAGCGTTCAGCGCATGGTCAAGGCATTCCTCCCCGCTTTGCGTAAGGCGAGTTCCACACGGGGCGTGGCAGACATCGTGACGATTTCGTCCACCGCAGCCTTCATTAGTTATGAGGGTGGGGGCGGCTACAACGCGGCGAAAGCCGGTGTGCACGCTGCCCTGGGTGCGTTGCGTCTAGAGCTCGCCGGAGAGCCGATTCGGGTGGTCGAGGTTGCGCCGGGAATGGTGAAGACCGAAGAGTTTGCCCTGAACCGACTGGGGGGTGACGCCCAGAAAGCGGAGGCGTTGTATGAGGGGGTTGAGGCGCCCCTCACCGCTGAGGATGTCGCTGACGTTGTGGCCTACGCCCTGCACAGCCCTCCCCACGTGAACCTCGATGTGATTCAGATGAAGCCGGTTGCTCAGGCCGCGCAATACAAGCTCCACCGCGGTCCTCTCGCTCCGAAGCTCTGAGAGCCTCCCATCGCCGAGCGCTAGAGTTGGCAAGTGATTAGGCGCCTCGTTGAAGTGTCCCGGCCGGTGCTCTGGGTCAACACCATCGGCACCACCGTGATTGGGATGTGGCTTGCGGGCGAGCTCTGGACCTGGTCGATCGTCCCGATCCTGTTGTGGGTCAGCTTTCCCTTCAACCTGCTGATTTATGGCATCAACGACATTTACGACCAGGACACCGATTCTGACAACGACCGCAAGGGTGGTTACGGCGGGGCAAAAATCAAGCCTCATGAGACCGCCGTGATTGGGTGGGGTGTCATCCTCACCAATGTTCCCTTTTTTGTGTACTTCGCCATCACGCTCCCCTGGGAGGCGGTTGCCTGGATGGGCGCTTACGCGTTTTCCTTCTGGCAGTACTCGGCCACCCCGCTGCGTTTCAAAGGGCGACCCATTCTCGATTCGGTCTCGAACGCCGATTACGCATTCCCCCTGGTCTTTGTGCCCTTTGCCTTAGGAGGATCTCCCGTCTGGGCGGCCGCCATTGGTTTGATGGCGTGGTCATTGGCCAAGCACGTCTATGACGCCATTCAAGATATTGACGAGGATGCCTCGGCAGGAATCATTACGACGGCCGTGAAGTTTGGCATCAAGGGCTCGCTGGTGTGGTCGGGATTCTGGTGGGTGGTCTCCACAGTCCTGTTTGCTGTGGTGAATCTCCCCCTTGCTGCTGTCAACGCCGCGCTCGCTGGTGTTTTGGTCGTGTCGCAGTGGCGTAACCCAACCATCGCCACTGCACGCCGCCTCTATCGCTACTCGGTGGCCTTCCCCTATGTTGCGGGGGCTGTGGCCGGTGTTCAGTTGGTTACTGGCCTTGTACTCGGTGTGTACCCCGCCTGATGACAAAACGCATCACGGTTGTGGGCGGAGGCCTGGGAGGCCTCGCCACCGCTGCCATCATGGCGCGCGCCGGGCACACCGTCACGATTCTTGAGGGAAATGACTGGGTGGGTGGCAAAAGCCGACGTATTGAGATTGCTGGTCAACGTATTGACACCGGACCCTCGCTCGTCACTTTTCCCGGCGTGTGGCAAGAAGTTTTGAATCGGTGGGATGAGTTGGGGGAGGGCCCCTCTGCCGCTGACATAGCGGGGGTCACTTTGGAGCGGTTGCCCGAGGTGGGCCGCTACTACTTCCGGGGGCAGCAAGCCAACCTGCCGGTGGAAAAAGGACACGAATGGCATGAGGCCTGGCAGAGATTTGAGCGGGAGCACGGTGGGCTTGGCCCCGCGATCACCACACTGTTGACTCACGATCCCTGGGACCCGGCGATTTTGTCCGCGGGCAAAGAGTTGCTCTCTCGTTACGGACTGCGGTTAACCACTGAGGGATACCTCAACGGTTTGCGCTGGATGCCCCAAGACCTGCGCGATGTGATTGCTATTCACACCTTGAACGCAGGGGTATCGCCAAATCAGACTCTCGCTTTGTACGCGACGATGGCGGCCGTGATGGCCCATGACGGCGTTTTCGTCCCCCGCGGGGGTGTGTACGAAATTGCCGCGGGGCTGGAAAATCTTGCCCGCGCTGCTGGTGTGAGCATTCACACGGGTGAGCACGTGGTCTCGGTCAAGAAAAATGAAGTCATCACCGCGCAGGCCACCTATACCTCGGACTATGTGATCAGCGCTGTGGATGGCGGCATCTTGGAGGGTTTGATGGGCAAGAAGTCTCGTCCGCCCAAGAAGCTGTCGTGCTCGGGAGTAGCCATTTTTGGTGTTTTGGAACAGGAGCTACCCGAAGAGATTGTCACCCACTCGGTGATGATGCCCGATCGACCTGACGAGCTTTTTGGTTCTCTTGCTTCCAGAAACAGGCCGCACGAGACCATGGCGTTTTTGAACTACTACCGCGCCGGAGAGATATACCCGAATGATCGACCCGTGGCGGCGTTGTTGTTGACCGCTCCTCCCGATGGTCAACAGTGTGAGATCACCGATGATTTTGTTCAGCGTGAATCCAGGCGGTTCTCGGATTTGTTGGGCCTTGAAAAATCCATCACCGACATGATGACCGACCATCAGATCCTGGACCCCGAATATTTTGCGGGCTTTGGAGCTATTGGGGGCGCTCTGTATGGTGCCCCAGCGCCGTGGTGGCGCAGTGGACCCTTCCATTCCCCCGCCTACAACAGCCCCAAGAACCCGTGGTTGTGGCGAGTGGGCTCCAGCGTGCACCCGGGCGGCGGGATCCCTGCAGTTCTCGGCGGCGTGCTCATCTCCACGAGACGAATGCTGGCGTCGCTCGACAAGAGTTAGCAAGAAAAGAACAGAAGAGTGGCTCCGACCGGCATCGATCCGGTGACCTTTCGATTTTCAGTCGAACGCTCTACCAACTGAGCTACAGAGCCATGCTGTGAAAGAGCCTCTCTTTCGAGAGGCTCTTAACACCGCGACCCTGACGGGACTTGAACCCGCGACCTCCGCCGTGACAGGGCGGCACGCTAACCAACTGCGCTACAGGGCCTTGCTATTAAATTATATGGTGACCCCAACGGGATTCGAACCCGTGCTACCGCCGTGAAAGGGCGGCGTCCTAGGCCACTAAACGATGGGGCCGAAGCCTACGCCGAAGCACAAGCAACAAGCCTCGAGTCTAGGGTTGGGCTTGCGGGAATGCAAACGCTTCCCCTCGCCACACCGCCCCAAACACGGGCCTCCAAGGCCAATATAGCTATCGTTTCCTTACGTGAACACTCTTTTGCGCCGCCTCGGGTATGTCGCTGGCGCCACTCTTTCTGCCACCGCCCTGGTGTTGGCTCTTGCGGTTGCCCCCGAAGGGCCCGCCTATGCGGATGAGTACCCCACGTGGGAAGAGGTTCAAGAAGCTCGTAAAGATGTTGCTGCCGCCGAAGCCAAGGTCAAAGAAATCCAGGAAATCCTGGCGGGATTGGAGCGCGCAGCCGCGGAAGCGGAGCAAGAGGCCGCTCGGTTGGGTGAGATTTATTACGAAGCGCTGTTTGAACTCGATGAAGCCACCTACCAGCAAGCACAGCTTCAGGCTCAAGCCGACGATGCCGCGGCAACAGCGGAAGAGTCTCGTCTCCAGGCCGGCCAGTTTGTTGCCGAGCTTGCGAGGGTCGGCGGAGCAGACCTCACCGCCACGTTGTTCATTAGCGGTGATGACGCCACCGAGCTGTTGTCTCGCATTGGGTACGCAGCCAAGATCGCGGAGCAGACTGATGGAATTTATGCCCGAGCGCTTGCCGATAGGAACGCCGCACAGTCTCTGAGTGATCAGGCCGAGGTGGCCCGGGAAATTCGGGAAGAACTTCAGCTCGAATCGGAGGCGGCCTTTGATGCCGCCACCGGTGCAGCACTCCGGGCCTATGACGCGGTGGAGGCGCAGTACGAAAACAGCGCCCGCCTGGAAGCCCAGCTTGCCGTGCTGGTCGAGCAGCGAGAAGCCACCGAAGAGGACTATCAAAAAGGCGTTATCGCAAGAGCTCAATCAGAAATTGCGGGAATGATTGACCCAGGCCAGATCAGTGCCTCGGGCTGGGCTCGACCCTCGGGTGGTTACATCTCGAGCCACTACGGTCCCCGTATTCACCCGATTTATGGCATCGCACGCTTGCACGCGGGCATTGACTTGGCGACCCCGTGTGGGCGACCGGTTTATGCGGCCAATTCCGGACGCATTAGTTATTCGGGGTGGCTGGGGACTTCAGGAAACTTCATCCGGGTAACCCACAGCGATGGCTACACCACCGGATACGCTCACCTTCAGAGCGGATCGCTGTATGTGAAACTCGGCGAAACGGTAGTGACCGGCCAGCTCATTGGCCGCATTGGCACCACGGGAGGTTCGACAGGTTGCCACCTGCACTTAGAGACGAGAAAGAACATGGTCTCGCAGGACCCTTACCCGTTCTTCCTTAACCGGGGTATTCGCCTGGGCTAGTGCCCGGGGAAAGCAGCGATACCTGCCTCAATGACGGCTTCGGCATCAGCACGCGAGCCCCAACCTTCGGTCTTCACCCATTTGCCGGGCTCCAAATCCTTGTAGTGCTCGAAGAAGTGCTCGATGGCTTTGCGGGTGTATTCGGGGATGTCGTTGACATCCTGGATGTGATCCCACCGTGGATCACCGGCGGGCACGGCAATCACTTTGGCATCACTGCCGCCGTCGTCGGTCATGTTGAAGACGCCCACGGGGCGCGCTGACAGACCGACGCCCGGGAACAGTGGGTATTCGGTCAACACCAAAACGTCCACGGGGTCGCCATCGAGTCCCAGTGTGTTTTCGAAGAAGCCGTAGTCGGCGGGGTAGACAAAATTTGTGTACAGCACGCGATCGAGGAATACCCGGCCCGTTTCGTGGTCAACCTCGTACTTGTTGCGGCTTCCACGGGGAATTTCAATAACGGCGGGGTATTCAGCCATAGCTGTCGTGCTCCTTCGGGGGGGAAAAGTTTCGTGAAGTAACCTTACCGGGTGGCGCAGAAGCAGGGTTTAGGGGGTCGGCGACCCCGGTTGAGCCCCGCCATGGCGGACGTGCGCCGCGCGGTCCGGGAGTGGGCAGTTGAACACGCACAGGCTCCCACCCGCTATCTCGTTGCTCTGAGTGGCGGTGGTGACTCACTGGCGCTCGCCTGGGCGCTTTCTCACGAGGCACCCGCCTTGGGTTTCTCCGTCGGTGCCGTGGTGGTCGACCACCAATTGCAGGAGGGCTCAGGTGAGCGCGCCCAGCATGCGGCGGAAGTGGCCTCCAGCTGGGGGCTGGGCCCTGTGATTATCAAGGAAGTGTTCGTGGGTGTCGCCGGAGGCCCCGAAGAAGCCGCCAGAACGGTGCGGTATCAGGCGTTTTTTGAGGCGATGAAAGAGACGGGGGCTGGAGGAATCCTTCTCGCCCACACCAGAGATGATCAGGCTGAGACTGTCCTGTTGGGTCTCACCCGCGGAAGTGGGCCCTCGGCTTTGAAAGGCATGCCGGAGGTTGAAGGATTCTCCCACCGCCCCCTGCTCTCGCTCGCCCGGTCGACTCTTCGGCAGGCTCTCATAGATGCCGGGGTTTCCTGGTGGGATGACCCGCACAATACGGATGACCGCTTTACGCGCTCTCGTGTGCGCCAGCGCGTGATGCCCGTGCTCGAAGATGACCTAGGGCCAGGGGTGGCTGAGTCTCTAGCAAGGACGGCGGCACTTTTTCGCAGGGACTCTGAGGCTTTGGACGGTTTTGCTCAGAGTGTTTTCGACGAACACGTTGATGGCTCAACTCCGCAGGTTTGCTCCATTGAAGTGACACACCTTGTTGAGCAGAATCCGGCCGTGGCATCCCGCGTCGTTCGCAGCATGGTCATTTCTGTCGGTGGTGGTGCGCCAACCTTTGCGCAGATGCAGCAGGTCGAGGGTCTGCTCACCCGGTGGAAGGGCCAGTCGGCGATTGATCTTTCCGGCGCTAGCCTAGAACGGCGCGACGGCCTGTTGGTTGCGCGTAGCAGCGAGGGAAAGAAACCGAGAGGAATACGGCGTGGACTTTAGTGACGCACACACCGACATTGTTTCGACTGTCGTGAGCGAAGAGCAGATCGCTGAGGGTTTGGCGCGAATGGCGCGGGCTATCGAGGCTGACCTAGACGGCAAGACACCTTTGCTGGTGGGTGTTTTGAAGGGTGCTGTCATGGTGATGGCCGATCTGGCCAGGGAGCTTCGTATCCCCCTCGAGATGGACTGGATGGCGGTGTCCTCCTACGGCCGCTCGACTAAATCGAGCGGTGTTGTTCGGATATTGAAGGATCTTGATTCCTCCCTCGAGGGTCGGCACGTCGTGATCGTCGAGGACATCGTGGACTCTGGTCTGACCCTGTCCTGGTTGCTGGAGAACTTCGAGTCACGGGGTGCTGCCTCCATCAGGGTGGCCTCGCTATTGCGGAAACCGGACGCCATGGCCGTGGAGGTTCCCATCGACTACCTCGGGTTTGATATTCCCAACGAATTTGTCGTCGGCTACGGTCTTGACTTCGCGGAGCGATACCGGAATTTGAGAGGCATCGGGGTTCTCAATCCCGATGTCTATCGCGAGGGGGCTTAACTCTCTGCCCGAGGCGAACAGCTGGGCGCGCGTCGTTCTCAGGCGCTAGCCTTAGCACTTCGCGATTTTCTTGTTTGGAAAGGTTCCTTGAGCCACTATGGCCACGAAACGTCCCACTCTAAAGGCACTTCTTAAGGGCCCTCTTCCCTACATCGTCATTGGTATCGCGGTGATCGCGGTGGGACTTTCCTTACTCGGAGCCGGGGGCTTCCGTCCGATCAGTACCCAGCAGGGTTTAGAGCTTCTGCTGGAAAACCAGGTCGAAGAAGTCACCATCATTGATGGTGAGCAGCGGGTTGATCTTGAACTGAGGCAGAGCTTCCAGGGCGAAGGAACGCAGGTTCAGTTCTATTACGTCGCCCCGCGGGGTGCAGACGTCGTGGCTGCTGTTGATAACTCGGATGTCACCGAGTTCACGGATGAGGTTCCACAAACCAACTGGTTTGTGTCGCTGTTGGGCTTCGTGATCCCTTTCCTTCTCATTGGCGTGATTTTCTGGTTCCTGCTGAGCAGCATGCAGGGCGGCGGTTCGCGGGTTATGCAGTTTGGTAAGTCCAAAGCAAAACTGGTCTCGAAAGAAACCCCGAAGGTGACCTTCGAGGATGTTGCGGGTGCTGACGAAGCAATTGAAGAACTCCACGAAATCAAGGAATTCCTCCAGGATTCGGAGAAGTTCCTCTCGCTCGGGGCGCGAATCCCGAAGGGTGTCCTGCTCTATGGCCCTCCCGGAACAGGGAAGACCTTGCTGGCTCGGGCGGTAGCCGGCGAGGCCGATGTGCCTTTCTATTCCATTTCGGGATCCGATTTCGTTGAAATGTTTGTGGGTGTGGGTGCCTCGCGAGTGCGGGACCTGTTCAAAGAGGCCAAAGAAAATGCCCCCGCCATTATTTTTGTCGACGAGATTGATGCCGTTGGTCGCCACCGCGGGGCCGGCATGGGGGGCGGCCACGATGAGCGTGAGCAAACGCTGAACCAGCTGTTGGTGGAAATGGATGGGTTTGACCCCAAAACCAACGTGATTCTGATTGCAGCGACGAACCGGCCCGACATTCTTGACCCGGCGCTGCTTCGACCCGGTCGTTTTGACCGCCAGGTCCAGGTGGACGCCCCAGATATGAAGGGTCGAGAACAGATCCTCGCCGTTCACGCCAAAGGAAAGCCGATGGCAAAAGGCGTCGACCTTTCAGTCCTTGCTCGAAAGACCCCCGGTTTCACCGGTGCTGACCTTGCCAACGTGCTGAACGAAGCAGCGTTGTTGACGGCGCGCACCAATGGCAAAAAGATCACCAACGAAACCCTCGATGAAGCTGTTGATCGCGTTATGGCAGGGCCTCAGCGCCGCACCCGAGTCATGAGCGACAAAGAGCGGTTGGTGACCGCGTATCACGAGGGCGGTCACGCCCTCGCTGCAGCAGCTATGCGTAACACCGACCCGGTGACGAAGGTCACCATCCTCCCGAGGGGGCGTGCTCTGGGCTACACCATGGTGATGCCGCTGGATGACAAGTACTCCGTCACCAGAAACGAGCTGTTGGACCAGTTGGCCTATGCCATGGGTGGCCGGGTGGCCGAAGAGCTGGTTTTCCATGACCCGACGACGGGAGCGTCCAACGACATCGAAAAGGCCACGTCCATTGCGCGACGGATGGTCACCGAGTACGGCATGAGCGAGCACGTCGGGGCGGTCAAGTTGGGACAAGCCAGCGGAGAAGTCTTCCTGGGTCGCGACATGGGACACCAGCGGGACTACTCGGACTCGATTGCCGAGATGGTGGACACCCAAGTGCGGAACCTGATTGACCGTGCCCACACTGAAGCCTGGAGAGTTTTGAACCAGAACCGCGCCATTCTCGACCGCTTGGCAACGGAGCTGTTGGAAAAAGAGACGCTGGATCACCACCAACTGGCGGAGATATTCCGTGATGTCAAGAAGCTCCCGAAGCGCCCGCAGTGGCTCTCGAGCGCCAAGCGACCGGTGTCCAAAGCAGGCCCGGTAGACGTCCCGAAGCGCACAGTGGCGGCGACGAAAAAATCACCCGCCAAACGTGCTGCGACGAAAAAGACAACGGCGAAAAAGCCCCGGGCGTCACAGGGCTCTGGTGGATAGCCAGGCAATTTCTCGCGCAGTCAGAGACATCCTGATTGCGGTTGGGGAGGATCCTTCTAGGGAAGGTCTGGGGAGTACTCCCGACCGGGTGGCGGAGCTTTTCACCGAGCTTTATGCCGGTGTTGGCGTGGACCCGGTTCAGGTTCTTCGTGATGCAAAGCCGGTTGCGAGTAGCGAGTCGGAGCGCGGTGAGCTCGTGGCGCTGCGAGACATTGCCTTTCACTCGATCTGTGAGCACCACCTACTGCCGTTCGAAGGGTCTGCGGCTGTTGTGTATGCGCCCGCTGGTGCCATCGTGGGACTGGGAACCCTCGCCACCTTGGTGGAAGTGAGTGCCGCACGCCCACAGCTTCAAGAAAGACTCGGCGAAATGGTCGCCCGGTCGCTCGTCGATTCGGGTGTAGCGGCCGGAGCGCTCGTCGTTCTGTCGGCGTCGCACGGGTGCGTGCGATTTCGCGGCCCTAAGCAGGCCCTCACCACCGTGACGGTGGCGGCAGCCGGAACCCTCAGTGAGGGGGCCGCCCGTCACGAAGCTCTGCTTTTGGCGGGTGCGGAAGACTCGGCGTGAGCCAGCAGGCAAGACCCCATATCTGGGGCGTCCTGAACGTCACCCCTGATTCCTTCAGCGATGGTGGCCGATTCCTTGAGGTGCGCTCGGCCCTGGACCATGCACAGCGCATGGTGGAAGCGGGTGCTGATGTCATCGATGTGGGGGGCGAATCGACAAAGCCCGGTGTCTCACGAGTGGAGGCCGCTGAGGAACAACACCGAGTTCTTCCCGTTATCGAGCGTCTTGCGGAACAAGGCATTGTGGTGAGTATCGACACGATGCGTGCCGATACGGCGCAACGGGCACTCGACGCCGGCGCCCAGATCATCAATGACGTGTCTGGGGGAAACGCTGACCCCAACATGTTGGCCGTGATGGCGTCCTCCGGCCGTGACGTGGTGCTGATGCACTGGCGGGGACACAGCGAGCACATGGATTCGCTGGCGAACTACGACGATGTCCTCGCTGAGGTGAAACAGGAACTGACCGCGCGGGTAGAAGCAGCCCGTGAGGCAGGAGTTGCGCAGGAGCGCATCATTCTTGACCCGGGACTGGGGTTCGCTAAGACACCCGCCCATAACTGGGCACTAGCCGCTCGGATGTTGGAAGCGGTGCCTCCTGGGTTCCGAACTCTCGTAGGCGCCTCTCGGAAGCGTTTCCTGGGCGAGCTCCTCCCCGAGGGTCACGCGGTCGAGGAACGCGACAGCGTCTCTGCGCAACTCGGAGCACGTTTGGCTGACCAGGGGGTGTGGGCTTTGCGCGTTCACAACGTGAGCGAGCACGTCCGAGCCCTCAACCTCTGGCAAGCTTTTCGGGAAGGGGGTCTGCATGGCTGATGTCATCCGTTTGGTCGGAATCGAAGTGTTTGCTCACCACGGGGTATTCCCCGAGGAGCGTCGGGACGGTCAAAACTTCCTGATTGATGTTGAGGTTGAGTACGACATGACGCCAGCAGCGCTGTCGGATGATGTGGCCGACGCCATCGACTACGGAGCTCTTGCTGCGGCCATCGCCGAGAACGCCTCAGCGAACCCGGTAGACCTGTTGGAGACTCTCGCGCTGCGGCTGATTCACGTCGTGATGACATTTGAGAAAGCTCTTGCCGCCACGGTAACCATCCACAAACCCGACGCCCCCATGCCGGTTCGCGTGGCTGGCTCTTCGGTGTCCCTGAGGCGAGAGCGGTCGGAACTGTGACAAGCGACGGATGGACCTCCTGCGTGGTGGCGCTCGGAACAAACCAGGGTGATCGGGAAGAAACAGCATTTCGAGCCCTCGCCGATCTTCGAGCGGTCGAGGGGTTTCGCCTTACCGGGCAGTCAAACCTGCACGAGACGGTGGCCTTGACCAGTGAGGGATTTGATCCTGACGCTCCGGGGTATATCAACCAAATTGTGCTTCTTGACTCGGCCTGGTCCCCTGAGCAGACGCTCGCGCGTTTATGGGACGTAGAACGCGCCCACGGAAGAGTTCGCTCGGGTGAGCGATACGCGGACCGCACTCTGGACTTAGATCTGATTGCCTACGGCGACCTCACGATGGAGTCTGAGACCTTGACCCTGCCGCACCCTCGGGCACATGAGCGCCGCTTCGTCTTGGAACCCTGGCACGAGGTCGATCCGACGGCGACTCTGCCCGGGCAGGGACCTATCGCCGCGCTCCTGGAGAGGATGCCGCGGGATTCGTCATGAGGTTTACCTCTATTCGAACGCTGGTGACGTGTACTGCAGTCGGAGTGCTCCTTGCGGGCGGGGGGCAATGGTTACTCACGCGCCTCGGGGAACAAGCCATCGTGCCTCCGCCCAGTTGGAGCGCAACCCTCGTGATTATTGGTGGGGCTGTTGTGATGTTGGCGTGGCCGGTGCGGCGCAGCGTTCGAAGCGCCACCACGGTTGCCCTGGATCCTCTCTATGCAACACGCGTGGTCTTGCTCGCCAAGGCGAGCGCTCTGGCAGGATTCGCGCTCGTGGGCGCAGCATTGGGATTGGGGCTGTTTTTCCTCACCCGTCCGGTTGTTGCTGAGGATGCCCTGTGGTGGGTGGGAGCAGCTCTGATCGGCGCCCTAGTCTTAGGCGTTGGAGGAATCATTGCGGAGCGATGGTGCGCGTATCCTCCGGGTGGAGAAGACCCGCCCGACCCCCTGCTGGAAGGAGAACGCCCGTGAGCGACACCGATGTTCAGTGGCAGGGCGTCAGTACCCGGTATCGGGCGGAACTCATCGTCATTACGGGGATCGCGTGGGTGATTATCCTGGCGGCTTCAAGTGTGCCGTTGTGGATTGTGGGGCCTGGTGAAACTGTATGGGGGTGGCTCATTGTCTCCGCGGTCGCGCTCATAGGCGTTATGGTTCTTGGCTTTATCCCCCGGCGGGTTCGAGCGCTGGGCTACGCCCTTCGCGAGGACGACCTCGTTTTTCGCAGGGGGGTGTTCTTCCAGCGCATTGTTGCGGTTCCCTATGGGCGGCTTCAGCTCGTGGACGTGGGCAGAGGACCGATTGCGCGGGTTCTGGGGCTCTCCCAACTCAGCCTCGTGACCGCGGCGGCATCAAGCGGCGTCTCCATTCCTGGCCTTCCGCTCGCAACCGCTGATCAGTTGCGCGATCATCTGATCGCGCTGGCTGAAACTAGGCGAGCAGGACTGTAGTGGCCCAGGGCACCCTCCGAGAAGCCAGCCATGCCACCAGCGGCCAGTGGCATCGGCTGCACCCGCTGACCCCGGTTCTCCAGGGGGGCGTGGTGGTGGTTGCCGTGCTGACGGCGGCGGTCTTCATTCTGTGGGAGAACCTGATCCTGCCAAGCCTTTTGGTCTTTTTTGGTGTGGATGACGAGCTCCCAGACCAAGATCTGTGGCGTTTCGTGCAGGAATTTCTCGGCTGGATTGCGGCGTCCGCGCTTCTCCTTGTGGTGGTGTTGGTCGTGATCTTTTGGCTGCAGTGGCGGGTTCACGTGTTTCGCATGGACGACGACGTCATCGACGTGAAAAAGGGTCTTCTGGTTAAAACCTGGCGTCAGGCTCGGCGGGACCGAGTGAACACCATCGGTGTGCGACGGCCTTTGCTGCCGCGGCTATTGGGTCTTGCCAAGCTTGATATTCAGGCCGCAGGAAACGACGCGAATGTGGTGTTGGAATATCTCCCCGTCACCGTGGCGCAGGACCTGAGACGCCTCATCCTCC
>JAOHDU010000025.1 GCA_028096805.1 Pontimonas sp.
GCGCTTGCGGGCATCACCCCGGCAACTATCACGGATTCTGGACCCATCGGCCTGGTGTCGAAGTCGGGAACCCTGACGTATCAAATGATGTTTGAACTGCGCGACATCGGTTTCTCCACCGCCATTGGTATCGGCGGTGACCCGATCGTGGGAACCACCCACATTGATGCTCTCGAAGCGTTCCAGAATGACCCCGACACCAAAGCCATTGTGATGATTGGGGAAATTGGTGGCGACGCTGAAGAGCGGGCGGCCGATTTCATCAAGGCGCACGTGACGAAGCCTGTGGTCGGTTATGTGGCAGGTTTTACCGCTCCCGAAGGAAAAACGATGGGCCACGCCGGTGCCATTGTTTCGGGTTCTGCGGGAACCGCCCAGGCCAAGAAGGAAGCTCTCGAAGCTGCCGGTGTGAAGGTGGGCAAGACCCCCAGCGAGACGGCCACCTTGATGCGCGAGGTTATGGCTCAACTGGCCTAGCCGGGTCGCGGGGGTGGCTGGCGATAGGCTCAATGCGCCATGAATCCCCGCTTTGTTGCCCTCGCCACGGTGCTGGATGTCGTGGTCCTGGTGGGCTTGGGAGTGGGCCTATTTTTTGCGCCCCTGACGCTGGTGTGGGCGTTTGAGGACGGCTTTTCGACCGAATTGTTGTCCTCCTGGGCGGTGGCGGTGCAGGGCTGGTTCCTCGGTCACGGTGTTCCGCTCTCGGTGTCGCTTCCCCAAGAGCTCTCGGAATCTTTGGGCTTGGGGGTCAGCGGTCAAAATTTTCGGGTCGATGTGGCCTTGCTGGGGATTGCCCTCTTGACTCTGCTCTGGGGTTACCGGATCGGGGCTCGCGAGGGAACGAAGAAGCACCCGATTCTCACCTGGTTTCTCGCCGTGGGGATGATGGTGGGGCTCAGCTTCCTGCTGGTGTTTTTCTTGCCCACGGGAAGTGTGTCCATCGACCTGGTTGATGCGCTGGTGAGACCGGCGGTCTTCCTGTCAGCGGGGTTGGCCCTGGCGACGTGGGCTGGCCCTGATACCGCTGGACGAGAACTCATTCGGGAGCGTTTCCCACAGTGGCTTTCTGCGATCGTGAGAACCGGGTTTGCCGCGGGGATAGGTGCGCTACTGGCGATGGTGGGTGTCGCCGCCATTGTTGTGTCGGTTCTGCTGGTGGTGTCTTTTGCCCCGGTGATTTCGCTCTATGAATCTTTGCAACCCGGCGCTTACGGGATCATTGCGCTGTCTATTGGGCAGCTTGCCCTCTTGCCCACAGTGGTGGTGTGGGTGTTCTCCTGGCTTGTGGGCCCTGGTTTCACGTTGGGTACGGGGGCTGTGGTCTCGCCTCTGGGAACCTCCACAGATGCGCTCCCGGCACTCCCGTTAGCGGGAATTCTTCCCGAAGAAGCGCCAGCGGGAGCCTTAGCCGTGATCGCTGTGCCAATAGGGGTTGCCTTTGCGATGGGCCTTTTGTCGCGATCGCGGCTAATGGGTGCGAACCGGGGAGGGTTGTGGCGCGGTGAGGGCACCGCCTTTGTGGAACAGCCCGCCATCATGGCCATTGTTGCCGCGGCTCTTTCGTCGATTGTGGCCTCTGCCGGGGCGCTCGTTCTGACCGAACTGGCGCGAGGCGAGCTGGGCCCGGGCCGCTTTAGCGAGGTTGGGCCAGACCCGTGGAGTGTTGCGCTCTGGTGGGGCGCTCAAGTGTTTGTGGGTGTGGTCTTGGGTTTGCTCTCGGGTGGTCTCGCCGAGAAGCGCGTATCCGAGCGTCGATAGGCTGGACCCGTGTCCTGCCGCATCGTGGTCCTGATTTCAGGCTCTGGGACCAATCTGGAAGCACTGCTCACCTCGCTGCCGGACTCCGGAATTCGCGCCCAGGTGGTTGCGGTGGGAGCGGACCAGGAAGCTGAGGGCCTGGAGCACGCCCGCACCCGGGGGATCGACACATTTGTGGTGCCGCTTTCGAAGCAGGACGACCGGGAGGCCTGGGGTGACACCCTCGGGGACACACTGGAGGGCTATCAGCCCGACCTCATCGTGCTGAGCGGCTTTATGAAACTGTTGCCTGCGTCGCTGGTCTCCAGGTTTAGTCCCCACATCATTAATACGCACCCCTCTTACCTCCCGGAGTTCCCGGGAGCTCACGCTGTTCGTGACGCTTTGGCCGCTGGTGCAACGCAGACGGGTGCCTCCGTGATTGTGGTCGACGACGGTGTTGACACGGGTAAAATTTTGGCGCGGGCGCGGGTTGCCATCGAGCCTGATGACAGTGAGGAGTCCCTCCACGCTCGGATCAAAATCCTCGAGCGATCACTACTTCTTGATGTCTTACGCATTCTGATTCCCGACAACGAAGGAACCCCATGACACACTCTGAGCGCCTTATGCCCCAGCGCGCGCTTCTCTCGGTGAGCGACAAAACCGGCCTGATCGAGCTTGGCCAGAGCCTGCATGAGTGGGGGGTTGCGCTGGTGTCCACGGGGTCAACCGCCGCACAGCTTCGCGAAGCAGGAATTCCGGTCTCCGATGTCAGCGAGCTTACCGGTTTTGCCGAAGCTTTGGACGGTCGAGTAAAAACACTGCACCCCTCCATCCACGGTGGAATTTTGGCGGACCTTCGCAAACCCGAGCACCGCAGCGCCCTGGAGGACCTCGATATTGAGCCTTTTGGTCTTGTGGTCGTGAATCTGTACCCCTTCGTCCAGACGGTGGCCTCCGGCGCCCAGGGCGAAGACGTCATCGAGCAGATCGATATTGGCGGGCCTGCGATGGTGCGAGCGGCGGCGAAAAACCACGCCAATGTTGCGATAGTTGTCGACCCCGCCGGTTACGACGGTCTGCTGGCGGAGCTTCGTGCAGGAGGAACGACCGAGGAGTTCCGGCGTCAGTTAGCGGGTGACGCTTTTGCTCACACCGCCCGCTATGACTCGGCTGTCTCTGATTGGTTTGCTTCAGGGGCACGCACAAGCTTTCATGCCGACCGGGTGGGTGAACTGCGCTACGGCGAAAACTCGCACCAAAGCGCTGCGGTCTATGCCACGCCCAATAGTGCTGGTCTCGCCGTCGCCGAGGTGCTTCAGGGCAAAGAGATGTCGTATAACAACTACCTCGATGCTGAGGCCGCCGTGCGAGCGGCTTTTGATCACGAGGCGCCCACTGTGGCCATCATCAAGCACCAAAACCCGTGTGGAATCGCGAGCGATGCGAACCTTGCGACCGCTCACCGCCTCGCCCATGAGTGCGACTCGGTATCA
Source organism: Pontimonas sp. (assembly GCA_028096805.1). Lineage (GTDB taxonomy): Bacteria > Actinomycetota > Actinomycetes > Actinomycetales > Microbacteriaceae > Pontimonas. The sequence goes on from JAOHDU010000025.1 coordinate 3,237, forward strand.
GCGTTTGGTGGAGTAATCGCGACTAACCGAGTGATGGATGGACAGACAGCTCGCTCAATTGCCGAGATCTTCACCGAGGTTGTTGTTGCTCCAGGCTTCGACGACGAAGCCCTCGCTGTGTTTGCTGAAAAGAAGAACCTGCGGGTGGCCAGACTTCCCGAAGGGTTCACCCCTCCGTCAACAGAATGGAGGCATATCTCCGGCGGTGTGCTGGTCCAAGACACCGACCAGCACTTTGCCGCTTCCCGCGAGTGGACGCAGGTATGTGGACCAGACCTTGATCCCGACACCCTTATGTCCTTGGAGTTCTCCTGGCGCGCGGTTCGTGCGGTCAAATCGAACGCCATCCTGCTCGCTCAAGGATCGGCGAGCGTGGGGATTGGTATGGGTCAGGTGAATCGGGTGGATTCGGCCCGTTTGGCCGTGGAGCGCGCCGGGGAGCGCGCCTCGGGTTCGGTGGCGGCTTCCGATGCGTTCTTCCCATTCCCCGATGGCTTAGAGATCCTCGTCAAGGCCGGCGTTTCCGCCATTGTTCAGCCCGGTGGATCGGTGCGTGATGACGAGGTGACGGCCGCTGCGGAAGCGGCTGGCGTGGCGCTCTTCCACACGGGGGAGCGACACTTCTTCCACTAGAGGGTTAGCGTCCCTATTTGGTCGCCGTATTCGGTGATCCCACTGTCGTGGAAGCCGAGTTTGTGGAAAAAGTCACCGGGGCCCTTGTCGTCAGGTGACCAGACGGCCGTGAGTTCGGCAAGGCCGTGGCTGCGAGCCTCCTCGCTGGCTGCGGCGATCGCAAAGCGCCCCACTCCTTGGCCTTGGGCGGAAGCGGCGACGCTGACTCGCCACAGGGCGCTGCGCAGCTCTGGCTGGTCGTGCTGGGAATCGAAGTGGGCGCGGACAAACCCGACAACGGCGTCATCAGCCATGATGACGCGACTCCAGGTGTTGGCGAGGTTGAGGGAGGGTTCGTAGTGCTCATACGTCACCGGTGTTTCGAAGGCTTCCTGTCCGGGAACGAGCTCGATGGAGTTCGCTTGCTGGGCATTAGCGGCAGAAAGCTCTTCGAGGTGGAGGTTTTCCATGTCCCTAAGGTAGCCGAACCAGGTAAACATAGAAATGTATCTTTATGTAAAGATACATTCGGTTTTTCCCCTAGACTTGTGGCGGTCCCACACAGGGACGCGGCGAAGGGACAAGCACGTGGAAAAAATCAAGGTAGACGGAGTTGTTGTCGAGCTCGATGGCGACGAAATGACACGGATTATTTGGCAGTTCATCAAAGAGCGCCTCATCCACCCCTATCTCGACATTGAGCTGGAGTATTACGACCTCGGCATGGAGAAGCGTGACGAGACCGACGACCAGATCACGATTGATGCAGCCCACGCCATCAAAAAGCACGGTGTCGGTGTGAAGTGCGCGACCATCACGCCCGATGAGGCTCGGGTCGAAGAGTTTGGGCTCAAGAAAATGTGGCGAAGCCCGAATGGAACCATTCGCAACATCTTGGGCGGTGTGATCTTCCGCGAGCCGATCATCATCTCGAACATCCCCCGCCTGGTCCCCGGCTGGAACAAGCCGATTATCGTGGGACGCCACGCGTTTGGTGACCAATACCGCGCGACAGACTTCGTCTTTGATTCCCCCGGAACGTTGACTCTGAGTTTTCAGCCCGAGGATGGCAGCGAGGCACAGAGCTTCGAAGTCTTCCAGGCCCCTGGCCCCGGTGTCGCTATGGCGATGTATAACCTCGATGACTCCATCAAGGACTTCGCGCGGGCATCGCTCAACTACGGTCTTTCGAGGAATTACCCCGTCTACCTCTCGACCAAGAACACCATCTTGAAGGCCTACGACGGCCGATTCAAAGACCTGTTCCAGGAAGTGTTCGAGGCAGAGTTTGCTGACAAGTTCGAGGCTGCAGGCATCACCTACGAGCACCGCTTGATTGATGACATGGTCGCCTCGGCCATGAAGTGGGAGGGCGGCTACGTCTGGGCCACGAAGAACTATGACGGCGACGTCCAGTCCGACACGGTGGCGCAGGGCTTTGGTTCCCTGGGGCTGATGACCAGTGTGTTGACCACACCCGATGGGTCCATCGTGGAAGCCGAGGCTGCTCACGGTACGGTCACGCGCCATTACCGCGAGCACCAAAAGGGCAACCCAACGTCCACCAACCCGATCGCGTCTATCTTTGCCTGGACACGAGGACTGATGCACCGCGGCAAGCTGGATAGCAACCAGCAGTTGATTGATTTCGCGCAGACCCTCGAAGACGTGGTCATCGCCACGGTTGAAGCGGGATCAATGACCAAGGACTTGGCGTTGCTCGTGGGCCCGGATCAGGCATGGCAAACCACCGAGGACTTCCTCGCCAGTATCGACGCGAACCTCAGCGCCCGCCTCGGCGGCTAGCCCTTATACCCCTGGGGGTATATGCTTAAAGGGTCGTGATCGACACCACATCAAAGGAGACCCATCGTGTGTAGCCCAGCGCGTTGTAACCGCTGCAGCAAAGTCACCTGGACTGGCTGCGGAGAACACATTGACGAAGCGCTCTCTGGTTTCAAGCCAGAAGAGCTCTGCAAATGCGCCTAAGCATTTGAGGAAAGAAGCCCCAGATTCGTCTGGGGCTTCTTCACTTAAAGATGATGGTGCGCACGCCATCCAACACAATGCGGTGCTGGGAAAACCAGCGAACCGCCTGCGTGAGAGTGCGGGACTCTTCGTCTTGCCCGGTGGCCTTGAGCTCCTCCGGTGATTGTGAGTGATCCACGCGAACAACGTTTTGTTCGATGATGGGGCCTTCGTCCAAGTCGCTGGTGACGAAGTGAGCGGTGGCACCAATCAGTTTGACGCCGCGCTCATGCGCTTGACGGTAAGGGTCTGCCCCTTTGAAGCCGGGGAGGAACGAATGGTGAATGTTGATGGCGCGGCCCTCAAGAGCAGCACACACGTCGGGACTCAGAATCTGCATGTATCGGGCTAGCACGACCAATTCGATGTTGTGGGTGTCCACCATGTCCAGCAGGTGCTTCTCAAACGCTACTTTTTCTTCCGGTGAGGTCACCGGCTGAGACCAGAAGGGAGTGTCGTAAAAGTCAGCAAGAGGCTTGAGCGTCTCGTGATTGGACATGATTAGCGGGATTTCGATGGCGAGGTGGCCGTCACGCTGCCGGACCAAGAGGTCTGTCAGGGTGTGTCCAGCACGCGAAGTCAAAATCAGCGTCCGTAGCGGACGCCCCACCGTGTTGATATCGGAATTCATGTCATAGCGCTCCACCACGGGCGCCAGGGCTTCCTCGAGAGCCTCTCTCGCCGCGGCGGTTTCAACCTGAAGACGCATGAAGAACCGGCCGGTGTCTGCACTCGAAAACTGCTGGGATTCGGTGATGTTCCCCTGTGCTTCGACGATCGCAGCACTCAATGCGTAAACAATGCCTGGCTGGTCATCGCAGGAGATGGTCACGATGAAGTGGTTGAGCGGGACAGTCACCCCCACAGTTTAGGCTCCACGCCATGCCTCGCCGAGACTTTGCAGTTTCGGGTCGCTAAGCTGGTGGCACGCAACTGGCGCGGAGATGGATCACCATCGGGGAGCGTAAAGAACGTGTGCTGGCCGTGCGCCTGGGCCTAGTGGACAAAACATCACCATGTCTGCAAGGGAGAAAACCATGAACACCATGAGCCAGCGTCTCGCCGAAATTGACCCAGAGATCCAAGAAGTTCTCGATAAAGAACTCGGTCGCCAGCGTGGCACCCTCGAGATGATCGCCAGTGAGAACTTTGTTCCCCACGCGATTCTTGAAGCACAGGGCAGCGTGCTCACCAACAAGTACGCCGAGGGCTACCCCGGTAAGCGCTACTACGGTGGATGCGAATTTGTTGATATCGCCGAAAACCTCGCCATCGAGCGCGCAAAGAAGCTTTTCGGCGCGGCCTACGCCAACGTGCAGCCCCACTCCGGCGCGAGCGCCAGCGCAGCGGTTCTGCATGCTTTGGCCCAACCGGGTGACACAATTTTGGGTCTTGAGCTCGCTCACGGCGGTCACCTGACACACGGAATGAAGTTGAACTTCTCCGGCAAGGTCTACAACGCCACGTCGTATGGCGTGGATCCCGAGACATTCCTCATCGACATGAATGTGGTTCGCGACAAGGCTCTTGAGCACAAGCCCAAGGTGATCATCGCCGGCTGGTCGGCTTACCCCCGCCACAGCGACTTCCAGGCGTTCAGGGACATTGCCGATGAAGTTGGTGCCGCTCTCTGGGTAGACATGGCGCACTTCGCCGGACTGGTTGCCGCTGGTCTGCATCCCTCGCCCATCCCCTACGCCGATGTGGTGTCCACGACTGTGCACAAAACGCTCGGTGGCCCCCGTTCCGGTTTGATCCTCAGCAGGGATGAGGACCTCACCAAGAAACTGAATTCCGCGGTGTTCCCTGGCCAGCAGGGTGGACCGCTCATGCACGTCATCGCCGCAAAAGCTGTGGCGTTCAAGCTCGCCATGGAGCCAGAATTCACCGAGCGCCAAGAGCGCACTGTCCAGGGCGCACGCGCTATTGCCGAGCGCTTGGTTGCCGAGGACTCGCGTGCTGCCGGTGTCGATGTGCTGACCGGTGGGACCGATGTCCACCTGACTCTGGTGGATTTGCGCAACTCGCCGCTGGATGGTCAGCAAGCCGAAGACCTCCTGCACACGGTGGGCATCACGGTGAACCGCAACGCGGTGCCGTTTGATCCACGACCCCCGATGGTGACCTCCGGAGTTCGGATTGGGACGCCTGCCCTAGCAACAAGAGGTTTCGGTTCTGAGCAGTTCACCGAGGTGGCCGACATCATTGCCCACACGATGATGCCAAACCCTGACGTGGCTGCCCTCCAGGCCCGCGTGGCAGCACTGACCGAGGCGTGGCCGCTCTACCCCGAACTGGGCTAAGCGCCGATGGTGGCGACAAAGCTTGATGGCACCGCCACGGCGGCAGCCATTAAGGCGGAGCTTCGCACCCGAGTGGATGCCCTTCGCGCTTCAGGGAACACGCCGGGACTTGGCACCCTGTTGGTGGGGGATGACCCGGGATCCCAGTGGTACGTGGCGGGGAAGCACCGCGATTGCGAAGAAGTGGGTATTGCGTCCTTCCGGACCGACCTTCCCGCCGATGCGAGCGCTGACGATGTGTTTGCGGCGATCGAAGCTTTTAACAACAACCCCGGTGTCACCGGCTATATCGTGCAGTTGCCCCTCCCGGGACACCTTGACACGGATGCTCTGCTGGAGGCCATTGATCCCGATAAAGATGCCGATGGTCTTCACCCGATGAATCTTGGCCGATTGGTGAATAAGGTCGCTGGCGAGCTCAATTCACCCCTTCCCTGCACGCCGCACGGCATTGTTGAGCTGGTGGAGCGCCATGGCCTGGCCTGGGACGGCCTCCACACTGTCGTGCTGGGTCGTGGGGTCACGGTGGGAAGGCCGCTGGGATTGCTTCTCACGCGCAAGGGCGTTGATTCCACGGTCACCCTCACACACACCAAGACAAAGAACCTTGCGGAGCTTGTGTCCAGTGCTGATGTCGTGGTCGCCGCTGCCGGCGTGAGCCGGATGGTGACAGCCGACATGGTGAAACCGGGCGCCGTTGTGTTGGATGTTGGCGTGAGTCGCGAGATCGTCGGCGGTCGCTCCGTGGTGGTCGGCGATGTCGACGAGTCTGTCTGGGATGTTGCCGGTTATGTTTCCCCTAACCCTGGTGGGGTGGGCCCCATGACCAGGGCGCTACTCTTGCGCAACGTGGTCGACATCGCAGAACGAAAGGCAGCCCTCTGATGGCAAAACTCTATTTCCGCTACGGAGCAATGAACTCGGGTAAGTCGACGGCACTGCTTCAAGCCGCCTACAACTACGAGGAGCGCGGGCAGAGGGTGCTTTTGGCGAAACCTGTGGTCGACACCAAGGGTGACCGGATGATTGTCTCCCGCCTCGGGGTGACCCGGGAAGTTGATGTGGTCATCACTCCGACGACAGACGTTGTCGACATGGTCGACAAAGAGGCGGCTCGAATTGCTGCCGCAGAAAACACCACGGTGTCGTGTCTCCTGTTGGATGAGTCCCAGTTTTTGTCCCCGCGCCAGGTCGATGACCTGTTGATGGTGGCGCTTCGACGGGATATCCCCGTGTTGGCGTACGGAATTCGCACCGATTTCCAGACGGTGGCGTTTCCTGGGTCACGCCGTTTGCTGGAAATCGCGCACTCATTGGAAGAGTTGAAGACCATCTGTCGCTGTGGTCGCAAAGCCATGTTCAATGGCAGAACTCTCAACGGAGATTTTGTTTTCGATGGGGCGCAGGTGGCGATCGATGGTGATCAGGTGACCTATGAGTCACTGTGTGGCGTGTGCTACCTCGACGAGAGCGGCGGACGCCTCGCCAGTGGTTATGCGCCGCTTACCGGTGCGACAGAGGTTATGGGACCAGACCCCGACTTCAGTTAGACCCGGGGCAAGAGCCCATTGGGAGTCGGGGTGACAGGATTTGAACCTGCGACCTCGTCGTCCCGAACGACGCGCGCTACCAAGCTGCGCCACACCCCGCGATGTGCTGATGCCCTGACGGGCAGGGCTCAAGCGTACCCGATATCGTCCCCGACCAAAGTGACGAGAACTGCTTCTGGCGCGCAAAACAGTCGAATCGGCGCGTAGATGCTGGTGCCAAGACCGGCGGACACTTCGAGGTAGCTGGAGCGCCCGGCGTGACGCCAGGTGGTGACACCAGAGGCTTGATCGAGCGGCAAGTCGCAGTTTGTCGTGAGGGCGTGGCCGCCGGGAAGACAGACCTGGCCTCCGTGGGTGTGGCCGGCGAAGATGGCCTCTGCGCCCTGAGTGACGAGCGCGTTCAGCACACGACGGTAGGGGGCATGGGTGACCCCGATGGGGGTGACGGAGTGGTGTGGCCTCTGGCTGCCGGCATTTTCTTCTCGCAGAGACTCGACCACGGTGGGCAGGCCAGACAGGTCATCAAGCCCGTGGTGGGCATCGCCCACACCCACAAAATCCAGGAGTGAATCATTGATGCTCAGGCGCACCGCCGCGTTATCGATGTCGTGCCAACCCAGCACCTGCGTGTAGAGGCGGGTGAGGCCCTCAAAGTCCAGTGCGGTGCCCTCCTCGGCTCCGGGACGCGAAGGGCCCAGAAGATACCCCAGCGGATTTTTCCACCGCGGTGCATGACGATCGTTGGAGCCGTGAGTGACTACCCCGGGAACACCCGAGAGGGGGAGGAGCGCTTCGGTTACTGCGGAGAGGCCCTGCGGATGCCCAAGAAAATCTCCCGTGCCGATGACCAGGTCGGGTTTTGTTTCCGCGAGCGCCCTAATCCAGGAAATGGCCCCCGAATGCCACGGCGCCAGGTGCAGGTCGCTCAGGTGCAAAACGCGAATCGGTTCGCTTCCTGCATCCAAAATGGGCAGGGTCTCGCGTCGCAGCTGGAAGCGCTCACGCTCGGCGAGCACACCCCAGGCTGCTGCCCCAAGGGCGGCGGCGCCCAACCCAGCGAGCGCTAAGGACGACCTGCGCACCGCTAGTCAACCTCGACGGGTTCATCCGCTGACGCGGGAATCACCCCACAGGCCACCTGCATTTGAAGCGCCACGTAGTCCCACGCCTGGGTGCCAGCACCCATGCTTTGCGAGAGCACGGTTCCGCTTCCGGGGTCGGTGCTGATGCTGCCTTCGCCGCAGGTGTAGGAGCGCGCGCCAGTCATGTTCAGCGCATCCAGGGTGGCGTTCGCTTGAGCGACGGAGAGTCCCACGAGGTTGGGAACAATGATGTTACCGAGGCTTTCGCCGCCGGGCCCGCTTCCTCCGGTGGTGACCCGAACGGTCATGCCGCGGGCCAGGTAGGTCCCAGCGACCGGCTCAAACAGCGAGACTCGGCCGGCTTCCACACCAGCAGTGACTTCCAGTTTGAGTCCGAGGCTCTCGACCAACAGTGCTGCTTCGTCGATCAGCATTCCGGTGATGTCGGGAAGTTCGATACCGCTGCCGCGCAGGAGACGATCGGGGGGACTGGGGAAAGAATCGCCACCGTACTGTTCGTTGGCATCCTGCATCACCACCCGCCAAATATCGTGGCGCAGCGAGGTTCCGTTGCGGTAGTTGCTCAGTCGGTAGTCACCCAGGATGTTGCCCACCCACACCGCGGTGGCCACTTCCGTGCTGGAGCCCACCATCCACGTTTGAACTTGAGAGTCTGTGGTTCCGGTTTTCCCTATGACGGGCACATCGCCGCGAGGGTTGGATCGCGAGCCCGTTCCCCCGGTGATCACCGAACGCATAGGTGCCGCGGTCGCTGCGGCAACGTCTGGGGTAATTCCCTGCCGGCAGGTCGACTTTTGCCCCTCAATCGTCGCGCCTTCGGCGGTGACAAATCGGTCGACCACGATGGGCTCGCAGACCACTCCCGCGTTTGCGATGCCCGCGAAGGAGCCCGCCATTGTGAGCGGTGCGATTTCGTTGGTTCCGAGAACGGCGGAGGGGTTGGTTTGCAAAATACCGTTATCTGCGCGGTGGACGAGGAGTGATTCGGCGGCGGCCCGAATTTCACACTGGTCGAGTTGTTCCGCGATGGCGGCGTAGGAAGAGTTGATGGAGCGCACGGTGGATTCAAACACCGTGGCTGCCGGGATGATGAGGTCTGCGGAGTTTCGAAACTCCCAAATCCCTGCCCAGGGTCCGCCGCCGTCGCCGCAGGTGTCCAGGAAGTTTGCTTGCTCCAGCTCCATGCGTGAAGCGTCGACAACCTCGTTCAGCCCGTAGCCGCGTTGCAGCCACGCAATAAGCGCGAAGATTTTGTAGGTGGAGCCCACTTGGAACCCACTCGAGCCGCCGTAATCGCGATCGGTGTTGAAGTTCACGGCGGTGGTGGTGATTCCCCCACCGTCTTCGGAATCATCAAAGATTTTGTTTTGCGCCATGGTGAGGACCCGCCCGGTGCCCACCTCCACACTGGTGCTGGCGCTGCCGAGTTGGAAACGCTCCTCATCGTTGGGAACGAGCTCCCAGATGCGGTCCTGAGCGATGGTCTGCAAGGACATGTTCAGCGTTGTGTAGACATCGAGGCCACCTTTGCGCCAGCGCTCGTTGCGTTCCTGCGGGGTAGCACCGAGGCTTTCAAAGTTGTCCACGTTCTTGATGACGTAGTCGCAGAAGAATCGCGCATAGGTGTTAGCAGCCAGACACCCGGCGGTGGGTGGCGACAGGTTCACAAAGTTGGCGTCCACCGGGGTGTTGATGGCTGTCTGGTATTCCGCTTCGGTTAGGTAATCCTCGGCATACATGGCAGCGAGGATGATGTCGCGTCTCTCCTGGTTGGCAGGAAAATTGTCGGGGTCTTCGAGGTTTCTGGTCGTTGGATACTGCACGATCGCCAGCAGGCTTGCTGCCTCCGCCGGGTTGAGGTCTTTAGCCTTCTTACCGAAGTATTTCTGCGCCGCAGCCTGCACACCATAGGTGTTTCCGCCAAAGCCGGTGATGTTGAGGTAGGCCTCCAAGATCTGGTCTTTCGTGTACGCCTTTTCCAAACCAATCGCAAGCTTCATCTCGTTGAGCTTGCGCTCAAAGCTGGTTTCAATGGCGGTTGCATACGCCTCTTGGCGCTCCTCTTCTGTGGGGAGATACTGCGACCGCTGAATGTAGGTGTTTTTCACCAGCTGCATGGACAGAGTCGAGGCACCGCTCTCGATTCCCCCGGAGAACACATTGCCCAGTGCTGCGCGAACGACCGAGTTCACGTCCACACCCGTGTGATCATAAAAACGCCGGTCTTCCCCAGCGACCGCTGCGTGAGCCAGGTGGGGTGACATTTCGGAGAGCCGTATTTCTTCGCGGTCTTGCCAGTACACCTCCGCAAACGGAACGTAACCCTCAGACGGGTCTGACGAAGCCGTTGCCCAGAGGGTGTTCTTTTGTGCTTGTTCGCCCAGCTCAATAAACTCGGGCAAGGCATCAAAAACACCGATGGCGCTGTTTGCTCCCACACTGGTCACCGCCAAAGCCGGCGAAATCATCGCCGTGACCATCACTCCCGCGAGAGCACCGAAACCCGTTATCGTGGCGAGTGCCTGGAAGATTCCTTTGGGTCGCTGGTCGGATGATGCCATACCCTCCAGGGTAGGGGATGACCCCTAAATTTCACGGAAAAGAGGCACCACCATGACGCGCTGGGAATATTTCACCACCCCGCTCATCATTCACAACACCACCGCTATTTTGAACAACTGGGGCGAGCAGGGTTGGGAACTGGTCCAGGTGGTCACCGGACCCGAAGGCGGACTTGTCGCTTACTTCAAACGTCCCAAGGAGGATGCATAAATGGGTCACATCGACGCGCGTCTGAGCGAACTCGGCATCACACTGCCCGCAGTGGCAAAACCGGTGGCGTCCTACGTTCCGGCGATGACCACCGGGAACCTGCTCTACACCGCCGGCCAACTGCCCTTTGTTGATGGCAAGCTCGTCAATACCGGAAAAGTCGGTGCGGAGGTTTCGGCGACGGAGGCAGCAGATCTCGCGCGCTTGTGCACGTTGAACGCGTTGGCCGCGGCGAAAGGTGAGTTGGGGTCGCTCGATCGGGTCACGCGGATCGTGAAAGTCAACGGCTTTGTCGCCTCAACACCAGACTTCATCGGTCAACCCCAGGTGCTCAACGGGGCCTCCGAGGTTCTCGGTGAGATTTTCGGTGACCGCGGCGCCCACGCGCGCGCAGCGGTGGGGGTAGCGGTATTGCCACTCG
>JAOHDU010000026.1 GCA_028096805.1 Pontimonas sp.
ATCGATGATGTCGCCATCTCGGGTTACCCGCAGAAGTTTGAGTCGCGAGCGCACGCCCGACTGACGAACGCCCAGTACATCACCCTCGCTGCGCAGCTCCACGTCTTTGGCCGCCAGTTCAAAACCATCGAGGGTGCCAGCCACACTCTCCACCCGTTCGCGGGCGAGCGTTCCCTGCTCGGCGGCAGTCACCAACAGACACGTGCCGGGGTGCTCGCCCCGTCCCACTCGGCCTCGAAGCTGGTGAAGCTGGCTCATTCCGAAACGATCGGCATCAAGGATGACCATGATGGATGCGTTGGGAACATCAATGCCCACCTCGATGACGGTGGTGGCGACCAAGACATCACACTCGGCGGCCGCAAACCGCGCCATCACGTCGTCTTTCTGCTCGGTCGGCATCCGACCGTGCAGGGCTTCGATGCGGGCGGACTGCAATTCGGGAACACCCTGCAGCATCGGCAACACTTCTTCGACGCTCGCCAACGCACGGGGTTCTGGCTCCTCGAGCGAGGCAACCTCTTCCTCGTGTTCGTCCTCGCGCGCTGACGGCGAGATCGCTGGCGCCACCACGAACGATTGACGCCCGTTCGCCACTTCCTCGGCGACTCGTTGCCACACCCGCGTCATCCACGCGGGGTGATCCGCCAGGGCCACCACATGCGAGGTGATGGGGCTTCGACCGCTCGGCATCGTGGCAATGGTGGAGACATCCAAATCCCCGAAGACGGTCATAGCGACCGTGCGGGGAATCGGTGTCGCCGTGAGAACAAGCAGGTGCGGGTGATGACCTTTTTGGCGCAGCGTTTCGCGCTGGTCCACACCAAACCGGTGTTGTTCGTCAATAACCACCAACCCCAGGTCAGCGAAACTGACCGAATCGGAGAGCAACGCGTGGGTGCCAATAATGAGGTGGGAGGACCCGGAGGCAGCCGCCAACAGGGCTTTCTTTTTTGCGGCAGCCGGCAGAGCACCCGTGAGCAACACGGGGTTGAGTCGCGCCGTCATATCGGGCCCCAAAGTCTTCACCAGCGAGCGAAAATGCTGGTTTGCCAACACTTCGGTGGGGGCCAACAGCGCTGTCTGTCCGCCCGTTTGCGCGACCGTAACCATCGCGCACGCGGCGACCACGGTTTTTCCCGACCCCACTTCACCCTGAATGAGCCGTGTCATCGGGTGGGAGCTGCCCATATCGTCGTGGATTTCGTTAATCACGGTGGTTTGGTCGGTGGTGAGCTCAAACGGAAGTGAGGCGAGGAACGCGTTGGTATCTGCGCCAGGCTTGCGGATAACACTCTCGACACTCTGTTGCTCTGCCCGCCGCACCGCCAAAGCGCTCTGGAGGACGAGGGCCTCCTGGAAGCGCAGAGAATCTCGGGCGCGCTGCCAATCCTGCTGCTCGGTGGGGCGATGAATGTGCTCGAGAGACCACGCCACGCCGGCCAGGCCCTCGGCTTCGCGAATACTCTCGGGGACCGGCTCTCCCTCCACCTCGAGCACATCCAGCACCACACCAATGGCTTTGGCGATCTGCCAACTGGCCAAAGTGGAGGTGCTGGGGTACAGGGGTATGGGCTTTTTTGCCCACTCCTCCTGCGCTTGTTCGCTGGGGTCCTCCACAAAAAGCTCGTAATCGGGGTGGGCTAGCTGGCGGGTGCCCCGATAGAGGCCCACTTTTCCCGCAAAAATGCCGCGCGCGCCCTCGCGCAGATCCTTTTGGCGCCAGGCCTGGTTAAAAAACGTCAAAGTGACGAGGCCGGTGCCATCGGTGATGGCCACCTCGAGCACACTCCCGCGCTTTTGCCGCATCGAGCGGGTGGAGACCGACACAATCTCTGCCACCAGGGTCGCGTGCTCACCCGGGGGAATGTCCGCGATCGACGTAAGCTCGCCTCTGGTCGCATAGCGCCTGGGGTAATGACCCAGAAGGTCAGCGACCGTGGTGTAGCCAAAAGCCTTCTGAAACGCTTTTTGGCTCCGATCCCCCACCACTGTGCCCAGCGGGGTATCCAGGGTTACGCTCACCCCTCCACGGTAGCGCCCGCCACCACCCGAAAAACGGAAAACCACCAGTAGCGTGGAAGCATGACGCGCATCATTGCCGGGGCCGCCGGTTCGCTCCGACTGGCGACACCCTCTTCGGGAACGCGTCCCACCTCAGACCGGGTGCGAGAAGCCATGTTTTCCCGCCTGGAAGCCCGGGCAGACCTGTCAGGCACAATTCTGGACCTCTATGCCGGCTCCGGCGCACTCGGCCTCGAAGCAGCGTCACGTGGCGCCAGGGAAGTGCTGTTGGTGGAGAAGAATTCCGCGGCAGCGCGGGTGATCGCTGCGAACATCGCGACCCTGCGCGAAGCTCTCCCCACCTCACAACTTCACATGATTCGAGATTCCGTGGAATCTTTCCTCGCAGGTCCTGTGACCCACACCATCACCGGCGTGTTCATCGACCCGCCCTACGACAATGACGATGTCGATGCGGTGTTGAGCGCTCTCACCCCGTGGCTTTGCCAGGATGCGTGGGTCGTCGTAGAGCGGTCCACTCGCAGTGGTGCACCCCACTGGCCCGAGGGTTTTGAACCGTGGCCGGATAAAACCTACGGGGAAACCGCGGTATATATCGCCGATTACGCGGTGAAGGGGTCCCAGCCTCCGAGTGACTCCTGAAGCTCCCACCCCTCCAAGACAACCGGGTGTCCCTCGATTCGATCTACTACCTCCCCCAGCACGCTAAACCCGTCAGGGACAGACTCGTGCGGAAAACAGGCCAACAACCCGTGATCTTCCCCACCAAAAAGGGAATGCTCACTCCAGGCGAGTGAAGAGTCCAAGCGCATGCTGACCCCGCTGGCACGGGCCATGCGGCTGGCATCCAACACCACACCATCGGAGACATCCATCATTGCGCTAGCACCCGCTACAGCTGCCACGGGCCCCATCGCTAAGGGCGGGGTGGGGCGAAGATGATGCACCACGGCGGGGTCAGAGCGAACCTCCGCGATGTTGCCGGCGCGCAGCTTAGTAAGCCCCTGGTGAGATAAACCTCGCTCGCCGGCGAGGGCGAGAATATGTCCCACTCGAGCGCCCGAGCGTGTCACGGGTGCTCGACCCTGAAGATCCCCCAACACCGTCACCGCGATTGTCCAGACTGGCGAATGGGACAAATCTCCGCCCAACACTCCCGCCTGCGGAGCGAGGGCAGCAATGCCTTCAGCAAAACCCTCGGCGAGTGCCGCGAGGTCACCCACCCGCGCGGAACCGGGCGCTGCGACCGCGATCTCCAACCCGGTGGTGATGGCTCCCATGGCGGCAATGTCGGCGGTATTGCTCGCGACCGCTTTGTATCCGACATCCTGAAGAGAGGACCAGTCGGTCCGAAAGTCGGGACCCTCGATCATCATGTCGCAGCTGATCACCACGCGAGAATCTGCTGTGGCCAGAACGGCCGCATCATCACCGGGGCCCAGAGTCGCGAGCGGTGCGGGTGGCAACAACGGGAGAATGCGGGCGAGGGCAGCGCCCTCCCCCGCCTCGGCCAGGGTTAGCGCATCAATTTCGAAGCCCTCAGCGCTCGCCATGAGCTCCACGCTAGCCTGGAAATTGTGAAGTGCTGGATGACGCAGGTGCTCGCCGCTGCGAGCTTAGTCGCGGTCGCCGTGCTCTCTGGGTGCGCACCGGCCGTGAATTTGGAACCTGCTGAACAGGCCAACGCCCCCGAGTGCGCCAACATGATTGTGCGACTGCCCGACACGGTCGCCGAGCTTCCCGCGAGGAATGTGAACTCGCAGGCGACTGCTGCCTACGGGTCGCCCACCGCAGTCATCATTCGGTGTGGGGTGGAACGCCCGGGCCCCAACCTGTTGCCCTGCTTCACTGTGGATGGTGTCGACTGGTTGAGGGATGACACCAATGACCCGGACTTCGTGTTCACCACCTACGGGCTGGACCCCGCGACAGAAGTCATCGTCGATTCCACTGCGGTGTCAGGCACCAGCGTGCTCCGCGATATTTCGCGTGCTGTGGGGAGCCAGTCGACCCCGGTGGCGGCGTGTGTCGCGCTAGAGGATGCGGTGTCTTAGGCGCTCGGGCCGCCCAAGCCGACCAACTTTGTGGCAATACCACCCGCAGCCCGCAAAGCCACCCCTTGCCCAAACCCGCTTTGCGGGAAGATGACGGGCTTTTCGATTGCTTCGGTGAGAGCATCTTCCAGCACCCGCAGGGCCGGGTGCTGAGGAGCCCACAGGTACAGCGAGAGCGCACCGGGGATGGTGTTCACTTCGTTCACGAACACTTCGCCGGAGGCTTCATCCCACAGCAAATCCACCCGAACAATCCCCGTCAATCGGGTGACCTCGGCGACAGCCCTCGTCAGCTTACGAGCAGTCTCGTGGATGGCTTCCGGGGCTTTGGCCGGAAACTCTCGGGGCGCATTCGTGAGGCCAGCACCAGACCCACCGGCGAGATATTTTTCTTGGTACGAATACAGCGCCGAATCATCCTCCCCGCGCAGAGGACGCTCCAGTTCGGTGAGCTCCAACTCGGGATACGTGCGAAAAGACATATTCAAATCCACCAGTGCCGGACGATAGGGCTCCAGAACCGCCCCCGCCGCCAAGTGTGGGGACGTTTTCGCTACCGTTCGCGCGGTCGCTATGTCATCCACGATTTCGATCCCAATGGATGATCCCCCAAAGCGGGGCTTCAGAATGTACGGGCCAGGAAAGCTCGGTTCCGTGGTGGCAGAGAGCGCCTCCCTCGGCAGTGAAGCAATCGTGGCGGAGTGCACAAGACCCCCAAAAGCGAGTTTGTCCATGCCCACGGCACCGGCGAACACAGTGGAGCCGGTCGCTGGGATTCCGAGCAGCGAAAAGACCGCCGCTCCCGCGCCACCCTCACCGATACCGCCGTGGAAACACAGCAGGGCGGCGTCGATGCCGAGTGCCTTCTTGCCCATGCCCTTCTTGGGATAAATGCCGGGCTGGCCGGAGAGAACCACATCGAGTTCTTTTGAGCCCGCAGGGGCTCCTGTAAGAAAATCTTTGGCTTCTGCGGTGGCCGGCACCAGATGCCAGGCGCCGCCTGGTGCCACGTAGATCGGTAGCGGGTCATGGCCACCGTCGAGCAAAACCCTCGTCGCTTGCAGGCCGGTCAGGATTGAAATTTCGTGCTCGGGGCTTGGCCCACCAAACACGATGGCGTAAGAGCGTGCCATGGTTTCCCCTTTAGGTGCTCCCCGTTAGGGGTAATGATCCGGCAGGTCGTTCTCATAGAGAATAACGCCCCGCTCACCGGCAACCCGGAGGGCCGCCTCGACCGCGTCCTGGCGCGTCGCAAACACTTCGGCTTTTCCTTTGGCACCCTGCTGGAGAGCCTTTCGGTTGGTGCGCCCGACAATCATCAAGGTGCCCCCGGCGGAGACCACCGCTTCGGCGAGTTCGCGGTTGCGTTTGGCTTGGACGGGTCCCAGCTCCACCATCCCCGGGGTCACCGTGACGAAGGGCCCCTTGCGTTTCTTAGCAGCAGCCGCTGCGGAAGCCACAGCGTGCTGCGCACCGGTCGGGTTCGAGTTGTAGGTGTCATCGATGATGACCACCCCCGCATCGCTTTCTGCGACCTCAGCACGGTGGGCCGCCACGGGCAGGCTCGCCACCCGAGCCTGAGCTTCGGCGGCGGGAACCTCCAACGCCCACGCGATACCCAGTGCCACCGCAATGTTAACTGCGTGACCGAAGGCGGGAATATCCAGGGGAACCGGGTTTGTTTTGGGCCCGTATCGCAGGGTGCCAAGGTCAACATCGACGACCACGTCGGCTTTTTTGCCTTGCGCGCTGACCCGAATCACCCGTTTGCCGGCACGCTCGCATTTATCCGCTAGCCCCCGCAGCTCGGGTTGATCCACCGGGATAACAACCGTGGCTGCCTTCTCGGTGATTTCTGACTTCGCCCGGAAGATTGCTTCTTTGGATCCCAGGCGCTCCATGTGCGCTTCACCGATGACGGTGATCGCCGCGATGTCCGGGGGGAACCACTGGGTTAATTCCCGAATGCGACCCTCAGCGTTCATGCCCATTTCGGCAACAAACACTCCGGTACCCGGCACAAGATGCTCGTTGATGGTTTTGGACAGTCCCATCAAGTTGTTAAAGCTGGCGGGAGAGGCCACCGCCTGGTGCGAACCAGAAACGATCTGAGCCACATAACCCTTGGTGGACGTTTTGCCGTAGGAACCCGTGATCGCCACGACCGTGGGCTTTACTTTCTCGAGCTTCGCTTGGGCGTCTTTCACAAACTTCATCGTGAGTGAGCGCTCCAGATACCACAGTCCCCCCAAGGAAAGATCGACCAGGTTCGCGCTAAACAACAGGGGAATCAGCACCCCCGCGGGGCCCAAGACAAACACCGCAAGCGCCCCCACAGCCACCTGCAACACCAGCATGCCGGCGTAGGCCCGGTAGGCCCGCGGGGTCCAGGCCAGGGCGCTCGTGGTGCCCTTGAACGAAAGCTTCCAGGGTGTGGGCAGAATCATCAGCGGCGCAAGCACCGCTCCCGCGGCCAGCCATTCGATCCCCCACCACGCGGGACCCTGCACAGAAATCAACGCAAGCGCGGCTGCTCCCGCCCACCACAGTGCGCCCAGTGGCCTCCGGTCAAACCAGAGGCGCTCGAGACGGGCCACTTCGCGGGGCAGGTAATGCACCCGTTGCGCAACACGAACCCATTTGAGATTTTGTAGCAGCGCCACCACAAGGCCCACCCCGAGGGCACCCCACAGAATCAGCGTGTCAAACTCGGGCATCGGTGTCCTTAGTCGTGAAGCGCGTGGGCAAGAGCGTCTCTAAGCTCCGCTTCGAGAGTACCCTCCAGCAGGTGTCCAGCGCCGTGAACCACGCGCACAGTGGCGTTGGGGAAATGCTCTAGTGCTTGTTGTGCACCCGCCAGGGGTGCGGGCTGGTCGTTTTCCCCCCACACCATGGTGACTGGCTGAGAAATACGCGCGGCGTCCTCGAAATAGTCTTCGCCGATGGCTGCTACCAACACCTGGCGCATCACACCCTCTGCGTTGCGGTAGTCCGCGGAACCATAACGCTGACGCAAAGATTCCATCTTTTTCTCCGAAACCAGCCCCACACGGTGCGCCAGGCGGGCTAACCGATAGGCGAGGGCGGGCTTTTTTCCGCCGGAGCGTGGCACAAACGGCATCCCCGTCAACACCAGTGCTGCCACCCGTTCCGGGTGTCTCGCCGCCAGTCGAATAGCTACACGACCGCCAAACGAATGACCCACCAACACCACCGGGGGTGTGTCAGAAAGTGCGACAGCAAGCGCATCCGCGTAGTCCGCGGGTGTCCAGGCTGAGGGGGGAGGAGGTGCTGAGCCAAACCCTGGCAGGTGAACGGCGAGCCCACTGTGGCCAGCAAGTACCCGGGCAAAGTCTGTTCCCTCACGACCCCAGCCGTGCAGGGCTAGGACCTTGAGTTCCCCGTCGCCGGAGCGGTTTCCCACAAAGTCGGAGGTGCCAAGGGTTGCCAGTGCCACAGGGGTTACTCGTCTTCGGGCTCGTCAGAGTCTGTGGCGAAGTGGGGAGCGAGCTCTCGGGGGTCCCTGGAACCATCGAGCACCTGACCCACCTGGGTCACGATCGGCATCACAATGCCTTTGGTTTTTGCCAACGCGAGGACCGGGGCGATTGCCGCCAACCCCTCTGCGGTTTGATTCATGGAGCTGACCACATCGCTGAAACTGTGCCCCTGCCCGAGGAGCCGACCCGCCGTGTTGTTGCGAGACAGTGGTGACTCGCAGGTAGCGATGAGGTCGCCGAGCCCGGCAAGCCCGGACATCGTTTTCGGTTCAGCACCAAAAGCTGCCGCAAAGGCACTGATTTCTGCCAACCCGCGGGTGATGATGCTCGCTTTCGTATTCTCGCCATAGCCGACACCATCGGCGATTCCCACCGCCACCGCGATGAGGTTCTTCAACACCCCACCAAACTCGGTACCCACCACGTCGGTGTTGGTGAACGTCTTGAAATAGGGGTTGGTCGCCGCGAGTGCGACCTCGGTCGCCGTGTCTGCATCCACGGACGAAGCCACAGCCGCGGTCGGTTGCTCGCGAGCAATTTCGAGCGCCAGGTTGGGTCCACTGACCACGGCGATGGCAGCGGGATCAAAACCCCCGGCTGTGGCCAACACCTCGCTCATACGAAGACTGGTGCCAGCCTCCACCCCTTTCATCAGGGACACAATGATCGTGCCTTGGGCGAGTTGGGGGCCAAGCTGTTCGAGGTGTCCGCGCAGGTGCTGGCTGGGAACCGCGATGTAGACCTGTTGGGCGTCCTCGACCGCTTTTTCCATGGAGTCGCTCGCGCCCAGGTTTTGGGGCAAATTGATGCCGGGTAAATAATCGCTGTTGCGATTGGTTTCGCGAATTTCGCGCGCGACCTCGGACCTCCGCGCCCACAGCGTAACCTCAGAACCGCCGTCGGCCAACACTTTGGCAAACGTTGTGCCCCAGGACCCAGCGCCCAGTACCGCCACTTTCCTCATCCGCGGACCTTCTCTCCTTGGCCATCGTGCAAAACCTTCGGTGGCGTTTCCTCCCGGAGTTCACCGAGCAGGCTGGCAATCTGCTGCATCAACTCTGCCGTGGCTTTTTCCAAAAGGGGTTTCGTAATCGGCTTGTTCCGGTAAGCGCTGAGGTCCATTTCCTCACCGACCACCACCGTGATTCGGGAGCGCGGAATCACCGTGATCTTCTTGGAGTAGCGGCCCATCAAATGCTGGGTTCCCCAGTGGGCGGCCGGATAGAGGGGAATGTTTGACTGCAACGCCATTCGCACGGCACCCATTTTTCCCTGCATGGGCCACAGGTTCTCATCTTTGGTGAGAGTCCCCTCCGGATACACAATGAGCCCGCTGCCCTGTCGGGTGAGCACCTCGGCTGCCTCCATGGGTTCCGACACTTTGGCAGCAGATTGCCGCTCGACCGGGATTTGCCCGGTAAAGCGCATCAGAGCACCCAAACCGGGAACTCTAAACAACGATGCTTTGGCCAGAAACCGGGGGGTTCGACCCAGCTTCCACACCACAATTCCCATCACAATGGGGTCGATCTCGCTGTAGTGGTTGGGAGCAATCACGAAGGGACCCTTCGCCGGGAGCGAGCCGCGCGTAATGCGCAACTTCGTCATCGCAGCAAACACCGGGATCACGATCGCGGCGATCAGCCGCCATCGGATTTGAGCTTGGCGCTTCATGAGCACTAGGCCTTCTGCTCGAACGTTGCTCCCAGGCCAGAGAGTTTCGCGAGAAGGTGCTCATAGCCCCGGGAAATGATGCCCAAGTTCGAGACGGTCGAGGGACCGGAAGCAGTGACCGCGGCAATCACGTGGGAAAAACCTCCCCGCAGGTCCGGGACGCGAACATCGGCGCCGTGCAGGGGCGTGGGACCGGTAATCACGGCTGCCTGCTCCAGCGGGCGGCGAGGGACACGGCGCGTGATGCTCGCAATTCCCTCCTTGTACACCTCAATGTCTGCCCCCATTTTGGTGAGAGCATCGGTGAACCCAAACCGGTTCTCATACACCGTTTCGTGCACAATGGATCGGCCTGTGGCCTGGGTCAGAGCCACCACCATGGGCTGTTGCCAGTCGGTCATGAACCCTGGGTGCACATCGGTTTCGATGACGACGGGTTTGATCTCACCACCGGGGTGCGAGAAACGGATGCCCTCGTCATCCACGTCGAAGAGCCCACCCACCTTCCGGTACACATTCAAGAACGTCATCAAATCCGCCTGGTGCGCCCCGCGCACATAGATATCACCGCGGGTTGCGAGGGCTGCAGCCGCCCAGGACGCTGCTTCGCTGCGATCGGGAATCGCTTTGTGCCGGTAGCCGGCGAGAGAATCGACACCTTCGATGACGATCGTGCGGTTGGGCTCTACCAGAATGATGGCGCCCATTTTCTGCAGGATCTGAATGAGGTCCATGATCTCGGGCTCAATTGCCGCGTTGGTGAGCTCGGTAACGCCTTGAGCCCGTACCGCCGTCAGCAGCACCTGCTCGGTCGCCCCCACACTGGGGTAGGGCAGATCGACGCGCGCACCGACGAGGCGTCGAGGCGCCCGCAACCGGATGCCCTCATAGCTCTTGTCGATTTCTGCGCCGAACGCCCGAAGGGCGTCGAGGTGGAAGTTGATCGGACGATCACCAATACGGCAGCCACCAAGGTCGGGGATAAACGCTTCGCCCAGCTGGTGTAGTAGCGGCCCACAAAACAAAATGGGGATTCGGCTGGAGCCTGCGTGAGCATCGATTTCAGCAAAGTGCGCGCTTTTGGCTCCGCGCGGATCCAATTCCAGTTCACCATCCGCCAGCTCAGTGACGGTGACCGCGTGTGCCTCTAGAAGCCCCTTCACCACCGCAACGTCGCGAATGGCGGGCACTCCGCGCAGCACGCTCGGGGAATCCCCGAGAAGGGCAGCAACCATGGCTTTGGTCACCAGGTTTTTCGCCCCGCGGACTTCTACTTCACCAACGAGAGGTTTACCCCCCTCGAAGGTCACCTCATCGGCTTCCTCAGCGCTGGGAAGCATGATGCTGGTGGTCTGGTCACCCACCACTTAGGCACTCCGGGCGGGGAGAGTTGTCGGACGCCAGGGTCCTCGGGTGGCCTCAAACTGCTCGATGGCGTCTTCTTTCTGAAGGCTCAAACCAATGTCATCGAGCCCTTCACGCAGACGCCAGCGAGTGTAATCATCGATCTCAAACTCTGCCACAAGGTCGCCACAGCGGATTTCTTTGGTCTCGAGGTTCACACTGACCGGGATACCCGGGGTCGCAGCGATCAAAGCCCACAGGGATTCCACAACGCTCTCGTCCACTACAGCGGCAAGAAGGCCCTGTTTCCCGGCGTTCGATCGGAAAATGTCACCAAACCGGGCGGAAATCACCGCGGTGATCCCGAAGTCTTTCAACGCCCACACCGCGTGCTCGCGGGAAGAACCCGTGCCAAAGTCGGGGCCCGCCACCATGACGCCACCGGCGGCATAGGGTTCCTGGTTCAAGACGAAGTCCGGGTCTTGCCGCCACGCATAAAACAGTGCATCGTCGTACCCGGTTTTGGTCACCCGCTTGAGAAACTCTGCGGGAATAATCTGGTCGGTATCGACGTTGCTGCGCTGTAGCGGTATCGCCGGTCCTTCCACCACGGTCATCTTCTCCATCAGGCACCCACTTTTTCCTGCGCCACATCCGCGGGACTCGCAAGAGTTCCGCGGATAGCGGTGGCGGCAGCCACCATGGGGGAAACCAGGTGGGTTCTCGCCCCTTTACCTTGGCGGCCTTCAAAGTTGCGGTTCGAGGTGGAAGCTGCTCGCTCACCGGGTGCCAACTGGTCGGGGTTCATTCCCAAACACATGGAGCAACCCGCAAAACGCCATTCGCCGCCGAATTCTTCGACAATCTTGTCGATGCCCTCGGCCTCTGCCTCCAGGCGCACCCGGGCAGAGCCGGGAACCACCATGACCCGAACGCCTTCGGCTTTCTGGCGTCCCTTGATAATCGAGGCAAATGTGCGCAGATCATCCAACCGCGAGTTTGTGCAGGAGCCCATAAACACGGTGTCAACAGCAATGTCTTTCATCGCGGTGCCAGGCTTCAAGTCCATGTATTCGAGCGCGCGCAGCGCCGCCGCTTTTTCGTGCTCGTCGCTCATGGTGGCAGGGTCGGGCACGGTGTCACTCAGCGAGACGCCCTGGCCGGGGTTGGTCCCCCAGGTCACAAACGGTTCGAGCGTCGATGCGTCAAGGAATACTTCAGCGTCAAACCGAGCGCCCTCATCGGTGTGCAGGGTGGACCAGTACTCCATCGCGGCATCCCACGCGTCACCTTCGGGTGCGTGAGGACGGCCTTTTACGTAGTCAAACGTCGTTTGATCCGGTGCGATAATTCCCGCGCGCGCACCCGCTTCAATCGACATGTTGCAGATCGTCATCCGGCCGTCCATACCGAGCGATCGGATAGCGCTGCCGCGGTATTCCAGCACGTAGCCTTGCCCACCACCGGTACCAATTTTCGCGATGATCGCCAAGATGATGTCTTTGGCGCTGACACCTGGCGAGAGCTCACCCTCAACGGTGATGGCCATCGTTTTGAAAGGCTTCAGGGGCAGAGTTTGCGTGGCCAGCACGTGCTCGACTTCGCTGGTTCCGATTCCAAACGCCATGGCCCCAAAGGCGCCGTGCGTCGAGGTGTGGGAATCGCCACACACAACGGTCATGCCGGGCATCGTCAATCCCAGCTGTGGTCCCACCACGTGCACGATGCCCTGTTCAATATCGCCCAGGGAGTGAAGCCGAACCCCGAACTCTTCACAGTTGGAGCGCAGCGTTTCGATTTGGATCCTCGAGGTGGGCTCCGCGATCGGTTTGTCGATGTTAATGGTGGGGGTGTTGTGGTCTTCGGTGGCAATGGTCAGGTCAGGCCGGCGGACAGCGCGACCGGCCTGGCGAAGCCCATCAAAGGCCTGCGGGCTGGTGACCTCGTGAACCAGGTGGAGGTCGATGTAGAGCAGATCGGGTTCGCCCTCGGAACCGCGGGCTACGAGGTGGTCGTCCCAGAGTTTTTGGGCGAGCGTGCGTGGAGCCATAACGATGCCCTCCTTCCCCGAAACACGTGTGGCGCCGTCACTAACGGGCGCTGCAGCGGGCTCTAGCTTAGCTCAGGGGTGCCCGGGGAGCCCGTGATGAAGCGTGGGTTTTGTCCCGCCGAAGTTTGATGATGCTAGCCCCCACGGCGACCCCCATAGCAAGCACGATCACGATCAGAGACTCCCACGTGCCGATATCCGGCGCCCAGGGAAAACCCTGCCCCTGGTTGAGGAACGACAGTTGGTTTTCGTGCAAAGCATGTGACACGAGCTTTAGCCCGATGAAGGTCAGGATGAACGCAATACCCAGGTGAAGGTACTCCAGCCGGTCGATCAGGTGGCCTAAAAGGAAATACAACTGCCGCAACCCCATCAGCGCAAACACGTTGGCGGTGAACACAATGAACGGGCTTTCGGTAATCCCGTAGATCGCGGGAATCGAATCCACAGCAAAAATGACGTCAGCGGTTCCCAAAGAAATCAAGACGACCAAGACCGGGGTGAACGCACGGCGGCCCTCGTGGGGAATCCGGAACTTGAGACCGTCGTAGTGCGGGACGATGTCGAGTCGGCGGGACAAGAAGTCCGTCAGCCGGCTCTTGCGCTCCACATCGTCGCTACGCCCGGAGAGGAACTGCTGCGCCCCCACTACGAC
>JAOHDU010000027.1 GCA_028096805.1 Pontimonas sp.
TTGTGCGGAAATGTCCTACTTTTCGGCCACCACGGAGAGTTTCACGTTTGCCACGATTCCCTCGTGGATGGTGATGAGCGCCTCGAAGTTGCCGACCGTCTTGACGGCTTGCGGAATTTCGATTGCGCGCTTGTCAACACCCGTGATGCCGGCAGCTTCAATCGCCCCCACAATGCTGGTGCGGGTCACCGAACCAAACAGGCGGCCGGTCTTACCAGCCTTCACTGCGATGCTGATGGGGCTCTTCTCAAGAGCAGCCTTCAGGGCGGCAGCATCTTCAGTGCTGGCCTGGGCTTTCGCCTGGCGAGCATTCTTGATCTGATCGACCTGCTTCTGTCCGCCGTTGCTCCACGCAACCGCAAACCCCTGAGGGATGAGGAAGTTCCGGGCGTACCCGTTCTTCACATCCACAACGTCGCCGGCTGTTCCGAGCCCTTGGACCTCATTGGTCAAAATAAGTTTTGCCATGATGTCCCCTAGCGTCCGGCGCCTGCGTATGGCAGCAAGGCCATCTCGCGTGCATTTTTGATCGCCTTAGCAAGAAGGCGCTGTTCCTGAACCGAGACTCCGGTGATGCGGCGAGCGCGGATTTTTCCACGCTCCGAGATGAAGCGACGCAAGGTTGCGACATCTTTGTAATCGATAACTCCCACGGTGATGGGCTTGACGGGAGCTTGAGGCTTCCCGCCCTTGCCCATACGGGGTTTGCGGCGGTCGCCGCTGGATTTTCCTGCCATGGTCTGATCTTTCTTGTTAAAGGCGCGCGAGCGCCGTGAGTGTTAGAAGGGTGCGTCCTCGACGGGAGGTGCCGAAGAAGTAGCGGCGTTGGCCCAAGGATCTTGGGTTTGGCCACCAGCATCCGGGGAACTCCAGGAGCCATCAACCGCGCCAGCGCTCTTGGCGCCAGATGACTGGCGCTGAACCTGTGCGGTGGCATACCGAAGGCTAGGGCCGATTTCGTCGACATCCAGCTCGATCGAGGTGCGCTTCTCGCCCTCTTTGGTCTCGTAAGAACGCTGACGCAAGCGGCCAGAGGCCACAACGCGAGCGCCCTTCGTGAGCGATGACGCTACGTGCTCGGCAAACTCGCGCCACACGCTAGCGCGCATGAACAGAGCCTCGCCGTCTTTCCATTCACCGCTAGCGCGGTCAAAAGAACGAGGGGTCGACGCAATCGTGAAGTTCGCCACGGCAATGCCGTTTTGTGTGTAACGAAGTTCGGGGTCAGCGGTGAGGTTGCCCACCACAGTGATGATGGTGTCTCCAGCCATGGCTTACTCCGACTTGCGGCGCTTCGGGCCGCCGGAGAGGGACACCTTCTGGGCAACAGGCGATTCTTCAGGGGCGCCGAGGCGAACCACGGCTTCGTCCTGACGCATCACCTTGGTGCGCATAACAGCTTCGCTGAGCCGCAGCTGGCGGTCGAGTTCCGCAGTTGCGTCAGGTGAAGCGTTGAAGTTGGCAACGGCGTAGATACCTTCGCTCTTCTTGTTGATCTCATACGACAAGCGTCGTTTGCCCCAGATGTCAAGGTTCTCCACGTTGCCACCGGATTTCCGGATGACCTCGAGGAAGCCTTCGAGACTGGGAGCGACAGTACGCTCATCGATGTCTGGGTCGAGAATGACCATCAGTTCGTAATCGTGCACGGTTACCCCACCTCCTTCGGACTAGCGGTTACAGGATTTCTGCAACAGGAGGGATAGTGCTGTGTCTGCGAGCAGACAACTTCCCTAGTCTAGGCGGAAGAAACGGGGTGAGCAAGGCCTTATCGGCTTGCCCACCAGGACTTCAAGCGGCGCGTCGCTTCCTCCGCGCCGAGTTCGCCTTCGTCAAGGCGCATTTCCAGCAGGAACCGATACGCCTCACCGACTTCCCGGCCAGGGGAGATGCCCAAAATCCGCATAATGGCTTCCCCGTCTAAGTCGGGACGAATTTTGTCTAACTCTTCTTGCTGGGAGAGCTCCGCGATCCGAGCCTCCAGGTCGTCGTAGGCAAAGGAAAGCCGATCTGCTTTTCGCCGATTCCTCGTGGTCACGTCCGCGCGAACAAGGATGTGAAGTCTCGCTAGCTCACTTCCCGCGTCGCGCACATACCGCCGCACCGCGGAGTCGGACCAGGCTTGGTCCGCGTAGCCAAAAAACCTCAGGTGAAGCTCAATCAAGCGCGAGACCGCAGCAATCGTGTCCTTGTCGAAACGCAACGCTGTGAGGCGCTTTTTAGCCAGCTTCGCGCCCACGACGTCGTGGTGGTAAAAGGTCACCGCGCCGCCTTCAAACCGGCGCGTGGCGGGCTTTCCGATGTCGTGGAGCAAGCTGGCTATGCGAAGCACCACATCAGGATCAGCATCGGGTGTTCTGCGTTGCTCTTCGTCGATTGCTTGCTCCACCACAGTAAGGGTGTGTTGATAAACGTCTTTGTGGTGGGCGTGCTCGTCAGTTTCCAAGCGAAGCGCCGGCAGCTCCGGGAGAACGAACTCGGCGATCCCGCTGTCCACGAGCGCCTCCAGCCCGGGCCGGGGGTCACCGGACGACAGAATCTTGACCAGCTCGTCGCGTACGCGCTCAGCGGAGATGTCCGCGATGCGAGAGGCCATAGCGGTCATCGCTTCCGCGGTCGCAGGCGCAATACGAGCCGAGAGCTGGCTGGAAAAACGGGCGGCACGCATCATCCGGAGTGGGTCATCACCGAACGAGATTTCCGGGGCCACCGGTGTCGTCAACGACAGTGCGAGCAGGTCCTCCAAACCTCCGAAGGGGTCAACCAGCTGGAGTCCCGGGAGGGTCAGTGCCATGGCGTTCATGGTGAAGTCGCGGCGCTCTAAATCCGCCTCCAAGGAATCGCCAAAAGCTACGTCAGGTTTGCGGCTCGAACCGTCGTAGACGTCGGAGCGGTAGGTCGTGATTTCAAAAGTGTCCGACCCAATCTGGGCGGCAATCGTTCCAAAGTCACGCCCCACGTCCCAGACCGCTTTAGCGAGCGGGCGAACGAGCCGCTCAATGTCGTCCGGTCGCGCTGACGTGGTGAAGTCGAGGTCGTGAACCTCCCGACCGAGAAACGCATCTCGGACAGGGCCGCCAACCAGGGCCAGCTCGAAACCCGCCTTCTCAAAGGCCTCCGCAAGGCTCTTGATGGGCTCCCGAGCGACCAGTTCGCGCAGTTTTTCGACTGCTTCGGCAACGCTCGACATAGTGTTCAGAGTCTAGACTCGAATGCATGCCAGCTCTGGGGACGGTGACTTCTAGGCGTGGGTAATCACCCGCTCCCCCTCCGAGCTCGCCTTGCTCGCTCAGCAGTCTCCGCCGGGTTTGCTGTCGGCCTCGTCGCGGTCCTCACAACACCCGCTTACGCCGACACTGTGCGCTCTGCCGCTCGCGTGGACATCATCGCCGAGGGCGGCGGCATCATCGACCCCCTCGTGGGCGGAAATCTGAGCATCCTCCTGCGATCGGATGAGACCGGAGCGCTGCGTGAAGGCGAGGTGCGTCTTACCCTGACGGACACGGCGTTTAGTAGCGAGGATCAAATCCGCCGCTTTATCCAAGGCTCCAGTGACCCGGTCGCAACAGAGCTGGCCCGGCTCGCCACCCCGGAAGTTCCTCAACTTGAATCTCGCGAACTGCCCTTCACCCTCTCGCCCACCGATCTCCCCGATATAGCTGCGGCAGTATCGGAGGGCGAATCCGAGTCTCCGCTGGACCTCGAGCCGCTCCCCCTTCCCCCAGCGGGGGTGTTTGGCGTCGAGGCCACCTATCTGCAACCGGGTAATCCCACACCCAGCCTCCGCCAGCTCAGTAATCGACAACTCATCGTTCTCAAGCCCGCGGGAACACTGTTGGGCACAGCGCCTATTGCCCCGATCGTCAGCCTGACTACCGCCGCTTCCGGGGGAGTCGCGTTGCGGCCGGAGGAGCTGCAAGCGCTCACCATCGCTGGTGGTCCGCTCGACGTGGTGACGGATGCGCTCGAGCGCTACCCCGCCACTCTCGCGATTGACTCGCGCATCACCAGCTCCATCACCGTGCTGGGGGATCAAGCACCCCTGGAGTCGCTCCAGTGGGCTTCGGGGCTGGGATCCCTGGGTTTGGCACAGTTCGGTTTGCCGTGGGCGGACGCGGACCCGCTAGCCTCCCTCGATATTGACACCCTCGTGTATGCACGATTGGGCGAATACCCGTGGGTGCACGGCACCGCGATTAGCGACGAAAACATTGCCACCCTCGCCACGCGGTCTGCCTCCGCGGTTTTGCTCTCCAGCGAAAGCTTGCCTTCGGACCGAGCGGTGATGTCTGTGGGCGACGCTCGAATTATTCGTGTCGATGCCGAACTCTCCTCAATTGCGCGGGATGCGCTGCAGGCCCCCACCGTCCTGGAGGCGCAGGCCGACCTTCAACGGGCAGCGGGAATCATCGCCTTCCGAGCGATTGTGGGCAATCCGGACATTCTGGTGTTTAGCACCGGACGCCTCCCTGCCACCGCCATAGCGCCGCGCATTGAATCGGTATTGGAGGGTTTTAGCGCACTAAGCGTTGCCGAAACCGTAGCGGTGCCGCTGGAGGCACCCGCGACAGAAACGCTGGATGGTGTCGTGACGGTACCGCCCAGTCGGGATCGAACCGACTTCGTCCAAAGCATTAAGGCGCTGTGGGAAAGCGATGTCGCCTTCGCAACGATTGCTGCCGACCCTGAAGGTGCCGTTTTTGGACGCTGGACGCGATACCAGGCTCTGTTGTCGTCCACCTGGAGTGAAGATCCCAACGGTTTAGCGTCGGAATGGCAGCGGGCGCAAGAGGATTCGCGAGAGTTCCACAACTCGGTTCGCGTGGAGCAGGGATCCGCGATCACCGTGCTCGCGGATCAAACCTCTCTCCCCGTCTCGGTGCAAAACGACCTCCCCTCCGACGTTCGGGTGACTCTTGTCGTGCGCCCAACGACGGCCATCCTTGCGCTGGAAAACCCGCGCGTGGAACTGTTGGTCCCCGCCGGTAGCGCGGCGAGAACGCTGGTTCCCGTCCAGTCGCTCGCCAACGGGACGACTCCCGTCGAATTCACTCTGCTCTCCCAGGGTGGGGAACAAATTGGGGAAGTGGTGACGATCCCTATCACGATCCGTGCCGGCTGGGAGGGTGTGATCTCTTTTGTTCTGGCGATTGTGGTGGGGGGAACCTTTGCCTTCGGAGTGTTCCGAGCAATCCAGCGGCGTCGTAAAGAGACGGACGTGCCCGCGTGAGTAGCTCCGGTATCGGCAAAGCCAGCATGAGGTTGGCGTCGGGAACCGTGGTCTCCCGAATTCTCGGCTTCATCAGCGCCATCATCTTGGCCAGGACGCTGGGAATTGTGGGCTCCGGAGCGGACACTTTCGCCCTAGCGAACCAACTTCCCAACAACATTTACGCTCTTGTTGCCGGGGGAGTGTTAAGTGCCGTCCTCGTGCCTCACATTGTGAGGGCAGGGTTGGACAAAGATGGCGGCCAAGGGTTCATCAACAAAATCGTCACGTTCGGTTTTGTTTTGTTTCTTCTTGTCGCGGTCATCGCCACCCTGCTCGCTCCCGCGCTGGTTGCGCTCTATGCCCAACAGGGTGGTGGGGCCGCTCGAGGTCTCTCCGAGCAGGAACTTGCTCTCGCTACCGCCTTTGCCTACTGGTGTTTGCCGCAAATCCTTTTTTACGCGCTGTACAGCCTGCTCGGTGAAGTTCTCAACGCCCGCAAGGTATTTGGCCCCTTCACCTGGGCTCCAGCGATCAACAACCTCGTGGCCATGGCGGGGCTCATCGCGTTTTCCCAGATCTTTCCCGGGGTGGACACGGCCAACGCGTTTGCGTGGACACCCTCGATGGTTATGGTGTTGGCGGGTTCCGCGACCCTCGGTGTTGCCGCTCAAGCCTTTATTCTTTTCGCCTTCTGGCGACGTGCGGGGTTGAGTTATCGACCGGATTTTGTCTGGCGCGGGGTTGGTTTGGGCACAACGGGGCGAGCAGCCAGCTGGATGTTTGGCATGATCGTGGTCGCCCAAATCGCGGGGATTGTGCAAGTCAACGTGGCCACCCTGGCAGCAGGCAGCGATGCGCCAAGCCTTGCAATCCTCCGGTTTTCCTGGCTCATTTTTATGCTGCCCCACTCGGTCGTAGCGGTATCGCTCGCGACCGCCTATTTCACCAGAATGGCGACCCACGCGAGGGACGGTGACACGCCAGCACTCGCCGCGGATATTCGCAGCTCCCTGGCCCGCATTGGCGCGTTCATGGTGCTCGCTTCCGTGGGCCTCATCACCGTCGCGCTGCCCTTTGCCCGCCAGTTTGGGACCAATCCCAGCTCCGTGGGGGACATGGCCTTGGTGATCATGCTCTACTCCGCAGGATTGGTGCCCTTTAGTGTTCTGTTTGTCGTGCAGCGGGTTTTTTACGCCCTCGAGGACACCCGAACGCCGTTCTTCCTTCAGGTCTCACAATCCGCGGTGTTTATTGCCCTTGCCCTGATTGTTGCCACACTGCCAAGCCCCATGATCGCTTTTGGTCTGGCGCTCTCCACCAGCATCGCCGGCGTGATTCAAACCATCATTGCCCTGGCTGTGCTCTCCCGGAAACTCGGCGGGTTTTCCTACCGCAGCCTGGGACGCTCCTACCTGGTTTATGCGCTGGCCGCCCTGCCCGCCTCCGTAGCCGGTGTCGCGGTCCTGTGGTCGTTTGGTGGCAGTGCCAGCGACGGTGTTGTCAGCTCCGGTGCTCTTACTGCTATCGGTGTGGGAATGGTGATCACCGTCGCGATGGTCATTGTCTACGTGCTGGCTCTCTATCTGTTGCGGGAACCGGAACTGCGCGGCCTTGTGCGCCAGATCTCCTCTAGGCGCGCTTCACAGTGATTACCTGCACACTCGTCCTAGACTGAGGGTTTCGCACAGAGGAAGAAGCGTCATGCGAGAGCTTGTCATCATCGGATCGGGTCCTGCCGGTTACACCGCCGCTATCTACGCCGCCCGAGCGAGCCTGAACCCTCTGGTCGTGGCTTCCTCGGTCGAATTTGGCGGCGACCTCATGAACACCACCGACGTCGATAACTTCCCCGGCTTCCCGGAAGGGATCATGGGCCCCGAGCTCATGATGTCCATGCAGAAGCAGGCGGAGCGCTTCGGTGCAGAGATCATGTACGACGATGTGGTGTCTGTGGAGCTGGAAGGTCCGGTCAAAAAGATCACGCTCGGCAACAAAGAGGTCGTAGAAGCCAAAGCTGTGATTGTTGCTTCTGGTTCTGCGTACCGCAAACTTGGTATCCCCGATGAGGACCGACTCAGTGGCTATGGCGTGTCCTGGTGCGCAACGTGCGACGGAGCTTTTTATCGCGAGAAGACTGTGGCTGTCGTGGGTGGCGGTGACTCCGCTATGGAGGAAGCAACATTTTTGACCCGGTTCGCCGACAAGGTGTATCTCATTCACCGCTCAGAGAACCTCCGAGCTTCCGCCGCGATGCTGGATCGCGCGCGCAACGACCCGAAGATTGAGTTCATCCTGAACGCTACCGTCGAGCACATTTACGGCGACGACCTCGTCAGCGGTATCGGCATTGTGGATGCTACGTCCGGGAGCGAAACCACCCTCGATGTCAGCGGGTTGTTCATCGCTATCGGTTCTGACCCGCGGACGCACGTCGTCCACGGCCAGCTCGAGCTCACCAACGAGGGCACGATCGCCGTGGAGGGCCGCACCTCTCACACCAACCTCACCGGGGTGTTTGCCGCTGGTGATGTCATCGATTCGACCTACCGGCAAGCCATTACCGCCGCCGGCTCGGGGTGCACCGCTGCGCTCGATGCGCAGCACTATCTCGAGTCTCTTTCCTAAACCCCGACCAAGGAGAAAAACATGAGTGAAGCCCGTGCCGTCACCGACGCCTCGTTTGCCAGCGATGTGCTCGCCAGCGACAAGCCCATCATGGTTGATTTTTGGGCCGAGTGGTGCGGCCCCTGCCGTGCTGTCTCGCCGATTTTGGACCAAATTGCGAGCGAATACTCGGACAAGATCGACGTCGTGAAGATGAACGTCGATGAGAACCCCGAAATCCCCATGCAGTACCAAATCACGTCGATCCCCACGATGAAGGTGTTCAAGGGTGGCGAAGTGGTGAAGACCGTGATTGGGGCCAAGCCAAAGCCCGCATTGGAAGCGGAAATCCAAGAATTTATTGGCTAACACCCTGTCGGTGGGCCGCGAAAACGGCTAGCCTGACGTAACTGTCCAACGACCGCAAGGGGTGACGTGATGTCTAACCCATCGGGAATTTCTCTCGACCCGTGGTTCGACAACTATGCCGAGCGCGCCTCGGGCCTGACGGCCAGCGAAGTTCGTGCGCTTTTTGCCGTCGCCAACAGGCCCGAAGTGGTCTCCTTGGCCGGAGGAATGCCGTTTGTTGCGGCCCTGCCTTTCGACAACGTCACCAAAACGGTCCAACGGGTGCTCGGCAATGCTGGTCCGCAAGCGCTTCAATACGGTTCAGGGCAGGGGCTTCCGGAGCTTCGCGAGCACATTATGAACATCATGGCTCTCGAGGGTATCCGCGCCGGAGTGGACGACATTGTCGTCACCACGGGGTCCCAGCAAGGCCTTGACTTGATTAGCAAGCTGTTCATCAACCCTGGTGACGCGATTCTTGCCGAATCCCCCAGTTACGTTGGAGCTATGGGAGTTTTCCGCTCCTACCAGGCGCGCGTGGAGCACGTTGCGATGGACGACGAAGGCATGATCCCTCAGTCGCTGCGGGAGCGTATTGCCAACCTCCGGGCACTCAAGATCCCGATTAAGTTCTTGTATCTGATTCCTAATTTCCAAAACCCCGCAGGGGTCACGCTCTCAGCGGCGCGACGACTGGAAATTCTCGATATTGCACAGGCCGAAGGCATTCTGGTAGTGGAAGACAACCCCTACGGTCTGCTGTGGTTCGACAGGGCGCCACCGCACGCTATTCGTTCGGCGGACGAGTCCGGGGTGATCTATCTGGGCTCGTTCTCCAAGACCTTCGCGCCGGGTTTGCGCGTCGGCTGGGTGGTGGCCCCCCACGGTATTCGAGAAAAGCTTGTTTTAGCCTCCGAGGCTGCGATTCTTTCGCCCAGCTCCTTCTCGCAGATGATCCTTGCCGAGTATTTTGAGAGCCACGACTGGAAGGGCCAAATCGATACCTTCCGCGGTTTATATCGTGAACGCCGAGACGCGATGGTGGCCGCTTTGGCGCAGTACGCACCCGATATCCCGCACACCACCCCCACCGGAGGGTTTTACCTCTGGCTGACTTTGCCGGAGGGTTTGGACTCCAAAGAGATGCTCCCCCGGGCGGTGAAAGAACTCGTGGCGTACACCCCGGGCACCGCGTTCTACGCCAACGGTGACGGCCGTGCGAACCTCCGGCTAGCGTTCTGCTACCCGGAGCCCTCGTTCATCGAAGAGGGAATTAAGCGGCTCTCTCGCGTCATCGCCGAAGAGCTCGAACTCCTGGAAACTTTTGGTCCCACCAACACCTCGGTGTCGGCCAGCTTGGATGCCCCACCACCTGAGGTCACCTGATGGCCGCCGCACGTCGCGTCCTCGTGCTTTCCGGCGGAATTTCTCACGAACGCGACATATCGCTCAAATCCGGCCGTCGAGTCGCCGACGGGTTAATGGCTCACGGCTTAGATGTGTCACTGCGGGACCCTGACGCCCAGCTGATTGCCGCTCTCACAGCGGACGCCCCCGAGGTGGTGTGGCCCGTCCTTCACGGAGCGTCTGGAGAGGATGGCGCTCTTCGCGGGCTTCTGGACATGCTGGGCCTTGCTTACGTGGGATCGACAGGCGAAGCAACCCGTCTGGCCTGGAATAAACCGGTGGCCAAAACTCTGGTTGAACGGGCCGGGGTCTCCAGCGCGGCGTCCATCACTCTCTCGCGTGACGCATTTCGCGAGTTGGGCGCAGAAAGCGTGCTCGACACCGTCTCTGAGCACCTCGGGCTGCCGTTGGTGGTGAAACCCGCTCTTGGCGGCTCCGCTCAGGGCGTGAGCTGGGTGGACTCCACCGAGGACCTGCGCAAAGCCATGGTTCATGCTTTCACCTATGCTGACAGCGCCCTCGTCGAGCAGCGAATCATCGGAACGGAGGCGTGCGTGACCATCATCGACACAGGAGATGGCCCCAGCGCGATCACGCCGGTGGAAATCGAACCGCTCTCTGGTCATTACGACTTTGAAGCTCGCTACACCGCCGGGGCCACAAAGTTTTTCACCCCGCCACGGCTTGATGCCACTACGGTTTCCCGCTTACAAGAATCAGCAACGCAAGCCTTTGAGGCCCTCGGCCTCCGCGACCTCGCCCGGGTCGATTTTATGGTGGATGAGGCCGGAACGCCGTGGTTCTTGGAGGCCAGCACTATGCCCGGACTCACGGAAACATCAAGCACGGTGCTAGCGCTTGATTCCGCAGGATATGACGTCAGCAGCGTCTACGCCGCGCTCGTCGAGTCCGCTAGCCGTCGCTAGTTCCGAAACCCGGCTCCCCCAGCTCCGCGAGAATCCGATTGAGGTCCGCTACCGTAGCGAAATCAATCGCCATCGTTCCTTTGGTCTTCGACAAACTAATCGTCACCCGCGTATTGAGGCGATCTCCCATGCGATCGGCAATCTCTGCAAGATGCTCGCTGCGACCGCCTCCACGAACCTTGCGCTTACTGGTCGGGGTTTTCACTACCCCGGCAGCTTCCTCTGCCTGACGGACCGTGAGGGCTTGATCCACAATCTTTTTTGCTAGAGCTGCCTGGGCTCCTGGATCCTCTACCCCCAGCAGCGCTCGCGCATGGCCGGCGCTCAACACTCCCGCGGCCACTTTGGCCTGGAGAGCTTCCGGTAGACGCAACAGTCTCAACGTGTTCGTCACTTGAGGCCGTGAGCGACCAATGCGGGTCGCTAGCTCGTCTTGAGTGATCCCGAAATCCGACAGCAGCTGTTGATAAGCGGATGCTTCTTCTAGCGGGTTCAAGTTTGCGCGGTGGAGATTCTCCAGCAGCGCGTCCCGCAACATGGCGTCATCCGAGGTGTTCCTCACCACGGCCGGAATCGTCTTGAGCCCGGCTGCGATAGATGCCCGAAGGCGCCTCTCGCCCATGATCAATTCGAAAGCGACATCCCCCTGAGGTGGGTCCAAGGGCCGCACAACGATGGGTTGCAAGACCCCAAACTCTGTGACGGAGTGAATGAGCTCCTGGAGTTCCTCTTGTCGA
>JAOHDU010000028.1 GCA_028096805.1 Pontimonas sp.
GCACACCAACAGGCACTCACACACTGTGTGACGGAACGCCCGGTTTTATGCGGTTTTGTGCAGTTTCGGATCAAACAGTGTCGTTTCCTGTTGCACGCAGGTCGCACGACTCGTTTAGGCGCCGCGACGCCTCCGGGCCAGCAACAACACCATGACCAGCAGAACGAGCAGGAACGCACCAACAATCCACCACAACAGTCCACTCGCGCTCTCAGTCGTCACCTCAACAGGCTGCTCCACAAGCACACCCAAATTCGCGGCCTTAATGAACCCATCAGAGCCCACACCTTGAACCTGCAGGGTGTGGCTACCGGGAGAAATAACACTGGCATCAACAAGGAATTCCGACGAGAAGGAGCCATCATCAGCGACCACGATTGACGTCATCAAGGTCGGATCCGAGAACAGCCAGACCGTTGCCACGGTCCCCGGAACAAAACCCGACCCCGTTGCCAAAGCGACAGAACCTCGTTCGAAACGAAGAAGAGCGCCATCCGCGAGGTTCTCTACTGAACCACTCTGCGAATCAGTGCGCACACTGAAAGACCATTGGGTTCCTTCAACCGCGACCACACCGTCATCCGGGAAACCCACGATCGAAATCGCTTCTGGCAAGCCACCAGATGTCCCAAGCGCCATCCCTGCTGAGAGAACAGGTAACTCACCGGTAACCCGGTTCATCTCAGGTGTCGGGACACCTTGGGCAATCACAATCGGAATACCAATCACTGTTTGCAAGCCCTCATCGTTGACCCCCACCAGCTGAAGAATCTGACGCCCGATCGCAGCCGGGCTGTCCGAACTTCCGGCATCGGGACTGAGCTGATAGCTATATCCCCCATCGTCCGCGACGCGAACTCTCCCGATTTCCCGAGACTCCCCTTGCCGCCCTGTCAGCCACACCTGCACGAGAGAACCCGGCAGGGCACCGGAACCTCTCATCTGCGCAACTCGCCCCCGCGGAATTTCAAGAGCCTTCTGCCCTAAATCATCAGAATCTCGGGCCTCACCAGCGTTTCCACCAGGTGAATCAACTTCCACACCAAAACCACCCACATCAATCGACCACTTGTCAGGCCCACCCTCGGTCACCCGAAGAGGTGTTTCAATACCGCCCACCAGTGCACGGACCCCACCCTCTGGACCACCCAAATCAACGGGCTCACTGACCGGCGTCACTTCCGGTCCCGGGTCCGGTGTCACAACAGTCCGACGCGCTGCGAGTGGGGGAACCTCGGACGCACTCACGGTTGCTTCTGATGAGGAGCTCCCTGACGAGTCGCCTGATTCACCACCACTCGATACTGCTCCGGCACGAGTGACCGTCACCGTATAGGTCGTGGTTGAGGAATCAGCGGCCGTCACCACAACGTTGACCGTGTTTGACCCGACCGAAAGCGCAACAGCGGACGACGCTGCCCCTGAGGCAACAGACCCGCCATTCACCGTCACGCTCGAACCAGCATCAGACGTTGTCGGGGTGACTGTTATCGAGTTCACGCTATTGGCGACACTCGCCGAGTACGAGGTGGTTCCCGACGCAAACGACGGCGACAAAGTCCCTTCGCTGAGGGCGAGCACAGAAAGGGACGAATCGTCGCTTGGAGTGACATCCAGTCGACTTACGGTGTCCCCGCCATAGTTTGCAACGAACACGCCTGTCCCGTCGGGCAAAGGGGCGATGCTGACCGGCAGGGACCCTTCAGCGACCGCAATTTGGCCCGTCACAGCACCTGACGAGGTGGAGAGGGTTACTACCCTGTCTGCGTTTCTCGCCGCAATATATGCCGTCGCCCCGTCGGGTGACACAGCGACCCCAAAGGGTCCGCTCCCCACTCCCGTGACGGTGCTCACAGAATTATCGGATGTGGTAATGACGCTCACCGAATCGTCGCCATAGTTAGTCACGTAGGCTTTGGCGCCATCGGGGGCCAAAGCGATTTGAGTGGGATTACTGCCAACAGCAATGTTTGCTTCCAGGATTTCGGTAGAGGTGTTCACCACGCGAACCCTCCCACTGGCCACTCTCATGGTGATGTACAACTTCGACCCATCGGGCGACACCGCTAACCCGTGAGGTGAAGAGTCCGTAGAGATGGTGTCGGTACGCGTATTTGACGAGGTACTCACAACGCTCACACTGGAGCTGTCTATGTTCGCAACATAGACCGTTGACCCATCCGGCGAGACGGCAACACCGTAGGGCTTATCCCCCACCGAAGGGTTCGCGATCAAAGCGTTATCTGACGTCCTGATAACCCGAAGCTTGTCCTCGTTGTAGAGGGACACATACAGGTAGTCGCCACTCGGGGCGACAGCGATACCGTAGGGCCCGTTACCCACCGAGCTAATCGTCGACACAGAATTGTCTGTCGTGTCGATGACACTGATCGAATCGTCCGCAAAATTCGTTACGTAGACGGTCCGGCCATCGGGCGACACGGCAACACCTGAGGGCTCTGCGCCAACACTCGAGATAGTGGTAGTCGTGAAGCCCGACGCCTCGGCAGTTGCGGCGGGGGTGAACAGCGCACCGACGAGACCAACGATGAGGATTGCCGCCATGAGGCGCGACACAGGTACCCGACTGCTGCCCACAAAACGGGGCACCGAATCAACGGCCCCAGCGTGCGAACGCGATGCTGCCCAACTTTGAGCACGAGCGGACCCTGCCATATGCTCCACACCCTCAAGCAATCCCCGACAGACCCAAAAAAAACCTTCATAAATCCTACCGGCTCACGCCCCGACCTTGAAGTGCTCCGGAGAATCCCGAACGAGCACGCCAGTCGCACGACCCGCCACTTCTCCCCCACTACCCTTTAGGCAGTGCGATGCGGGGGCGGGGTCTGTAGTCGGAAAGTCTTCTGCTCTATCCGCTGAGCTACGAGGGCTCGGGGCAAAAACCCCGCAAACACAAGTGTACAGCGGAGCCATCGGCCACAGACAGGCGCTTGCCCCTGAGGTGAAGGGATGCCCTGTTTGTGAAGGTTTCCACCTGTTTCATTGCAGAACCCTATTCGAGGAGATCGGGATGGCAAGAGTGTTGCGTCGGCGTTTGTTCAGCTGTGGCTGTCGACCCTCTTGTTCACGGATGCCTGCATAGCGGTCTGATTGACACGGCGCGCTCTTGTCTCGGCGGTTTTCGCTGAAGCAATCCATCGCAATATGTTGCGCTTGACAGACTCTGGAAAAGCCTCGAAATAGAGCCGGGCGGGAACTTTCTTGTCCAAGGCCGCTTCAAGATCGGGCGGAACGAATAAGTCGTCGACGTCGTTCATCTCATCCCAACCACCGCCGCGCTTTGCTTCCTCAACGCTCACCAGACCTGCCGAATGCATTTTCCCCTCGAGAATCAACCTTTCCGCTCGAAGCTTGTAGCTTTTTGCCCACGGCTTAGTTTTTCGGGGAGAAATGAGCTGCATTGTGCGAACTTCATCTACTTGACTTCGCACGCCATCTATCCATCCAAAAGCAATAAGTTCGTCCAAGACTTCTTCGCGAGAGAGGTATTTGTCCGCCTGTACTTTCTTGAAGGTGACTAGCCACACAGAATCAGACTGGGCGTAGTTGCGCTCCAGCCAGCTCCGCAGTTGCGCAGCGCTGGCCACCTCCACTTTTTGAAAGCGATCAGGGTTCACGACTCGAGCTTCGCGCCAGAAATAACGAGATCAACTGCAGAGGACAGGACCGAAGAATCGGGGGCGCGGCCGTGCATCAGGACAGAGTGGGTGACCATCCCGCAGAGCATCAGCGTCGCCGCCTCACGAAATTCAGGTTTCTCTACCGCATCTAGGGTTTGTCGCATCGGGCCTTCGCCGGCGGCAACAAAGCGGTCTCTTATTTCTGACACTTCTGCAGAGGTTTGTGCCTTTTCTGCGAGCATCGAGAGCCCTCTATCCAAGTGATAGTTCACCATGGCATCAACAAAACTCTGGACCTCACCCGTGAGGTCAGCACGAAGGTCTCCTGTCGGCAAGAAATGCGGCATTTCCTCGTAGGCTGCAAAAGCATCTCGCGCTAAATCCATCTGAGTTGGCCAATGTGTGTAAATGGTCGCTCTGGAATAACCCGAGTGCTTGGCCACACGTCCATGGGTAAGCCCTGTCCAGCCCTCTGACAACAGAATGTCAAGGGCAGCTTTGGCCACATCTGTCCTTGTCCGGACTACTCGAGGATCGTTAGGCTCGGCCATGATGCGTCCTTTACTCGAAGGATAACTTGCTTTTTTGGACATTATGTTCAATAGTTATTAGCCTGTCCAACAGAGTAGCCGAAATGAGTAGGATCAATGGCATTTACCCAGCAAACTTTTGATGTTTTGGAACAGTTCTCGGTAAACAACTCGAAAGAGTGGTTCATGGAAAACAAGTCCACGTATGAATCGGTCGTGAGAAGACCGTTTGCCGAAATGCTGGAAGAAATATCGTCACACTTACTCTCCACTGACCTGCCCTATTCCGGTGGGGAAAAAACAATGTTCCGGGTTAACAGGGATGTGAGGTTCTCTTCGGACAAATCCCCCTACAACACACATGTTTCTGGGCTCCTGACACCAGACGGGACGAAGTCCGAAGCCACTGCATTGCTCTACTTCCACCTTGAGGAGGATGGATTATTTGCTGTCGGCGGTCTCTATAAACCATCAACAGAACGACTCGGAGAACTGCGCACAGCAATGCTCGAGAAGGAACCAGATTTCAGGGCTTGCCTAGATGAACTTCAGTCCGCAGGGCTATCTCTGGATTCGAGCGATGCAACAAAGACAATGCCACGCGGTTTCAACGACTACGCCGACCATCCCCTTTCCGAATACATCAAACTCAAGAACCTTATGGTTCGAATTGACTTGTCGAGAGCGGAACTGTTGAGCTCTGGATTGAGTCGCCAGCTGTCCGAATTCGCTTTGTCCGCACGACCTCTGTTTTCGTTTCTTTCGCGCCATTAATAGACACAAAACGAGATCGCACGCGAATCGCACGACCCCACCCCACTCCCCTACTACCCTGTAACCAGTGCGATCTAGGGGCGGAGTCAGAAACCCTGAAGTCTTCTGCTCTATCCGCTGAGCTACGAGGGCTCGGGGCAAAAACCCCGGATTGCCATGTGTACAGCGGGGTTAGCGCACGCCAACAGGCACCCAGACGCTGCGTGACGGAATACCCGGTTTCAGGCTGTTATGCGCAACGAGTGTTTTTCCGTGTCGCACGGACATCGCACAACGTGTTTAGACGCTGCGACGCCTGCGGGCCAACAACACCACCATGACCAGCACAGCCAGTAAGAACACCCCAACAACCCACCACAGCAACCCACCAGCACCCTCCACCGTCAACAACACCGGCTCCTGAACCACCACACCCAAATTCGCCGCCTTGATAAACCCATCATCCGCAACACCCTGCAACTGCAACGTGTGCTCCCCAGGGGTCGCATACCGGGCATCCATGTAGACCTCACCGGCGAATGACCCATCAACAGACACAATCACACTGCCCAACAGGGTCGGATCAGAGAACAACCAAATATCCACCCGGGTTTCTGGTTGGAAACCCTCCCCCGAAACAGTCGCAGTCTTCGTCTGAACCATCGTGATGGTCGCACCCGAATCCACCTGTTCGATCTCACCTGCGTCATCAGGCAGAGCAACGCTGAACGCCCACGCACCGGACATCACTGCTACCTCTCGGTCGTCAGGTCGAGCCTCAATGGTGACCGTCTCAGGAACACCAGCCGATGTCGCTAACGACTGACCCGGAGACAGCTCCGGCAGCTCGTTCACACTCCTGTTGGGCTCAGGTGCTGGAGCACCCTGCCCAATATTGACCACCATGTCAACAATCGTCTGATTACCCTGCTCGTCATAACCCGTCACCTGCATCACCTGCCGGCCAATCGGGATAGGCGTCTCCGACTGGCGGGAAGTAAACGACAACTCTGAAGCAAAACTGCCATCCGATTGCACAGGAATCCGCGCCAACTCCCGCGGGCTCTCCCCCGTCACCCCCGGCAACCACACCTGCAAACTCGACCCCGGCAACAACCCACCACCCGACACCTTCGTCGACTCACCAGTGGGAACATCAATATCACTGCGCTGCCCGGCAGCAGAAGGCGCAGACGACCCCGGAGTGGAGAGCTTAAGACCCAACTGGAAAGCCCCCACCTCCACCGAGAGACCCCCCTCACCCAACGGTTTCTTCGTCACCGTCGCCGGTTGACCCCCAATGCGGGCTTTAGCACCCGCATTAGGGTCAAACCCGCGCTCCGGGATAATCCTTACCGGCGCCGCCAACAACCGCGGCACCGGTGTTGGCTGAACCGGGACAATCACCCGGCGAGGCACAACCAAAGGTGCGTTCGTCGCCGCAGCCGCCACCTGCGGGCCCGAAGAACCACCACCAGAACCCGAAGAACCACCGGGCATCGTGACCGACACCGACACCGTTGAACCCGTCCCCATCAGGTTCGTCGCCCCCACACTCACCGTCACCGTCGAACCAGCAGTCAACCCCGAAAGCTCACAAAACGTGTCCGTCGCATTCACAAACGTGCACGACAGATTCACCGAATACGCCGTCACCACCGAACCACCATCATCAACCGGTGCACTCCACGACGCCAAAGCAGTCGTGTTGGACAGGGCTGTGGCGGTCAGGCCGGAGACAGTGGCGGGAACGGTTGCCGGAACACCCAACGCGGTCGAGGTATTCGACGAGAGCTCCTCGGAGTTCGCGTTCGTGATCGCGACGACCTTCACGTCATACGCCGTCCCATTCGTCAAACCCGTGAACGTGTAAGAAGTTGTCGTGCGGGTGGCAAGGTTGTTTGTTCCATCCGGTGTGACCGCCGAACCCCACGAACCACCATTCACCCGCAGATACACGTCATAGCGGGTGAACGTGCCACCTGCCGCAGTTACCTGAGCATCAGTGAGAGCCGTCCACGACACCGCCAGCTGCCCATCACCCGGAGTAGTCGCCAAACCAGACACCGCATCCGCAATCCTCGCCGGAATAATCGACGGCGACGTATCCGAAGCAGAACCCACACCCGCCGAGTTAATCGCCGCAACCGTGAGGGTGTAAGACTCACCATTAGTCAGCCCGGTAATCGTGCACGGTGACGTCGTCGAACAATCCGGCTTCGTCACCGAACCGCCAGAACTCGTCGCGACCACTTGATACCCATCAACCGCGTCACCACCGACAAAACCCGGAGCCACAAACGCGGCCGTCACCGAAGAATCACCAAACGACACCGACGTAATCGACGGCTTACCCGCCAAAACCGGGCTAATCGTGAACGTGCGCGCCACATCCGACGCCGCCGCATACGAGACATCACCCGCTGACGAAGCCGTCACCGTGCAATCGCCCACCGTCTTGATACTCACCACACCAGAAGACGCATTCACCGCACACACCGAACCCGTTGACGTCGCATACGTCACCGTTCGACCAGACGACACACTCGCCCCAGCACTAAACGCCGGGTCATCAAAATCTTTCCCCGTGATTGCCGGGAACGAAATCGTCTGGTTAATCTTCCCCGCCACAATCGTCTGCGTCACCGATGACGCCGCGTTGTAATCAGTGTCACCCGACTGCGCAGCCGTAATCACACACGTCCCCGACTGTGAGAAGGTGACCACACCCGAGTTCAGCGAACACACCGTTCCGTCACCGGTCGTGATTAAGAACGACACTGGCAACCCCGACGACGCAGTCGCAGTGGGTGTATACGTCGTCCCCGACACTGCAGACACCGGAACCGTAGAAGTGAAGTTAATCGACTGGTTTGCTTTCGCAATAGTGATGGTCTGCGTCGCGGCGGTCGATGCGTTGAAGTTGTCATCCGCTGCACGCGTAGCGCTCACCGAACACGACCCCGCCCCCGTCGGAGTGATAACAGCGCCCGAACGGGAGCAATCACCGATAGCTGAATACGTCACCGAACCCGACCCAGAACCACCGGTCGCCACCAAAGTCACAGGCTGCCCGAACGTCCCAGAACTTGACGAGGTAAACGACAGTGACGTTTGGTTCGCTTTGGTGATAACGGCTGACGAGACTGTCCCCACACTCGCCGAATAATTGCCGGCATCAGCGCCGGTCAGCACACCAGAAGCCAGAGTTGCCGACGCGGTTTGTGTTCCCGCACCCGGAGCGTCAAAAATCAGGGTAATCGCGGATTCGTCAACACCGACAGTATCCCCAGTTTCTTTACCCACCAACGATGATGACAAAACCGTCGCCGCTTGTGTTGCGTCATAGGTTTTTCCGTTGGGAACAACATCCACGGTGACAGGTTTTGCGGTGATGCTCGCCGTTGGAGACCCCGAGACGGTCAACGAATAATTTGCTGCATCAGAACCAGACAACTCATCACCATCCACAGTGACCGTAACTGCCTTGCCAGAACCCACCGTCTTTGAGCCAAAGACAGCAGCGGTATTGCCCGCAACAAAGGACACCGAATCGCCGCTCACGACACCCGAAAGGGTCCCCGACGACACTGTGGCTGAGGTGGA
Organism: Pontimonas sp.; assembly: GCA_028096805.1. Classification (GTDB taxonomy): domain Bacteria; phylum Actinomycetota; class Actinomycetes; order Actinomycetales; family Microbacteriaceae; genus Pontimonas. The sequence continues at coordinate 8,534 of JAOHDU010000028.1, forward strand.
AGCGTCATACACTTTGTCCGCGACCGTGACCGAGACCGTAAGCGCTTTCGCAGAGACAGTGAATGACCTTGTCACGCCGGTCGCGGACGAATAGAGCCCATTTCCGCCCTGGTCCGCGGTGACCGTGCAGGTGCCAGCAGCAATGAGGGTGATGGTGAATCCCGAAGTAGTACACACCGCTTCCGTCGACGACGACAAAGAAACCGTCAAACCGCTGTCAGAGGTGGGGGACACCGTGGACGGTGACGCCCCATACGTCTTCGTCGCAATCGACCCAAACGTGATCGTCTGCGAAGCCTTCGAGATCGAGATTGTCACCGTGTTAGCAGCCGACGCCACCAAGTAATCATCATCAGCAGCTTTCACCGCACTGATCACACAATCCGTAGTCCCACCGATGGCTGTCACCGTCGTCCCCGCCACCGAACAATCTCCCGAATCCACAGAGAACGTCACTGCACCTGAACCCGAACCACCAGGAGACGACAGCGTGGCAGTGTCGCCATAATCCAGCGAGGAGTCATCCACCGAGATTGTCAACGCCGACTGCGAAGCCTTCGACAACGTAATCGTCACCGAATCCGTCGCTTCGGCGTAACTCGCATCAGCCGCCTTCGTGGCCGTCACCACACACGAACCCGTCCCCCCCGTCGCGGTCACCGTCGTCCCAGAAACGGTGCAGTCCCCGGACGTGACCGCGTAAGAGACAGCGCCCGTACCCGAACCACCAGAAACACTGAGCGTTGCGGTAGTCCCAAAAACAAGAGAAGCAGACGACGAAGT
>JAOHDU010000029.1 GCA_028096805.1 Pontimonas sp.
AGCTGGGCCAGCAGTACCACGAGGGGCCGCTTGACCCGAAGGAAGTTCTTCGCGTCAAAGGTGTCCGCGCGGTTCAGGAGCACCTCGTTGACGGTGTGCAGGGAGTGTATGGCTCACAGGGTGTGCCCATCCACGACAAGCACATTGAAGTCATCGTGCGTCAGATGATGCGTAAGGTCACGGTTGTTGACCACGCGGAAACCACCTTGCTGCCCGGTGAACTGGTGGACCGCACCCGTTACAACTCGCTCAACCGCGAGGCGCTGGGTGAAGGACGCAAGACCGCTTCGGCCCGTCAAGAAGTCATGGGTATTACCAAGGCTTCGCTGGCCACCGAATCATGGTTGTCGGCGGCCTCCTTCCAGGAGACCACGCGTGTGCTCACGGAAGCTGCCATGCAAGGAAAGCGCGACCCGCTGGTCGGTCTCAAAGAGAACGTCATCATCGGAAAGCTCATCCCCGCTGGTACGGGTCTCGCCAACTACCGCAACGTCACCGTGGAGCCCACCGAGGAAGCTCGTGCCGAGCACTACCCGGCGCGTCTCTTCGCAAGCGACGCTGACTTTGCCGGCGACGACGACTTGTCCTTCGTGGACTTTGACTCGTTCCAAACTCCGGACCAGGCGACACAGAGCGCTGACTCCGAATAAGAACCACTGCGTGCGAAAGGGCCAGCAACTGCTGGCCCTTTCGTCGTTCTGGGGATAACACCGGTAGGGTTTCCGCGCTCTTTCTAGCCTGGCGGGATGGAGAGTCTTGCCAGCGCCTTGTTGCATGTGGGGGTGGCGGGATTTGGTCTGCGCTTGGCGGTGATCGATCGGGAGTTTCACCGGTTGCCGGATCGGCTAACGGCACCTCTTGCTGCGATGGTGTTGTCCTGGGGGGCTGTGTTTCTGCCCACTGCCCGTATCTCTGAGGCTCTGGGGGAAACTGCCCTAACGGTGGCTTTCTTTGCGCTGTGTGCTCTCATGCCGGGGCGCCCACTGGGATGGGGAGATGTGAAGCTTCAGGTGGGCTTGGGTTTTTACACGGCCGCGCTCGTGCCGGGGGGCGCGCTCGTCCAGGTGGTGGTGTCCTTCATCCTGGGGGGAATTACCGCTGGTGTTCTGCTGATGGCCCGAGCGGTAACACCACGGGAGGGCATCCCGTTTGGGCCTTCCATGGTGGCCGCGGCTTTCGTGGTGGCCGGGGTGGCAGGAAGTCAAAAAATCATTTGACCCGGCGTGAAATCGCCATTACTGTAGGAGATTGTGTGCGCGATGGCACGCCCGTCTTTGGCGCCCGGTTTCGGGGGTCACCGACACGGGTCATCAACTCCACAACAATGGGTCCAGAGGTGGCTGCGGTGGCAACACGGCAACACCAACCCCCACGGCATACCAAGTGTTAGTCGCCTGTCGCATCTTGGTGAAGATGTCGCTGGGTGGTGGGCAACAACCACTACCCAGTAACCACCATCAATGAGCTGTCACCGTGCAGCACCAAAAGGAGTGAACTGTGCCAACGATTCAACAGTTGGTCCGTAAGGGACGCAAGCCCAAGGTTTCGAAGACCAAGGCGCCTGCCCTGAAGGCCAACCCCCAGCAGCGCGGCGTGTGCACGCGTGTGTACACCACGACCCCCAAGAAGCCGAACTCGGCTCTGCGGAAGGTCGCTCGTGTGAAGCTTTCCAACGGTACGGAAGTTACCGCCTACATCCCCGGTGAAGGCCACAACCTGCAGGAGCACTCGATGGTGCTCGTTCGCGGTGGTCGTGTGAAGGACCTTCCGGGTGTGCGATACAAAATTGTCCGCGGTGCTCTCGACACTCAGGCTGTCAAGAACCGCAAGCAGGCTCGTAGCCTCTACGGCGCAAAGATGGAGAAGAAGTAATGCCACGTAAAGGTCCCGCTCCCAAGCGCCCCGTCGTTGCTGACCCGGTATACGGCTCACCCGTCGTATCCCAACTGGTCAACAAGATCCTCGTGGGCGGTAAAAAAGGTCTCGCAGAGCGCATCGTCTACGGCGCACTCGAAGGTGTTAACACCAAAAGTGGCCAGGATCCGGTTGTCACTTTGAAGAAGGCCTTGGACAACGTGCGCCCGACTCTCGAAGTTCGTTCGCGCCGCGTGGGTGGTTCCACCTACCAGGTGCCCGTCGAGGTAAAGCCTCACCGTGCCAACACCTTGGCTCTGCGGTGGCTTTCCAGCTACGCCAAGGACCGTCGTGAAAAGACGATGACGGAGCGTTTGACGAACGAAATCTTGGACGCCTCCAACGGCCTCGGTGCTGCGGTGAAGCGTCGCGAAGACACCCACAAAATGGCCGAAGCCAACAAGGCCTTCGCTCACTACCGCTGGTAGACCCCCAACCCCTAACCCCCCAAAACTCGGAGGAACACTGTGGCACAGGACGTGCTAACCGACCTGAACAAGGTCCGCAACATCGGCATCATGGCGCACATCGATGCGGGAAAGACCACGACAACAGAGCGCATTCTGTTTTACACCGGCATTTCCCACAAGATTGGTGAAGTACACGATGGCGCAGCGACGATGGACTGGATGGCGCAGGAGCAAGAGCGCGGCATCACGATCACCTCGGCGGCAACGACCTGTTTCTGGGACAACCACCAGATCAACATCATCGACACCCCCGGGCACGTGGACTTCACTGTTGAGGTGGAGCGCAGCCTTCGTGTTCTTGATGGCGCGGTTGCGGTATTCGATGGCAAAGAGGGCGTAGAGCCCCAGTCTGAAACGGTCTGGCGTCAAGCGGACAAGTACAACGTCCCCCGGATTTGCTTCGTCAACAAGATGGACAAGCTGGGTGCTGACTTCTACTACACGGTGGACACCATCGTGAAGCGCCTCGGCGCCAAGCCCCTTGTGCTTCAGCTGCCGATTGGTTTCGAGAGTTCCTTCGTCGGAATTGTCGACCTGATCGAAATGAACGCCAAGGTGTGGACCGGTGACGCCAAGGGTGATGTGTCCCTCGGTGCGGAGTACGAGACCAAAGCTATTCCCGAGGATCTCCAGGCTAAGGCCGAGGAGTATCGGGCGGCGCTGGTGGAAGCTGTTGCTGAGTCGAGCGACGAATTGCTGGAGAAGTTCCTCGCGGGTGAGGAGATCTCGATCCCCGAGCTCAAGGCCGGTATCCGTTCGCTCACGATTGCCGGGGACGCATACCCCGTGCTGTGCGGCTCGTCCTTCAAGAACCGTGGCGTTCAGCCGATGCTCGACGCGGTTGTTGACTACCTGCCTTCACCGCTGGATGTTCCCGCCGTGGAAGGTCACGATGTGCGTGACGCCGAGAAGGTTGTCCTGCGCAAGCCTGAGTCGGGAGAGCCTTTCTCTGCTCTCGCGTTCAAGGTTGCGGTTCACCCGTTCTTCGGTCGCCTGACCTACATTCGCGTGTACTCCGGTGGAATTGACTCCGGGGCTCAGGTTGTGAACTCCACGAAAGATAAGAAGGAGCGCATCGGGAAGATCTTCCAGATGCACGCCAACAAGGAGAACCCCGTCGAAAAGGTGTCCGCAGGACACATTTACGCCGTGATTGGCCTCAAAGACACCACGACCGGTGACACCCTGTGCGACCCGGGCAGCCCGGTGGTCTTGGAATCCATGACCTTCCCGGAGCCCGTGATTGAGGTGGCCATCGAGCCGAAGACGAAGGCTGACCAGGAGAAGCTCTCCCTGGCCATCCAGAAGCTCGCAGAGGAAGACCCCACCTTCCGCACCGAACAGAACGTGGAAACGGGCCAGACCGTCATTAAGGGAATGGGCGAGTTGCACCTCGACATCCTGGTGGACCGGATGAAGCGCGAATTCAACGTCGAGGCCAACGTGGGTAAGCCCCAGGTCGCCTACCGCGAGACCATTCGCAAGACCATCGAGAAGATCGACTACACCCACAAGAAGCAAACCGGTGGTAGCGGTCAGTTCGCGAAGGTCCAGATCATGCTCGAGCCTCTTGAGGTCACGGGCGAGACGATGTACGAGTTCGATAACAAGGTCACCGGTGGACGTATTCCCAGGGAATACATTCCTTCGGTCGACGCAGGAATTCAGGACGCCATGCAGGTGGGCGTTCTGGCGGGCTACCCAACCGTGGGTGTCAAAGCGACACTCTTGGATGGGCAGTACCACGACGTTGACTCCTCGGAGATGGCGTTCAAAATCGCTGGATCGATGGTCTTTAAAGAGGCCGCGAGAAAAGCACAACCTGTCCTGCTCGAGCCGTTGATGGCCGTCGAGGTGCGTACCCCAGAGGAATACATGGGAGACGTCATCGGTGACCTCAACTCACGGCGTGGGCAGGTTCAGAGCATGGAGGACGCAACCGGCGTAAAAGTCGTGAGCGCCCTCGTGCCACTCTCGGAAATGTTCGGATACGTGGGTGACCTGAGGTCGAAGACTTCAGGCCGCGCGGTGTATTCGATGACGTTCGAGACGTATGCTGAAGTCCCGAAGGCTGTGGCCGACGAGATTATTCAGAAGGGCAAGGGCGACTAAGCCCGAAAGAATAGGCTCGCAAGGCCTACAACAAGACAAGTAACCAAGTGTCTAATCCCGCAAGGATTAGACCAACAGTCCCGAGGAGGACCATAGTGGCTAAGGCCAAGTTCGAGCGGACCAAACCGCACGTCAATATCGGTACGATCGGTCACGTCGACCACGGCAAGACCACTCTTACCGCTGCTATTTCCAAGGTGCTCGCAGAACGCCACCCTTCAGACGTCAACGTGTTGCGTGACTTCGCATCCATTGACTCAGCGCCTGAAGAGCGTCAGCGCGGTATCACCATCAACATCTCCCACGTGGAGTATGAGACCGAGAAGCGTCACTACGCACACGTTGACGCGCCCGGTCACGCCGACTACATCAAGAACATGATCACCGGTGCCGCACAGATGGACGGCGCAATCCTTGTGGTTGCCGCTACTGACGGCCCGATGGCGCAGACCCGTGAGCACGTTCTGCTCGCCAAGCAGGTGGGTGTTCCTTACCTCTTGGTCGCGCTGAACAAGTCCGACATGGTCGACGACGAGGAAATCCTCGAACTCGTCGAGGTCGAGGTTCGCGAACTGCTTTCCAGCCAGGGCTTCGACGGCGACAACGCTCCTGTTGTGCGCGTGTCTGGTCTCAAGGCTCTTGAGGGCGACACCGAGTGGGGCGACAAGATCATGGAGCTCATGGCTGCCGTGGACGAAAGCGTTCCTGACCCCGTGCGCGACAAGGACAAGCCGTTCTTGATGCCCGTTGAGGACGTCTTCACCATCACCGGTCGTGGAACGGTTGTTACCGGCCGCGCCGAGCGTGGAACCCTGGGAATCAACTCGGATGTCGAAATCGTCGGTATCCGTCCCACCCAGAAGACCACCGTTACTGGTATCGAGATGTTCCACAAGCAGCTGGACGAAGCATGGGCCGGCGAGAACTGTGGTCTCTTGCTCCGTGGTACCAAGCGTGAAGATGTTGAGCGTGGACAGGTGGTTGTTGCCCCCGGTTCCGTGACTCCTCACACCAACTTCGAAGGCACCGCGTACATCCTCGGTAAGGATGAGGGTGGACGTCACAACCCGTTCTACACCAACTACCGTCCCCAGTTCTACTTCCGTACAACTGACGTGACCGGTGTTATTTCGTTGCCTGACGGCACCGAAATGGTGATGCCCGGGGACACCACCGACATGACCGTTGAGCTGATTCAGCCCATCGCCATGGAAGAGGGCCTCAGCTTCGCCATCCGTGAGGGTGGTCGTACTGTGGGCGCCGGAACGGTGACCAAGATCATCAAGTAGGTTCCTACGTGAGAAGGCCCGGGGTTCGCCCCGGGCCTTCTTTCGTTTGGCGCCTCACTTCCCCGTAGATTCGGGATTTCTGGCGCGACACGCCCGGGTTGCGCGAAATGCCAGCCTGTGGGATAGTTTTCAAGGTTCAAAACGCCAAACACCCGTGTTCGGCTCACTGCCAGGTAGTGCATAGGTTCGCTCTCGCGAATTCCCCTAGGCCGCAGGTAGCAGAACACAACGTCATCGACATTCCGATGGTGCGGCGCCCAGGCGCTGGTGCCGAGGCGTGTTGCGGTGTGTTGACAGAAGAACAGTGGTGTGTGTGGCCCGGTGAAAGCCAGGTCGCCTATGAAGTGCCCAGCGGAAGCTGCGCGCGAGTGAGAGAAAGAGATAACCATGGCGGGACAAAAAATCCGCATTCGACTGAAGTCGTATGACCACGCAGGTCTTGACGTTTCAGCCAAGAAGATTGTTGACACGGTCACCCGAGCTGGTGCCTCCGTTGTTGGTCCCGTTCCTCTCCCTACGGAGAAAAACGTTATCGCCGTGATCCGCTCGCCCCACAAGTACAAAGACTCTCGCGAGCACTTCGAAAAGCGCACCCACAAGCGTCTGATCGACATCATTGACCCCACGCCTAAGGCCGTGGATTCCTTGATGCGTCTTGACTTGCCCGCCGACGTCAACATCGAAATCAAGCTTTAAGGAATAACGACATGTCTACTGTTACTGCAACGCGGGGAGTCCTGGGCACCAAGCTCGGTATGACCCAGGTGTGGGACGAGAACAACATCTTGGTTCCTGTCACCGTTATCCAGGTTGCCCCCAATGTGGTCACCCAGATCCGCACCCAGGACAACGATGGCTACGAAGCCATCCAGATTGCTTCCGGCGGTATCGACCCCAGGAAAGTGACCGCCCCTCTTAAAGGACACTACGAGAAGGCCGGTGTGACCCCCCGCCGCCACGTCACCGAGATCCGTACCAACGACTCGGCCAACTACACGGTGGGACAAGAGCTCACCGCTGAGGTTTTTGAAGCCGGCCAGCTGGTTGATGTTGTGGGCACCAGCAAAGGTAAAGGTTTCGCCGGTGTCATGAAGCGTCACAACTTCAAGGGTGTTTCCGCCTCGCACGGTGCGCACCGTAACCACCGCAAGCCCGGTTCTATTGGAGCCTCTGCTACGCCTTCCCGTGTGTTCAAGGGAATGCGGATGGCGGGTCGTATGGGTGGTGACCGCGTGACGGTCATGAACCTCCACGTCCACGCCGTTGACGCAGACCGCGGCTTGCTGCTGATCAAGGGAGCCGTTCCCGGTTCCAAGGGTCGTCTCGTGTTTGTTCGCAACGCACGGAAAGGGTCCTAATCATGGCTACCTCCATTGACGTTCTCGACCAGACCGGAAAGAAGTCCGGTTCAGTTGATCTGCCCGCAGAGATGTTCGATGTGGTCACCAACGTTCCCCTGATGCACCAGGTTGTCGTCGCACAGCTTGCCGCTGCCCGTCAGGGAACCCACAAGGTGAAGCACCGCGGTGAAGTGTCCGGTTCCGGACGCAAGCCTTTCAAGCAGAAGGGGACCGGTCGCGCCCGTCAAGGTTCGATTCGCGCCCCCCAGCACCGTGGTGGTGGAGTCGTGCACGGCCCGATTCCTCGTGACTACGCGCAGCGCACCCCCAAGAAGATGGTCGCCAAAGCACTCTTGTCGGCACTTTCGGACCGTGCCCGTGCGAGCCGCATTCACGTGGTGAAGGGTCTTGGAACCGACAGCGCGCCTTCGACAAAGATCGCGGCGGCGCTGATCGCCCAGACCGCGCCTGGTTTCAACGTGTTGGTGGTTGTCGGCCGTGACGATGTCAACGGCCAGAAGAGCGTGCGTAACCTTCAGGGCGTCCACGCTGTTCACCCTGACCAGCTCAACGCGTATGACGTGTTGAACTCCGATGACATTGTGTTCACCGCCGAAGCCTTTGAGGCGTTCGTCGCGGACAAGTCTGACGCGAAGGAAGGCAAGTAATGACCATCCACCAAGCTGCCTGGAACAAAGACCCCAGAGATGTCGTCTTCCGCCCCATCGTGAGTGAGAAGAGCTACACCCTGATTGACCAGGGCAAGTACACCTTTGAGGTTGACCCTCGCGCAACGAAAACCGAAATCAAACTGGCGATCGAAAAGATCTTCAAGGTTAAGGTTTCCGGTGTGAACACCCTGAACAAGATGGGCAAGACCCGTCGCACCAAGTTTGGAACAGGAAAGCGCAAAGACACCAAGCGTGCCATTGTCACCCTGTCCTCCGGTTCCATCGACATCTTCACGGCTGTCGGCTAGGTAGGAAGTAGAACATGGCTATTCGCAAATACAAGCCGACGACCCCCGGTCGTCGTGGCTCTTCGGTTGCTGATTTCCAAGAAATCACCCGGAGCACCCCCGAGAAGTCCCTGCTGCGTCCGCTGCCCAAGACTGGTGGCCGCAACAACCAGGGTCGCATCACCACCCGTCACATCGGTGGTGGCCACAAGCGTCAGTACCGCGTGATCGACTTCCGTCGTAACGACAAGGACGGCGTCAACGCCAAGGTCGCCCACATCGAGTACGACCCCAACCGCACCGCGCGCATTGCGCTGTTGCACTTCGTTGATGGCACCAAGCGCTACATCTTGGCTCCCAACAAACTCCGTCAGGGCGACATCATCGAATCGGGTGCCAGCGCTGACATCAAGCCCGGCAACAACTTGCCTCTGCGCAACATCCCCGTGGGAACGGTGGTTCACGCCATCGAGCTTCGCCCCGGCGGCGGCGCGAAGATGGCCCGTTCCGCTGGTGCCGCTGTCCGCTTGGTCGCCAAGGATGGCCCCAACGCCCAGCTGCGTCTGCCTTCGGGAGAAATTCGCAACGTGGATGCTCGCTGCCGCGCCACCATTGGTG
>JAOHDU010000003.1 GCA_028096805.1 Pontimonas sp.
AGGCGCCGCCGGAGCTTGTCGGCGCTGGAGGGGCATTTTGCTTGTTGACCAGGCCGGATAAATCAACGGCACCGGCCATGGACGGTCCAGAAAGATTACTCATTGCCTACCTCTCGTGCGGCTACCAGGCTATAGGTGTACCCCAGAACGCGGACGCCTTCTTCCGAACCGACCGGGGGGACATAAAACAGAATTTGAACATCCGAGTCCACGTCAAAACCGACACTCGATTGCGACAGGGACGTGAGGGCCCGAATTCCGATACTGGAATTGACAGCTGCCCCGGATTGAACGGGCGCAACTCTCTCCACTTGGCGCAGGGTTCCCAACACCAGTGCCCCCGCGTTGGACGTGGAAAACGCCACAATTTCCTGGTCGGTCGCACTCGTGCTCCAGCTCACCTCGACACTGTCACCGAAAGACTCTTGGCGAAGCTGGAGTGCTTCGGGGCCCATCTGGGAATAGAGAGTGTCGGTCGCGAGAGAAAATTCTTCGGCAAAGGGGCTGTCCAGGCCGCTGTTGGCGACATCGGCGTAGTGGGCCAGCAGGGCTGAGGGTGTCACGCGAATCAATTTCGAATCGGCACGCAGTTTTGCCGCCCCGAGTGTTGCCGGTGGCAGATCGGGCAACTGGACCTGAGGGTTCAGCACAATCGCATAGGTCAAACGGTAATTCGAGCGCGGATCTTCTTGACGAAGAACCACCCCCAGTGACGGTGTCTCCAGGTCTTGCTCATCCTGGATGACGGCGAACACGCTGCGAGGCCAGCCGGTGGTCTGCTGCGGCAACACTAAGCGGATCGGCAAGGAGGGAATGGGCATCAGGCGTTGCGCTTCAGCATCCGCCCGGGTCACGATGTAGGCAACGCGCCGGGCGGAGAGTGTGGGTTCGGTGACCCGCGGGTTCAACGTGTTCACCGAGAGTTCCTGATCGGCCAACTGAATTTGGCCAGCGACTCGAGCCATAATCGTGACAAATTGGGTCTCGGTGACCGCCGGATTCGGCGCTGCCGCTGTTGTTTCGGTTTCGTCCTCCGCCACCACCACAGGGGGTGCAGCACAGGCCCCCAATCCCAACACAAGCCCACCAACAAGAGGGAAGACCACCCGTGAGGCGACCCTGCGGCCTCGCTTTCGCGTGGGAGCGGGACGGGGGCGCCGGGTGCGCCCAAAACCGGCGCGTCGGCGCCGAGGCGCCCGAATGGAGCGTGTGCGTTTGCGGCGGGGGCCGCGACGTTCCCGCCACGAGACGAGACTGCTCAGCGCAACGATGATTCCGGCAATAAAAGTCAGAACACCCAGAATGAGGGCCGCCAGAATCCACGGCGCTTCGGTCGCTCCAGGCCACGAAATAGTTATCGTTTGAGGGGCGGGCAGCACTCCATCGGTCATGACCAGCACGGTGATGTCTTCGTTACCCGCGAGGGACAACGTAACGTCACCTTCGCCAGAGAATTCGTTGAACCAGAGGTCGGAGCCCCGGGGGTCGGGGAGGAAAGTGTCGCCCGAGCGCGGAAGTTGGGAGAGCTCGGTCAGAACAGGGTCATAGCTAAGCTTTGTGTGGCGTCCGGGCGCAAGCCACGCCATCACATCCAGCGTGGAACCGTATGCGACAAACGCTTGATCGGATTCTTGGCGAAGGAAACCCTCACCGCTCTCGTCGGGGACAAGGCCGGAGACGCCACCTTGGATGGTGATCGTCTGACGTCCGGGATAACTGGTGAGGACAGATCCGGGAATGATGGTCGCCGGCGCTTTGGTGTCTGTGGTGATCACCCGCTCAATGGTTTCTGGCTCATCGAACACGGTGCGCTCCGCAATACCCACGGCCAAGGAGAGGGTCGAAATAGCGAGCAGAACGATGGCCACGATGATGCGCACGTCGTGTTCCTTCCCCCGCCACAGCGCCCACCGACCGGGACGCCAACCAACTCCCCAGGGTATCCGATGCCACCGGGCGAACTCTCTTGAGGCGGGGTAAGATTTCCGGCACTGCCCTTTTCTTTTTGATAGAGAGTTGCCTCACGATGGCTTCTTCGGAATCCGAGTTCCCCACAGAGCTCCGCGGTTATAAGCGCGCGGATGTGGACGAAGCGCTTTCCGCATTGCGCGCTGATTTGATTCAGGCCGCCAAAGAACGCACCGGCGCTCTCGAAGAGGTCACGCAACTAAAGAACCAACTGGCTGCACTGGGGTCGACTCCCGCCGAAGCCAACTACGCGGGTCTCGGGGCCCGCCTCGAGTCGATCCTCCGGATCGCCGAGGAACAATCGACAGCGCTCATTGGGCAAGCAGACATCAGCGCGGAAAAAGCCCTGGCGCTAGCGAAACTCGAAGCCCAGACCGTGGTGGAAACCGCCACGCGTGAGGCAGAGCGTCTCACCCTGGATGCCGCCAATGAAGCCTCCACCGTGCTCGATGGCGCGCGGGCTGAAGCAGACAGGCTGGTCTCTGCCGCCCGCGAAGAGGCCGAACGCCACCGCAAGGACGCCATCGATGAGGCGTCCAGTATCCGAGGAGCGGTGGCCACCGAGGCCTCAAAGGTGCGGGCCACTGCCCAGCGAGAAGCCGAAGCCCTTCGCGCGCAGGCCGAACAGACCGTTGCAGAAGCCACAGTAGTGGCGGAGCAGGAAATTAACGCGGCCAAGACCGAGCGTGCGGAGCTCAACAAGGACATTGCGGCGGAGCGAGCCAGCCACGAAATGACGTTGAAAGCCATTGCCCAAGAGGCGGAGCTTGCAAAAACAACGATGGAGAAGGACGTCGCCGAGACAACGGCTCGACTAGCCCTGGAGAACGAGCAGCAAGCCCAGGCGCTCGAGCGAACCGCAGCGGAGGCACGCGCAAACCTGGAAACCGAGCTCTCTGCTCGCCGGGCCGAAGCAGAAAAGGTACTACTGGAAGCCCACCAGAAAGCCGTCGAGTTGAACGACCGCTATACCGCTGACCTCACCGAACAGCACAAAGACCTCAAAGAACGTGTCGCCGCCCTGCGGAGCGAACACCAAAAGCTCATTGAAGCGATTGAAGAATCCAATGCGACGGGCAAAACCCGCGCGATGAAGGAATCTGCCGATCTTGTGGCGGCAGCAGAAAAGAAAGCCGCACAGCTCATTCAGGCTGCTGAGGAAGAAGCAACGTCCCGGGTAGCGGCTGCCGAAGCTCGACTGATCGAGCTCAGCGCCGAACGAGAAACAATCGCCTCCTACGTCGAGTCACTGCGCAGTGTGGTCGGCGATGTGCTCGAGCATGAGACACCCCAGCCGTCTAAGCCCCGAAAGACTCGGGCAAAGGGTACGTCGGCGGGTTGAGCCGAAGCGCTATGTGATCCAGCACCCATTTGGTGTGCTTCTCCCCCACCCAGAGGTGTTTGGCTCCCTCGGCGGGGACCACATCGATGTTGGGGGCTGGCGCAAAACCGGTCACTGCTGCAGCCGGCGGCAAAAACTCATCGAACTCGGGAATTAACGCTGCCACCGGGACCGGTGCATCTGCCCACGCCGCGACCTCTTCACTGCTCGTTCGATGAAGCGGAGGTGACAGCAAGATGGCACCAGCAATCTGGTCCACCAGCACTCTGGCGTGCTTCAGAATCACTTCGGTGCCAAAAGACCAACCGACCAGCCACGGGGTGGGCAAGCCCTGGGAATGAACGAACTGTAGAGCCGCTTTCAGGTCTTCGCCCTCTGCGATGCCTTCGCCAAAGGAACCACCCGATGTGCCCCGCGGTGAGCTAACCCCGCGGAAATTGAATCTCAGGACCGCGATATCCGCCAGCGCCGGCAGACGCCACGATGCTTTGCGGATGACGTGGGAATCCATGAACCCGCCGGCGGTGGGCAACGGGTGGAGAAACAACGCGGTCGCCATGGGCGGATGGCTCTCGGGGAGCGAGAGCTCCCCCACGAGTTCCACGCCATCCTCCGTTACGAAGCTGACGTCGGTGCGCACGGCCGGCAACACCGTGGTTGAGGTGATGAGGCTCATCAGCCTATTTTCCAGCAGTGGTTGTGCCAGTGGCGTCGATCCTGAACGCCCTGGGATTCCCCCATGATTCCATCGTTACGCCAGGCCACAACGTGGGCTACTCCCGGCGCAATGGGGACATGACACCCGGGGCACGTGTAAGTTTTTTGCGCGTTGCGCTCGCTGATGGGTTGAACCGTGTAGGTCTCGCCCCGCTTAGTCTCGGTTCGCCGATAACCGGTGCGCAGACGGTCAAAGTCGAGGGGCTCGCCCTCGTCTCTGCGTCGGTTACTCCGCGGCACGATTTAGTACCAACCCCGCCGTTCAGAGTGCCCCCACGCCTCGCACGGGGTCCCGTACCGGGCAGAGATGTATCCGATTCCCCAGCGAATCTGGGTTGCGGGGTTCGACGCCCAATCCTCTCCGGCAGTGGCCATCTTGTTGGCGGGTAAAGCTTGGGGGATGCCATAGGCGCCGGAGGAATTCTCGGCCCGGTGGTTCCAGCCCGATTCTCTCTGCCATAACGCCACCAGGCAGCGATACTCCGCCTCGCTCCACCCGGCATCACTCACCAACCCCGCGGCGATCGCTTGGGCGCTTCCCACCTCCGGGTTTCCGACGGAAGGCGGGCCGGAATATCCGGCCGTCACGGTGAGATCCTCGCGTTCGATGGGGGTTTCCACCCCAACGGAGACCACGGTTTGGGAATCGGGGTTGTCCCCGCCAAACCAGGCGGCTTGAGTGGACTGGGGGCTCACCAACGCCACCGCAACAAACCCGGCCACGGCAGCGATAGCCACCCAAACACGCGACACCGGTGCTCTCGCGTCCAGACCGGCAATTAACCGGCGGATCTCAGGCAGCGCAAACATCCCTGAAGTCTAGGCGAGCGAGGCTGTGCAGAACGCGTTTAGCGAACGGCCAACATCACAGAGATGGTGTCATCCAGTAAGACATCCACCTGCTTCTCGTCATACCCACCCAGCTGTGTGCGGAAGGCCTCTCTGCGTACCGCGGCCACCGACAGGGACTCTTCTTGCTGGAAATAGCGAGCAATGTTGCCGCAAAGAACATCGACGTCCCCGACGTGATAACCCGGCTGTAGTTTCCCGGAGCGGCGGAACTTCTGCTTGGCGGGCCTCGCTGCACGGTCCAAAATTTCTTGGGCGCGTTCGCGAACAGAGTTGAAATACTCCTTCTCGCCCTGAACCTCTGTTTCCGCCAGCCGCTCTTTATCGGCGAACGCTTCTTCCAGGCGCCACAGAGCCTCATCCACTGCTTTCGTGGAGTAGCCCTCCTTCGAGATCAGCGGGAAAACCTTGGCGCGGATGTCACTCGAGGTGAGGTCGCCGCCTTCGCTTTCGAAGACATTTTTGGCGCGCTCCAGGAACTCATCGACGACGGCGGGGTCGTAACCCGACATGCCTTTCGGGGCGCGCGCAAAGGGACTATCCACGGCCTTAGTCTGCCAGCGCTCGCAAAAAAACCGGTGAGGACAACCGGTTAGCCAAATATTTGAAACAGGACAAAAAGAACGGCCATCGAGGGCAATATCGAATCCATCCGGTCAAGAAAGCCACCGTGGCCGGGCAACCACGACGAGATGTCTTTGATGCCGAGGTCGCGCTTGATCAGCGACTCCAGCAAATCCCCCAGTGTCGCCGAACCCAACAGCGCCACCCCCATTACTGCTGCAGCCCACCAGGGCAGATCCAACACCAGGGTGCCCAGCAGCACCGCTGCAATCTGCGCCGCCAGCGCAGACCCAGCGAATCCCTCCCACGTCTTCTTCGGCGAAATCCGCGGAGCGAGCGGTGTTTTACCGAAGCTCAACCCTGTGACGTAGGCGCCAACATCAACGCTGACCACCACGACGACCCCGGTGAAGACCCACCAGACGCCACCGGGTGCTGTATGAACCGCCAGGGCAAAGCTGCCGAGGAAGGGGATATACGTCAACACCACAATCGCCACACCAATATCGGCCAGCAGGGATGCTCGCGACGAAGCGTCAAAGCCCGCGCGCACCAGTCGGATGACGACCGCCACCGCGATCGCGCCCAGCAGAGACCACAGATGGCCGGTGGGCCCGAAAAAAAACACCAACGGTGGCATTGCTGAGGCCATCACCGCGAGCGGCCAGCGCGCTTTGAGTCGACCTTTCTCCACCAGCGCCCCGGAAAGCTCCAGCGTGGCAAACAACACAAGCCCGGTGACAAACACCATGAACAAAGCCTCAACGAAGAAAAGGCTTGCCACGAAAACTCCGCCCAGGAGAAGGCCGAAAGCTATGGCAAGCCAGAGCGGCCGCCCCGCTTTCTTATCGATGCGGGCGTTGACCTCGCGCACCTGCTCTTCCATATCGTGCACGGCCGCCTCGAATTGTGCGAGCGGCTGGGACACGGACGAGGCGAGGGGCTTCTTGGAGCTCTTCGCCGACTCGTCAGGTGTGGGAGGTGTCATTAGACCTCGAGAAGCTCAGCTTCTTTCTTCTTCAAGACCTCGTCAACGTGGTCGACTTGCGCCTTGGTGAGCGCTTCCACTTCTTTCTCGGCCCGCGAGACTTCGTCTTCGCCGACCTCAGATTTCAGCGCTTCCAGGTCGTCCATCGCTTTACGGCGAACAGACCGAATCGAAACTTTGCCATCCTCTGCTTTCTGGCGAACAATTTTGACGTATTCCTTGCGACGCTCCTCAGTGAGCTCGGGCATGGTCACGCGGATCACTTCACCATCGTTGCTCGGCGAAGCGCCCAGGTTCGGGAAATTGGTGATGGCTTTCTCAATTTCTTTCATAGCGGATTTGTCGTACGGGGTCACGACGAGAGTGCGCGCCTCGATGTTCTGCATGCTCGCCAACTGCGCGAGTGGGGTGGGCTGACCGTAGTAGTCGACCATGATTTTTTGAAAAAGGGCCGGATTCGCACGACCGGTTCGAACGGTCTGAAAATCTTCCTGGACCACGTCAACGGCCTTCGCCATTTTCTCTTTCGCCTGCGCGATTACGTCCTCAATCATCGTGTCTCCTTTAGTCGCAGTCTATCGAGGGGCTCTAAGAAACGAGGGTGCCCAGGCGTTTGCCCTGGATTGCCTTGGTGACGTTGCCCGCTGGTTCCATACCGAAGACCACCATCGGCATTTTGTTATCCATACACAAGCTGAAAGCGGTGGAATCCACGACTTTGAGGCCCTGCACCAGCGCCTCCTGATACGTCAGCTTTTCGTACTTCTTAGCGGTGGGGTCCTTTTTGGGGTCATTCGAATAAACACCATCAACCCCGTTTTTTGCGACCAGAACTTCATCCGCGAGCACCTCGAGAGCGCGTTGCGCGGCCACCGTGTCGGTGGAGAAGTAGGGCAAGCCGGCCCCCGCACCAAAGACCACGACCCGACCCTTTTCCATGTGCCGTATCGCGCGCTGCGGGATGTAAGGCTCCGCCACCTGGGTCATCGAAATCGCCGACTGCACGCGAACCTCAGCCCCAGCCTGTTCCAAAAAGTCCTGAAGTGCCAGCGCGTTCATCACGGTGCCGAGCATTCCCATGTAGTCCGCGCGACGGCGATCCATGCCTCGTTGGGAGAGTTCAGCGCCCCGGAAGAAGTTTCCGCCACCGACCACAATGGCCACTTCGGCTTTTTTCGCACCCTCCGCGATTTCGCGCGCAATTTGGGCCACAACATCGGGGTTGACCCCCAACTGACCATCTCCGAAGGCTTCACCCGAGAGCTTTAGAAGTACCCGACGTTTTTTCTCCGCCATAGTGGCTCCTCTCGCTGCCCCTCAAGCGTAGTGGGCGCAGAAACGACTCGGGGGCTAGGGCACACCGTGCCCTAGCCCCCGAGGTCATCGAAGCGTTTAGGAACCCACCCGGAAACGAGCGAAACCGGTCACGGTGAGACCAGCCTGTTCCACAACCTGCTTGATGGAGAGTTTGTTATCGCGCGCATAGTCCTGCTCGAGGAGCGCAACCTGCTTGAAGAACGCGCCTACACGACCCTCGACGATCTTCGGAAGAGCCGCATCCGGCTTTCCTTCACCGCGCGAAATTTCTTCGACGATGCGACGTTCAGCTTCCACAGCCTCTTCGGGGACGTCCTCCCGCGAGAGGTACTGGGGGTCAGCAAACGAAATATGCTGGGCGATACTGCGTGCAGTGTCGGCATCGCTACCGGAGTAGGCCACCACAACGCCAACCTGCGGAGGCAGGTCTTTGTTGGTTTTGTGGAGGTAAACAGCGAAGCTGTCGCCCTCGATCTTGGCCACTCGACGCAGCTCAACTTTCTCGCCGAGGATTGCCGCCTGGTCATCGATCATGGAGCCGATCGTTCCACCAGCCGCAGCCGCCTGCAGCGCTGCTTCTGCGCTGTCGGCACCGGCAGCCACGACAGCCTCGAGGACAGAATCCGCGAGGGCGACGAACTTCTCGTTCTTGGCGACGAAGTCGGTCTCGCACGCCAGCTCGAGGAGGTAGGCGACGCCCGCGCCTTCGTGTGCAGCAACGAGGCCCTCGCTGGTGGAGCGATCGGCACGCTTCGCGTTACCTTTCGCACCTTTCAAGCGGAGGATTTCGGTGGCTTTTTCGAGGTCACCGTCGGCTTCTTCCAAGGCGTTCTTGGTGTCGACCATTCCGGTTCCCAGCTGCTCGCGCAGCTTTTTGATGTTTTCGAGAGAAACGCTCGCCATCAGGGTGCTCCTTACTTCTTCTCAGTCTTAGCGGCCGGTGCCTTGGCGGCTGGCTTTTTGGCTGGGGCTTTTTTAGCGGCAGGCTTCTTGTCAGCGTCCGCTGCAGGCTTCTTCGCAGCCGGCTTCTTTGCAGGAGCTTTCTTAGCCGCTGCATCAGCCTTAGCGGTGTCTGCCTTCTTCGCGGGGGCCTTCTTAGCCGGTGCCTTCTTTGCGGGCTCCGCGCTGTCGGCTTCTGCTTTCTTGGCAGGAGCTTTCTTGGCGGCAGGCTTTTTCGCAGCGGGCTTCTTTTCGCCCTCAGCAGCGGGAGCCGCGTCAGCGGCAGGTTCGCCGGACTGCTCAAGCAGTTCGCGCTCCCACTCAGCCAGGGGCTCCACAGCGGAGACGTTGCCTTCGGCCTCGGGCTTCTGGTGGCGCTCAATCAGACCTTCAGCAACAGCATCGGCCATCAACTTGGTCAGCAGTGCGACGGAGCGAATGGCGTCATCGTTGCCGGGGATCGGGTAGTGGAAATCATCCGGGTCGGCGTTGGAGTCGAGGATTCCGACAATCGGAATCCGCAGCTTTTTCGCCTCGTCGATGGCAAGGTGCTCGCGCAGTGGGTCAATCACCCAAATCGCGTCGGGTGCCTTGGTGAGAGTGCGGATACCGCCCAGTGATTTCTGCAGCTTCGTGAGCTCGCGCTTCTTCATCAGCAGCTCTTTTTTGGTGTAACCCTGAGTGGTGTCCTCGTAGTCGACCTCTTCGAGCTCTTTCATGCGGCCCAGACGCTTAGAGACCGTCTGGAAGTTAGTGAGGAGTCCACCCAGCCAACGCTCGTTGACGTAGGGCTGACCCACGCGCAGAGCCTGCTCGGAGATGGCTTCCTGGGCCTGCTTTTTCGTTCCCACGAACAACACAGTGCCGCCCTTGGCGACGATGTCCTTCAAGAAGGCATAGGCCTCATCGATGTAGGCCAGCGACTGCTGCAAATCGATGATGTGAATACCGCTGCGCTCGGTGAGAATGAAACGCCGAACTTTCGGGTTCCAGCGGCGGGTTTGGTGTCCAAAGTGAACACCGCTGTCGAGTAGTTGTCGAATGGTGACGGCAGCCATTGCTGCACTCCTTTTGTTGTTATCGGTTTCCCGCACCGGCGGTGCGAGCCTGGTGCCGAGGCCACCACCGCACCCCAGACATCCACGCTCCCGGGGGAGAGAGTGTCGAGGGACCGACGGGTGTGTACCTGAGGTCGACACGCGAAGTCACAGAATCAAGGATTCTGCGCGCCCCCAGCATAGCGCCTGGAAGGCGCTAAAGCCAGCGGAATTATTCGGTCGGCAGGGTGGCGATCAGCTCCACGAGCGCCAGAAATGCCTGGCCTCGATGGGAGACCGAGTTCTTCTCCGCAGGGCTCATCTGTGCGGCACTCACCGTGCTCCCCTGGGGAATAAAAATCGGGTCATAACCAAACCCGCCACCACCGCTGGGAGCGTGGGCGATGGTGCCCTCCCACCGACGCTCAATGACGTATTCGCCGCGTGCTGTCACATACGCCGCCGCACACACAAACTCTGCCTGACGGTCCTCCACACCTTCGAGGTTTTTCAGCAGAAGGGCCGTGTTGTCCTCATCCAGGCCGCTCTCGGCATAGCGGGCGGAGCGAACACCGGGTTGCCCACCCAGCGCCCGCACCTCGATTCCCGAATCATCGGCAATCGAGGGGTGGCCCGACTCTTCAAACGCCGCGCGGGCTTTAATGAGGGCGTTTTCGTAAAAAGTGGTCGCATCTTCCTCGGGGGCTTGTCCGTGCGCTGGAACCAGGTCAAGCGCCCCCAACGCCGGGGTCAAAATCTCCGTGAGTTCCGCGATTTTGTGAGCGTTGCGGGTTCCCACCACAAGCTTCATGGGCTAGTTGCCCTCCAGTGCAGCCTGCTGAATTTTTGCCAGCTCCGTGGTTCCCACGAGGGCGAGATCCAGCAGCTGGTCAAGCTCTGCACGATCGAAAGGTGCACCCTCCGCAGTGCCCTGAACTTCCACAAAGGACCCACGACCGGTGACCACCACGTTCATGTCTGTTTCCGCGGCCACGTCCTCGACGTAGGCAAGATCCAAGAGTGGGGTGCCCTCCACAATTCCGACACTGATAGCCGAGAGCGAATCGGTGATGGCCTGTGCGCCAGGCGACACGTGGCCGTTGTTTTTTGCCCAGTTGACGGCGTCCACCAGCGCCACATAAGCACCGGTGATCGCCGCTGTTCGGGTGCCCCCATCGGCTTGCAACACATCGCAATCGAGCACAATGGTGTTTTCTCCGAGGGCGTCCAAGTCAATGACGGCGCGAAGGCTCCGTCCAATCAGGCGGGAGATTTCGTGGGTGCGCCCTCCGATCTTTCCTTTGACCGATTCGCGACCCATGCGCTCGTTGGTGGAGCGCGGCAGCATTCCGTATTCCGCGGTTACCCAGCCTTTGCCCGAGCCAGAAAGCCAGCGCGGCACCCCCGGCGTGAACGACGCGGTCGCCAACACCTTGGTGTCGCCAAAGTTGATTAGTGCACTGCCTTCGGCTTGGGCGCTCCAGCCGCGTTCGATGCCCACGGGGCGAAGCTGGTCGGGGGTGCGTGCGTCAGCGCGGTTCATGCAGGATCCTTTGGTTGGGTGGCGTTGATAGCTGCGCGGAAATCGTCGGCGCGGTGTTGGTAATCACGGTAGTACCCAAAGCTCGGGGCGCCAGGCGAGAGCAGCACATAATCGCCAGGCCCGGCGAGCTCACGGGCCCGCGACACCGCCTCGCTCATGCTCCCCACGGTGCCGAGGATCACCTGCTCGCTGAGCCCAGCCTGCTCGAGGGCTGCTCGAAACAACTCCACCAGGGCTGGCCCCGACCCCGGCAAACCGAGGATGTGGCGGGGGGTGGTGGCAACAACCTGCTCGACTAAGACCGTGTAGTCGACTCCACGGTCAAAACCTCCCACCAACCAGACCATTCCGGGGGAAGAGCAGGATTCCAACGCCGCAGCTGCCGCGTGCGGGTTGGTGGCCAACGAGTCGTTGATAAACACGACACCACTGGGGTCCTGGATGTGCTCCAACCGGTTGGCCAAGCCCTCAAAACTGCTCAGCGCTACCTGTATCGCTCTCTCGTCCAGAGCGCCGGTGGCACTGGCCCCGGCGAGCGCTAACAACATGTTGCGGTGGTTGTGCTCGCCGATCAGTGGTGACTGCTCGGTGAAGAACAGGCGCTGATCCCCGTGGCACAACCACGAGTGCGAGCCCTCTGGCTCGAGGTGCCAGTCGTGACCTTCTCCCACCCAGGTGACGTCAAGATCGGGGTATCGCTCAGTGAGTTCTTGACGCAGAATCGGGTCATCAGCGTTGGCGATCACCACCCTGGGAGCATGCCCGGCAATGCCGAGTTTGTCGCCAAAGTAGGAGTCAAGGGAGCCGTGCCAATCGAGGTGTTCGGGGAACAAAGCAGTGAGAACCACCACATCGGGGGACACCTCGAGGTAGTGGCACTGGTAGCTCGAGAGCTCAGCGACCTGGCGGTCTCCGGGTTCGCTGCCCACCAGGGGGATCCCCATGTTTCCGCCGAGCGTTGCGGTGTGGCCAGACTCAACGAGCAAGCGGTGAAGCAGGGTGCTGGTGGTGGATTTTCCTTTGGACCCGGTCACCCCCACCAGGGTGGAGGCGTGCTCCGAAACGAACAGCGCGCTGCTCGAGGTGAGCGCTATCCCCCACCGGACCAGCGCCTGATA
Organism: Pontimonas sp.; assembly: GCA_028096805.1. Taxonomy (GTDB): domain Bacteria; phylum Actinomycetota; class Actinomycetes; order Actinomycetales; family Microbacteriaceae; genus Pontimonas. The sequence goes on from JAOHDU010000003.1 coordinate 12,383, forward strand.
CAGCGCGCTCGTTCGCGGGATGCCTGGCGACATGACCGCAATCGTGACCTCATGAAAAACGGCAGGCCTAGCCTCGTGGTCCTCAAAAAAATGCAGGGGAATGTGCTGCCCGAAATCCTCCCGGAAGTGCGCCGCTGCCTCAGAGTCGGAGCCTTCCAGAGCGAGGGCCACCGGCGGGCGCTCCAGCGCCAGCAGAGCCCGCGCCAGTGCGGTTCCCTCTCGGCCCACTCCCACGATGAGGACGGTGTGGTCCGCTAAATCCCCCAGGGTGAGAGGGTGCTTAGCCAAGAATGGCGCCTAGGTTTTCGAAATCACCCGGCATCGAGACTCCACTGCCGCGAACACCGAGCACTTGCTCTTCCAAATCCGGGTGCGGGCTGGCCAAATCGGGTATCTCGGCGAGCAGCTCGCGCACGACTGCGGTCCCCCGCCATTCCGACAAGCCAGCAACCCATCCCAGTGCCACCATCGATTCGGCCTGCTCCCCGACACACTCAAAAGGCCGGTGTTCGTGAAGCCCCAACAATGCCCGGTACCCCTCGAGCTGTGAAGCATTGTCCAACAGGTTGTCGGCGAACATTCGGGTGAGAGAGCTCGCGGGGATAAACGGGGCGAGGATCAAGAAGATGAAACGGCATTTGTCGCAATCCCCACACCACCGGGCATCGTCGACACCGCGCCGAAAAGCTCGATTGCAACTGGTAATGACCGGGTGGTACTCACGCAAGCCGGAGAAGTAGCGGGCAATTTGAAGTTCGCTGTAGGGGCGCAGCAGGGAGAAATATGCTCCCGCCGACAGTCCAGCCTGCGGACCCAACATGTCGTGGAGCAGAGCTTCCGCGCGCTCTGACTTCGACCACTGGTGGTTTACGTCCACCCCATCCCAGGTGAGTGTTGCTTCCGAAGCCGAAGCCTCCAGGGACATCACCACCGGACCCAGCCCAATAATGCGGGCTTGGACCAAGGAAATCAGCGAATTGATGGCGGTAACGGGCACATGGCCGTTGAGAGCACCCTGCTCGTTGAGCTCCAACAGGCGCTCGTCGAGGTCCCTCGTCACAGAAATCAGGGGGTGGCCTTTGATCCGGCCCACCCGATACATCACCTGGTTGGGGTTAACCGCAAACTGAACTGGGTGCATCCGGGCTGCCGCCAAAAGCTCGACCGTCACCACAGAATCTTTGCCGCCGCCAATGGGGACAAGCGGGTCGCCCTCGGGGGTGAGGTGAGAATCGGCGGGGAAAGGTGTGGCGCCACCGGAGGTCACCACAATCTCTGGTTCGAGGAGGCCTGGCAGCGTGTTGCGGAAGGCAAACTCTCCCAAACCGTGGGCGATGACTTCGCGCAGATAGTCCACGCCCGCCTGGGTCATACCCGGCTGAGAGATGACATATCGGGCGGGCGCTGCAGCTTTGTAGTAGCTCAACCCCAGTAGTGCGCCAAGAATCGTGACGAGACCCTCGACCCGGGGCCAATCCACAGCATGGCCCTGGCGAACAGGGGTGAAAATAAGCGACTCGTGAAACAGCTCGCTGTGTCCCTCACCGGCGAGTTCATAGTCAAACTCGACCCGCATCGTGGCGCGGTCAATATGGGCCGCCAGGAATCTGAATTCGGTGAAGACGTGGGGGTCAAACACCATTCCTGGAGCACCTCCTCGCGTCGAAGCGGGTGGGCTTATGCCCACGCGGTGGTCTCATTCTAGAGGACACCAGCGAAGCTAGGCTGGAGGTGTGTCCACCGCGCTTTTGACCGATCACTACGAACTGACCATGGTCGACGCTGCGCGAGCATCGGGGCGGGCCGAACGCGAGACGGTGTTTGAGGTTTTTTCTCGCCAGTTGCCTGGCGGCAAGCGCTACGGGGTGGTTGCCGGCACTGCGCGCCTCATCGAGGCCATCCAGCAGTTTCGGTTTCACCAAAACGAGCTGGAGTTTTTGGCGCGCGAATCCATTGTCAGTGACGACACCCTGGAGTGGCTATCGCACTACCGTTTCCGCGGAACCATCCGCGGGTACCGGGAGGGCGAAATCTATGTGCCCGGGTCCCCCATTCTTCAGGTGCACGGCACGCTCGCCGAAGCAGTCCTGTTAGAGACCCTGATTCTCAGCATCCTCAACTACGACAGCGCGATTGCCAGTGCCGCCTCGCGTATGGTCCAGGCAGCAGGCTCACGGGACCTCATCGAAATGGGCGCCCGGCGAGCCCACGAACACGCCGCTGTCGCCGCCGCGAGGGCGGCGTATGTCGCCGGGTTTTCTGCGACCAGCAACCTCGCTGCCGGCGAGCGCTATGGGATCCCCACCAAAGGCACGGCGGCCCACTCGTTCACACTGGCGCACGACAGCGAGGAGGAGGCTTTCGCCGCTCAAATACGGACGATGGGTTCTGGCACCACGCTACTGATTGACACCTTCGACATGGTGAAGGGTGTGGAGCGCGCGATTGCTATCGGTGGCACAGGTCTGGGCGCTGTGCGCATCGACTCGGGCGACCTCCCGGTTGTGGTGTCCCAGGTGCGAGCACACCTTGACCAGCTCGGCGCCACCGCCACCAAAATTGTGGTGACCAATGACCTGAATGAACACACGATTGCAGGGCTGCGCGGTGCCCCCGTGGATGTTTTTGGTGTCGGAACCAGCGTGGTGACCGGCTCCGGGCACCCGGCCGCCGGGTTGGTATACAAACTTGTGGCCCGCACCGATGACGACGGCACCTGGGTGCCGGTGGCGAAAAAAAGCTCCAACAAGGCTCACCACGCGGGTGCAAAAAATGCTTTCCGGGTGCTGGAATCCGGCGTCGCGACCGGCGAGGCTTTGGTGGTGGGCGAAGGCATCCCGCCGGAGGGCTCAAGACCGCTCTCCCACGACCTGATGGTCGAGGGGGCGGCGAGTGACACCGCGCTTCAGCCGGAGCTTCTCGCCCGAGCGCGAGCGCACCATCGGGGCGCTATCGCGGAGCTTCCGGACGCTGCTTTCTCCCTGAGCCCCGGCGACCCCAGTTTTTCTGCTTTCGTGGTGGGTGAGAGCTAACATGGCGGGCATGGACACGGACGAACAGGGTGGCGGAACCGATGTTCTCGACCGGGAGCTTGAGAAACTTCTCGAAGAGGAGCAGCTCGACGAAGGTGACCACGACCGCTACTCGCACTACGTAAAAAAAGACAAGATTCTCTCGAGCGCTCTCAGCGGAAAAGCCGTGAGGGCACTGTGCGGCAAGAAGTGGACTCCCGGTCGTGACCCCGAGAAGTTCCCGGTGTGCCCGGCGTGTAAAGAAATTTACGAAAAACTGCGCGACGAATAGCTTCTCTGGCTACTCGAGCTCACCCAATTCCACCTCTACGGTGAAGGAGTTGCCGCCGCGCACGTAGGTGAGTGTTGATCCAGTACCCCCGGGCAAGCTTCGCACTTGCGCGGTCAGGTCAATCCGGTTGGTGATGGGAAGACCGTTGAACCTGGTGACAACATCCCCTGCGCGAACCCCCGCGATCGCCGCTGCTCCACCGGGGGTCACGGAATCAATGTAGGCGCCGGTCACGGTGGAGCTGGGAACAGATTGGGCGTCGGTAACGAGCGCCCCGAGCAGACCGTGACTGGCAGAACCTGTTTCGATGATTTCCTGCGCTATGCGGTAGGCCAAATTGCCGGGGATAGCGAAACCCAAGCCGATGCTGCCGGAGCCTTGGCCCCCGGTCGACGCGATCGCCACATTGATACCGATCAACTCGCCGTTGCGGTTGAGCAGTGCGCCACCGGAGTTTCCCGGGTTAATCGACGCGTCGGTTTGCACCACCGGGATGGAAATCGTTTGCCCGTTCAACAGGGAGCTTCCGGGTAAATCAAAATCAAACTGACCATCTTCTTCGCCCGGTGCTTGCGAGGCGCCCACCGTGATGCTTCGGTTGATGGCCGAGACAATGCCGGAGGTCACCGTGCCGGGAAGGCTCAACGGTGCACCAATAGCGATGGTCTGGTCGCCGACGTTCAAAGCTGAGGAATCACCGATTGGCATGACCGGAAAGACTGCGTCGCTGTCAATCTTGACGACGGCAATATCCGCAACGATGTCGCGCCCGATCACGGTGCCCTCAAAAAGCCTGCCATCGGAGAGCGTCACACGAATGGTCGGCTCATCGTTGCCGATCGACACCACGTGGGCGTTGGTGATCAGATGGCCCTCTGGGGTAATGATCACACCGGAACCGCTTCCCGCTCCTCCCATACCGGCCACTTCGAGCGTGACGACAGAGGGCATTGCGGCCGCGGCCACCGCCGTGATCTCGCTGGCTTGTAATGGCGCATTGACCGTGATGGTTGTTGGGGCCGTTACTCCTTCGGTCACCAAACCTCGTGACGAGAGGTTCCAAATGGCGAAAGCACCACCCGCTGTTCCTCCGAGGAGACCACCGACGAGAAGCGCAGCGGTGACAAAGACACCCAGGTTTTTTGCGCGGCGTTTGTCTTCGGAGATGACTTTCGCACGCTCACGCGCAATGCTGTCGCCCACCCCGGAGTATGTCCCGTGCGCAAAAGGCGAACCCGAAAACTTCGACTCCGACGCTGCGCGCTCACTCGCAAGCTCCGCACGCCTGGTCCCCAATGCCTCCGGCTGCTCTGGCTGCTCCGGCGAATTTTGCGCAGCGGAAGAAACCTCCGGCTGGGGGCTTTCAGGGGTGTCCTCTGGCTGATCCGCGCGGGGCTCCTCGGGGCTGTTCATACGGGGAACTCCTTTCGACACCCGACAGTGTCGCGGCGGAAGCTGGGTGGAAGCTTGCGGAAGTCCTAAGAATACCTGGCTGCTCTCCTAACATTTGCCCCGAACGAGTGTCCCGGGGGCGCATCCGCTCTCCACCAAACCCCGGCTCACGGTGAGGACCGTCAGGGTGCGGGCGCCTGAATCGCGCCACACCAGGCCCGGAATGGGCCGGAGCGCCCCGTCATCAAAACGGTAGGACGCACTAAATCCCACCCGAAGCGTGAGCCGGTAGTTCCCGGGCCGGGAATACACGTGAGAGGTGGCCGTCGCAGAAAACTGTCGCGACCCCCACGAGGATCCCGGTGTTGAGAGGGTCCGAGCCGCACCGTCCCCATAGGTCCATTCGTAGCGAACCGGTTGAAAAAGAATCTCGATCGGGTACCCCAACAACTCGCCCATTTCTCTGGTCTCCCCCACCGCAGCAAAAACGTTGGTGGGCACTCGCGGAATACTCCACGCTCCTGGCTCCACCCGAATCTGTGGGGAGCCTGGCGAAAACCCCACCAGATCGCTCACCGTCGACGGCGGTGTAGGGGGTGTCTCCTCCGCGGACGGATTCTTTGCGGGCGAAGACGCCCGACAGTAACCAGAAATCTTGACCTCACACTCGGAGGTTCCGAGCACAGGCTCCCTCGGTGGCGGCGGAGACCACCACGAGGTGGGGGGTCGTGTCGAGGGGGTGGTGGCAGACCCGGGCGCCCCCGGTGTCACACCGTACGCCCCCACGGTGACACCAGAATTATCGAGCGTTGTGGTCACCCGAACGCACGCTCCACTGGATTGAGCAGCCTGGGAGCACTCCTCGGCCACCGCGGGAAAAACCATGACGAGGGTGAGCAGGGCGGTAACGCCTGCCGTGAGGGTTGCCCTCAACATTCGTACACTCCCCACCAGGGCTCCCAACTGTCGATAACCAGTGATTCAAAGCTTTCGCCCACCAACCACGTTTGGATGGCCACCGCGTTACCCCAGGTGACATCGGGTTGGCTCAGGTATTGCTCGATGTCCTGCCAGTCGCTTTCTTCTCCCTCGAAATCTTCGTAGTCGGGATGCCACTGCCACACGATCTCCGGCGGATCGTCGTACTCAGCCGGGATGACGAAAAGGTCGCTGCCCTCCACGCACACCATCGCCCCCACCTCGATCGCACCCTCCAGGGTGATGTGGGCATTTTGGATGACCAGGGAGTGCGCGGAGGTGCTCCCGACCGAACGCAACCCGCGCGTTTGATAGGACTCAAACCCCTCGCGCTCCTTGGGTAGCCAGGACGGGCTCACCAGGGCTTTGATGGGCTCCGAGTTACCTCCGCCTTGCGCCGTTATCTCGTCTGTCGTCGAGAGATACCGGTCAATCACCTCTTTGGCCCGGTTCGCGGCCTGCTCGAAGAACGTCGGAGGTAGCTCTCGCCGCGGTTGCACCACGGAGGGCGGGTCGGTGCTGCCCCCTGTCTCGGGAAGAATCACGGGCGCCTCACACGCCACGAGCAGGAACGCAAGAGCACCCAGAAGAAGACGGCGAAGCATCATGTGACGAGGCTAGAAAAAGCTCCGGAGGATCGTCAGAATTATTCACAGCTAACATCAGGGTTATCGAATGAGGAATGCTCTACGGTTTCGGGACTGCTTGGTTTTCTGTGGTGAGGATGTCGCTGGTGAAACAAACGCTCGATTTTGACCAAGCCCGGTTGGATTCTGTCCTCACAAGCGCAGAGCACGTCTTTTTAGAAAACGGCATCGTCGACGATTTCGTGCCGCAGGTAGCGGAGCACTCCGATGTGCCGGCGGACACCATTTTGTCGCTGTATTCCCAGCCACTGGACCTTCCGGTGGCCATGCTGAACCGCGAATTTACCCGCATGTATCAGGGAATTCTTGCCAACATTGAGCGCGATCCTCGCGGCGGTCTCCTATCTCGCATGTACACCTACGTCTTCACCGAAGTGTACGAGCGCCCTGTCGCTCGAACCCTCTACATGATTGATCGGTCTGCTCTGCACAGCCTGATGGTTCACCAGCACGCGAAGAACTATGTGCCAAGCGGCGAGATCCAAGTGGACCTTGTTCAATCCCTCCAAGAGGCCGGCATGGTGCGCCCCACGGTGGAGCCCGAGCTGGTGTCCTCAGCGATCACGGTCATGTCCGGCGGATTGGCGCTGACCGCCCCCCACGAAAACCTCGGGGAAATCGTGGAATCGCTGATGGGCATGCTGGGCTCTGCGTTCGACACCGATGCGGACGACACGACACCCGGCAAGAAAGCCTTTTACTCGTGGGCGACGTCGCTGGACACCGCTGTGCGGGCCCCCGCGAGCCTTTAGCTCTTCGGGATTACACCAAACCTTCGCGCTGAGTCCATCGGGTTTTCCGCACGCGTCTGCTCCACACGCGAGGCATCCAGCTCGCAGGAAGCGGTCTCCGCCTCCTCCCCGAGGACCAAAACACTCTGGCCGGTGGGATCGATGACCTGGGACATCCCGATGGCGTGAGGGCCGGGTTGGTTGATACCCATTACCCAGACTTGATTCTCGATAGCGCGGGCGCGTAGCAGGGTCTCCCAGTGCAGGTTCTTGTTGGGCCCCGCCATCCATTGCGCCGGAACGACCAGTGCGTGTGCCCCGGCGTCCACGAGGCGCCTTGCCACCTCGGGGAATCGCAGGTCGTAGCAGGCCATCATGCCCACCTTCATGCCAGCCCAGTCAAAAAGCTCGCAGGGGCCTATTTCTCCGGCTGAAATCATCGCCGACTCCTGTGCGCCAAAAGCGTCGTAAAGATGAAGCTTCTCTGCGGAGGCCACAATGTTCCCCGCAGATAACGCCAGCATCTGGTTGCGCGGTCGGGGTGCGGCACCGGAGAGAACCAAAGCCCCCACCACCACGGTGACGCCGGTTTCTGCAGTGAGCTGGCGCAGTGCAGAAACCCACTCCCCGTCCCGGGTCACCGTCGCCGTCTGCTCAGTGAGCGCTCCCCCCTCGAGCGCGGACGAGTATTCCGGGAAAAGTGCCAATGTTGAGCCGTCTTTCTGAGCAGCCACGACCACGGAGCGAATGACGTCAAGATTCTCCTGCGGCAAAGCGGTGGGTTCCCACTGGTGCAGGGTGAGGCGAGCGGTCGTCATTTCTCCAGCTTAGGCAGGTCCCCGCGGAACCTCTGAGCCAGAGCCTCCCCCGGAAAGAGCTAAGGCCCACACACCAGGGGTGTGTGGGCCTTCAGCCACGTGGTTGCGGGGGCAGGATTTGAACCTACGACCTCTGGGTTATGAGCCCAGCGAGCTACCGAACTGCTCCACCCCGCGGCGTAATCAAAGCCTACCACGGGGTGAAACGTCAGGTTCTACTGGTTACTCAGCACCAATGCTCGAGACAACGCCTCGGTGAGGCGAGAGTCCGCTTCCGCTGCCGCCAACAAATCGTTGGCGCGGTACGCCGCCTCACGGTCCTGCAGTGCCGCGCGGGCGTCAGCCAAAGCGCTCTGCAGCTCGGTCGAGATCACAATCCCGGTGTCGCCCTCGGATTCCTCCGGGGCGGGAGCGGGTTCTGCATCGCTACCCTGATCCACAGCCGCATCCAGCTCAGGATCCAGAGCGTTTACCGCATCCTCGAGAGCATCCAGCGAATCGCCGGCGTTAGCCCCGGAGTCGCCGCCAAAGAGCGAATCGAGTGCCTCATTGAGGGTGTCTTCGAACGCGATTTTCTCACCGAAGGACACCAGGATTTTCCGCAGTAGCGGATACGAGGTGTCACCGGTGGAGCGCACATAAACCGGCTGCACATAGAGCAGACCGCCACCGACCGGGAGGGTCAGCAGGTTACCCGAGATCACTTCGGTCTGACCCTGACGCAGCAGGTTCAACTGCTGCCCCACTTCGGCATCCGAGTCGAACTGAGCTTGGACCTGTCCAGGCCCTGGCACGGTGGTTTGTTTGGGCAAACGCAGCAGCGTCAGCTGGCCATAGTCATCGCCATAGTCAGCGTTGGCCGAGAGGTATCCATAAAGGACGTTCCTCGAAGCCTCACCGGTCGCTCGAGGAATGAAGGTCGAATACAGAGAGAAGGCCGGCTCATCGCTGCCCGGCATCTGAAGCGTCAGGTAGTACGGCGGTTGCAAGCGGGGCGCTGCGGGGTTGGACACCGGGTCGTTCGGAGTCACCCACTCGTCCTCGCTCGAGTAGAAGGTTCCCGCATCCTGCACGTGGTAAGCACCCAGAATGTTGCGCTGGACCTTGAACAGATCCGAGGGGTACCGAACGTGGGCGAGCAGGGCTTCCGACATCTCGGACTGTGGCTCAATGCTCGTGGGGAAGATCTTGGACCAGGCGCTCAAGAGCGGGTCTTCGGTGTCCCAGGCGTAAAGCTTCACTTCACCCGAATACGCATCGACGGTGGCTTTCACCGAGTTGCGCATGTAGTTGACGGTGTCAAAAGCCAGCTGCGGAGCGGGCTGGTAAGTGTCAGCAATAGCTTCGGACACATTCACCGGGGTGGAGTAAGGGTAATCACTCGTCGTGGTGTACCCATCGACGATCCACACCACGCGTCCCTCCACCACGGCGGGGTAAGGGTCGTTGTCCAAGGTCAGGTAGGGAGCAACCTTCTGGACACGATCTGCCGGGTGGCGGTCATAGAGAATCTGTGAGTCCGAGGTGATCGCATCCGAGAGGATGATCTGCTCCGACTGGAACTTCAGCGCGTAGAGCAACTGGGCAAACAGGGAGTCCAGTTTGGGTCCACCGTCGCCACTAAACGTGTAGGTTGCGTTGTTTTCGTTGCCTTCACCGCCGGAGGGGAAGTCCAACTCCAGGGGGGTGGAGCCTTCAGGCCCACCCACGATGGAGTAGGGCGGGGTGTTCTCACCGAAGTAAATGCGGGGTTCGTACTCCCCGAGCGTTTCGGAGGCGGGAATACCCGATTCGATGAAACGGGGTTGACCGTCCTCGGTGCGCTGGTTGCCGTAGGCGGCGACCATTCCGTAGCCGTGGGTGTAAACAATGGTGTTGTTGTACCAGCTCTGCGAGTTCAACCCGTCGAGGTTGATTTCACGCGCTGCCAATACCGTGTCGGTTTTTTCGCCATTGATTTCATAGCGACCCACATCGAGGAACTGGGGGAACTGGTAGTACTGACGGAACTGCTCGAGTTGCGAGAAGGCGTCGGTGACCAGCGCGGGATCGATGATGCGGATATTGGCCGTTGTTTCGGCATCGGCGCGGAGCGCGCCGGCCGAGGTGTCCGTGGAGGCTTCGTAGTTGATTTCCACCACATCCGAGATGGCATACGCGTCCCTGGTGGCTTCAATGTTGCGCTGGATGTAATCGGCTTCCAGCGTTCTCGCGCTCGGATCCACCTGGAAACGCTGGATCAGCGCCGGGTAACCCAAGCCGAGCACCAGGCCAGAGACAATGTAGAGGGCGGTCCCCACCACAGCGAGGCGCCAGCGGCCCACGATCGCGGTGACGAGGAACAACAGTGCGACCAGAATCGCAATACCGGCCATGATGGCGCGCGCCGGGATCGTGGCGTTGACCTCGGTGAATCCAGCACCAAACGCGAGGAACCCGCCGCTCTGGGCAACGAGAGTGTCGTATTGCTGCAGCCACAGGTTTACCGCCTGAACAGAGAAGTAGAGAACACCGATGATGCCCAACTGAATCCGCATGGTGCGAGAAATTCGCAGTTCACGACCGTTTAGAGAGATAGCCCCATACAGGAAGCCGGTCAGGGCGGTACCCACCGCGGAGAGAACCAGAATCGTCGACACGAAGGAGATCACCGCGTTGAAGACAGGTAGCTCAAACACGTAGAAACCAACATCAAGGCCAAATTCAGGGTCGACGCGCCCGAAGGGTTCGCGGTTCATCCACAGCAGGAACTGAGGCCACGTTCCGGCACTGCCCAGACCCGCAAAGAGGCCCAGAAGTGCGGGGATACCCAGCATCGCCACCTTGCGAATGGGGTCGATGATTTGCCGGTAGCGATCAAGCTCGTTGCTGAGCTTCGCGTAGACGGGACGGAACCGGTAGGCCAGGTTGATCGCCAACCACACCGGGATAAACATCGAGATGAACCCGATCAGGAACATGGCAACGTTGCCGCCCCAGTTCGTGAGAAGAACCTCGAGGTACCCCAACTGGTCGAACCAGAGGACCTCGGTGTACAAAGACGCGAAGAGGAAAAAAGCGCCCAGCACGATACCGATGATGACCAGAGTGATCACGAGTGGGGCGCGACGGGCGTTGAAAAGCTGGGGTGCTGCTTGAGACACGGCGGAGGGCCTTCCCTTGGGTTAGAGGCTCCTAGTCTACAAAGGCTCGCTGAGCAATTGCCTACTCACTGAGGCAGGTAGCCACGGGAGTTCCCTCGCGGATGCCGATAAGAGCGTCGACCGCATCATCCAGCGTTGCCACGGGAATGACGCGCAAACCCTCGGGGATGTGACCCAGCACATCGGGGCAGTTATCGGCGGGGGCCAGGAACCACTGCGCCCCATCCGCGAGCGCCCCGTGCATTTTGTGACGAATGCCGCCAATGCTGCCCACTTCTCCGCGAGCATTGATCGTCCCGGTTCCCGCAAAAACACCACCGGCCGTCAGGTCTTCCGGGCTGAGTTTGTCGACAATTCCCAAGGCAAAAACCAGGCCGGCGCTGGGCCCACCCACATTGTCCAAAGCAATGTCAATCTCCAGCGGGAAGTCGTACCGACCCGACACCAGGATGCCGATCATCGGCATCGGCGATTCACCCTCTGACATTCGCGGCACAATCTGCAGGTCAACCTCCGCTCCAGCGCGCTCAATGACGAGATCAAGTGGAGTATTCACACCGGAGACCGCGATGAGATCGCGCAATTCGGTCACCGTGTGAACGGGAGTCCCCATCGCTTGAACAATAAGGTCGTCTTCCAGAAGTACCCCCTCGCTGGGGCCACCTTCGAGAGCTTGGCTGACAATCAGGGTGCTGGAGAAGGGTATTCCCGCATACGCGAGTGCTGCGGCGATAGCTTCCTGCTGGGAGTTCTCCATGTCGATCTGGGCGGCTTCGCGGTTTTGTTCCACGCTCACCCCCGGTGGATAGGCGATATCTACCGGGATCACCGTGCGGGTGGGGTCCAACCACCCCGACAGAACGTCCAACCAGCCGGGCAAACTGTCGGGATTCCCGGAGCGAGTGACCGTGGTCAAACGAATCTCCCCGGTGGTCTCATAAACCTCACCGCCCGAGATCGCAATCAGATCGAGGGTGGCATCCCCGACTTCCACCGACCCCAACGTGTCGTAGGTGGGGCCCGGGTTATCGATCACGTAGGGCGCGGGAAAAAACGACAGACCGACAATGATCACGGCGGTGAGCGAGAGCATCAACCACCCGGCGCGCCGAGAGCGTTGCTGAACACCCGCTGTCGGGTCGTCCGTTTCGAAGATACTCATACGCGCTTTCTGTGGCTCAAGCGGCAAGCATAACCACCTCGCATGTGGCAAGCCCTGAGCGAAATGGCGGCACCAGAGCGCCGCCCCCGGCTACGGTACAGACATGGCTGAAAACGACGATGCCGAGTCCCCCGACTTTCCCGATGAGGATGCAATCCGCGAGGCATTCCAACGTTTCCTTCAGGGGGATGAGTCGTTTGACCCCGAAGAGCTCATGAAGGCAGCCGGCATCGATATCAACGGGCCGCAGGTCCAAGCGATGATGCAACAGCTGGGTGCCGCCTTCGGTTCCGACGGGTTGCTCAAATCCACGGCATCGCGGGACCACAGCGTCACCGTGGCGGGCGAGGGCCAACAATCGCTCGACCCCGCGACGAGAGCTGCCCTCGAATCCGCGGCGAACGTGGCCTCCCTGTGGCTCGGTGAAGTCACCTCCATCGCGGAGCTCGGTGAAAGCCCGGTCGTGGCCACCCGAACGGAATGGGCCAGGCGGAGCCTGCCGGTGTGGGAGGAAATCGCGGAACCTGTCGCGATTGCCATCCCGCGGGCGGTATCGGGAATGCTCGCCAGTAATGCGCCGGAGTCTCTGCAAGAAACCTTAGGTTCCCTCTCCGGACAGATGGAAAACATTTCTAAAGGGCTGTTCCGGCTTCAGCTCGCGCAGGTTGTCGGAAACCTCGCCAAAGAGGTCCTCTCCGGTGGTGACATCGGGATACCGCTCATTCACGGAACCTCGGAGTATGACGTGCAGGCGATGCTCGTGGCCCAAAACATCCGTGAGTTTTCCGCGGACCTCGACGTCCCCCGGGAGGAAGCAGACATTTATCTCGCGGTGCGCGAAGTCGCCCACGCGCGACTTTTCCGGCATGCCCGATGGTTGCGACTCCACCTCATTAGCGCGATCCGCGACTTCGCCTCCGGAATCAGTATCGATTCCGACGCGATCATGAATCTCCAGCACGACTTTGACCCCACCGACACCCAGGCCCTGCAGGAGCTGTTCTCCTCGGGCGCGTTGCTGCCAGAGCATACGGACGAGCAGAAAAGAGCACTCGATCGTCTCGAGGGAATGCTCGCGCTCATCGAAGGCTGGGTGGACCATGTGACGAAAGAGGCCACCTCGCGCCTGCCCAAAGCTAGCGCCCTGTCAGAAACCATCCGTCGTCGCCGCGCCAGCGGTGGACCAGCGGAGCGCGCTTTCCAAACACTGGTGGGGCTCGAGTTGCGACCAAGGCGTCTGCGCGAAGCCAGCGCCCTCTGGGCCCAGCTGACCACCGAACTTGGCGCGGAGGCCCGGGATGCCCTCTGGCAACACCCAGACTCACTCCCGACAAACGACGACCTTGACGCCCCGGACGGGTTTATCGCTGGTGTACGCAACCCCGAAACAACCCGCGACGACATGGACCAGGCACTGCAGGATCTGCTGGAGGGCGAAGAGTAGGGGGTTGTGCATAGCCTGAGCGAGGCACCCTCGGTGTTCGCCAGTATCCACGGATGAGCTCCCGTGTCCTTCGCCTTGATCCGCGCCTCCCTCTGGTGTGGCGAACACCCAACACCCTGCAAATTGGAATCGACCCGGTGGTGGCCATCGTGGAGGACGTCCCAGACGAGGCTCTCCCGCTCCTTGAGGGACTTCGGGCGGGGGTGACCCGCAGCGGCATGGCCATGCTCGCAGCCCACGCGGGATTGAAGGAAGGACAGCGCGACGCTCTGCTTCTCCAGGTGCACGCTGCACTGCGCACACCGCCCCCGGCAACGGGACTCACGCTCTCCGTTACCGGGGAGAGCGCCCACCGGAGGCTTGTTGCCGACCATCTCACGCTTCTGGGCCACACCGTGTCGGAAACATCGGGGCCCACCTCTGGCAAGGAGCGCATCATCATGGCGAATTATGTTCTCAACCCCGTCGAGTATCGCGACTGCATGTCTCACGACATCCCCCACACACCCGTCATGTTTCGTGACCAATCGGTCACCGTCGGACCGCGGGTGACCCCGGGCCTGGGGCCGTGCCTCCAGTGCCTATGGCGGCACGAGCTTGGCATCAATCCCCATCACCAAGCCGTGGTCAGCCAACTGTGGAACACGGCAGCCCCGACGGACACAGCAGCAATGTCCCTGCAGGCCACCTGGGCTGCACTCACGCTGATCCGCGGGGCACAGAGCGGCGAGAGCATACGGATCGATGCTTACTCCCAGCAGTGGAGTATCAGCACCATCGAGGCATCACTCGAGTGTTTGTGTCGCAGCTTGTCGGTCACCCCGCCAGCGTGAGTGCCGACACGAAACGACTCGGGGTGCGGGGCGCGCTTCCCTCTTTTGAGCGCTCCGCCAGCGTGAGATACAGCTCTTTTTGCGCTCGCGTGATGGCCACATAGAACAGACGCCGCTCCTCCTCGATGGCCTCATCGGTCAGCGCATAGGAAATGGGGAAAGCACCTTCGGTGAGGCCCACCAAAAACACAACAGGCCATTCCCGGCCTTTCGCCGAGTGCACCGTGGTCAGCGTCACTGCCCCCACATTCGGAGAGTCCCCCGCAGCCGATTTTTCGCGAAGGTTTTCAGAAAACTGCACCAAGGTGGTGCCCGGCGGTTGGGCCCTGGCAAGATCGCGCAACGCCACCAAATCCTCATATCGGGATCGTTCCGCACCGCTGTTCTCGGGGGCGTCAGGACCCAAACCCAGTCCAAAGAGGACATCCTCCACAACCTGCACCATCGGTTCTGCTGCACCCGCGACGGCCGCCCCGCGAATTTCCATCACCGCGCGCGCCACGTGGGGTTCCTCAAAGAAAGGCGTTGCGCCGCGAACCCGATAGCTGATGCCCGCGTCGCGCAAAGCATTCTCCACCGCCAAAGATTGAGCACCAAAACGCAACAGCACGGCGATGTCATCGGGCGACACCCCCCTGGCCAGAGCCTCGGTGACCTTGGCAGCCACATAGGCGGCTTCCGCTGCCTCGTCGACGGCAATGTGCCGGCGCAGCGGCGCTCCCGACGTGTGCACCGGTGTGAGAGTAAGCGCACCGGGTTTGCCAGCCACCACGCTGTTGGCTGCTGTCACGATCTCGGGAGTGGAGCGGTAGTTCCGCTCGAGCTTCACCACCTCCGCGCTCGGGTAGCGCTCGCCAAAATCGAGCAAATACCGGGCACTCGCACCGGCGAAGGTGTAGATCGTTTGGCTGGCATCACCGACGACGACCACGTCTTCCCTCGGGCCAATCCACAAATCCAGCAGTCGCTGTTGCAGGGGCGAGACGTCCTGATACTCATCCACCAGGAGCGAGGTGTATTGCGCTCGAACTTTTTCCAGTACCTGGGGGTTTTCCTCAAACAAACCGACCGTGGCGAGCAGAACATCCTCAAAGTCAATGTGGGAGGCCTCATCTTTGACCTGCTCGTAACGCTCGTGAACACCCCTCATTGCTTCGGGTGACATGCGGCCAGGCAGAGAACCACCGCGCTCTTGGCGGGAAGCCTGATACTGCTCGGGGGTGAGGCCTTGAACTTTCCGCCATTCGATTTCTGCGGCAATATCCCGCAACAGTGCGGTGTCGGGCGTGAGGTGGAGAGTTTCCAGGGCTTTGGCAATGAGGCGCCCTTTTGAGGGCGAGATATCGGGCAGTCTGCCGCCGGTGACGGTGGGCCAAAAATGTTGCAGCTGTCGAAGCGCAGCGGAGTGAAAGGTCCTGGCGGCAACGGCGGGAACCCCCAGCGCTCGCAAGCGCGACCCCATTTCGCCGGCCGCCTTGGCGGTAAACGTCAGAGCTAACACCTGATCCGCCTGGTAGTGGCCTTCAGCAATTCCGTGGGCAATGCGGTGGGTGAGCGCCCGTGTTTTACCGGTTCCTGCTCCTGCGAGGACACACAGGGGTCTCCCCCAGGTGGTGGCGACTATCCGTTGGTGTTCGTCCAAACCCTCCAGAGCCTGCTGGTTCGACACGCTTACACAATCTCGTGCTTCAGCCAGGCATCAATCATTGCCCGCGCAATCGACGGTGGGCCAGGCAGTGTCACACCCGAGTCGGCGGAGAGCAGCTCGGCGCGATCAAACCACCGCAAGTCCACAATTTCGGTGCCATCGGGGCGCAAATCGTTGGCGTGGGCCGGGTCCAGTTCCGCGTGAAATCCGACCATGAGGGACGCGGGAAACGGCCACGGCTGAGATCCGAGGTATCGGGGGCGGTGCACGACCAACCCGGATTCTTCCCACACCTCCCGGATGACCGCGGCCTCCAGGGATTCACCCGGTTCAACAAAACCGGCGAGCAGGGAATAGCGGTGCGATTCCCACAGCGCGTTGCTACCCAGAACAATGCGGTCCTTCGCATCGGTAATCAACACAATCACCGCGGCATCGGTGCGGGGAAACACGTCTTTGCCGGTGTCTTTATCGACTCTGGTCCAGCCCGCTTGCGAGGGAAGCGCCGGAGCTCCCGTCACCGGAGAAAAAGCGTGAGCATCGTGCCAATTAGCCATCGCCAGCGCTTCAATAACGAGGCCAGAATCCCGGTCATCGAGCGTGTGGGCCATCGTTCGAGCACTCATCCACCGCGACACATCAGGCTCGAGAGCCTCGCCCTGGTCATCGCCGATGACCGCCGCAACAAACGGTGTGCCTTCAGCAACATCCCGGACGTTTTCGGTCACCCTCCCCAGGTAGATCCGGTGACGAAACTCAGGGATATCTGCGGGGGCAAACACCGCCAGCTGGCTATCGGAACCTGGCTGCAGGAGCGCCTCCCCCCGCCAAATGACGATGACGGCGGTCTGAGGGTTTTCCCACAGGTCTTCCAAGAAACCGGGAATCTTGCGAGACACCGCGTCTCGATCAATCCGGGAGCGCGAGAGCGGGAGTTCATCGGTGAGAGACACGGTCACCTTTCTGCAGAAGCCTGAAAACACGCCAAGAGAGAGTCCCTCGCGGTGTGGCTATCCTGCCGGTCGCCATTACTGGCGCCTACCCTGGAGAAATGGCCCACACTCCCCTTATGTTATCGGCGCTCGCCACCAGCGCGGTGCCGGGGTTTCAGGCTGTGAGCGCCCAAAACCTCTCCACCCCCGAACGCGATGCCGCCCTTGTGCACGATGTGAACAACCAGCCGTTTCTCATTGAGGTGTCCCAAACCGACTCGGATGAAACGCTTCACCGGCGCGAACTCGCCGCTGCGAACGCCCTGACGGAGGGGCTTCGCTCACGTCTTCCCTTTCGCGTCCCGCAGGTCCGGGGAACCTCTGAAGTGGGAGGGCGCGTCCTGAGCGTGGGCGATTACCTGCCGGGCACCCACCTCACACCCAAAGCCATCACGCCGGTGAGTGCTGCCAATATCGGCATCGCTCTGGCCACGATTCACTCCCTCCCCACCAGCGGGCTGGCTGACCACGATCGCCTGCGACGCAGTGCGCTCGAGCGCCTGCGCGAATGTGCCGCGGTCGTAGATTCAGCGGCCGCGAGCGGACTCCTCCCCCAGGCGCTGTTGCGCCGGTGGGAAACAGCCTGCGAAGACCAGGGGCTCTGGCAGTTTGACACCACCGTGATCCATGGACACATGCACCTGTCACGAATCCTGTTTGATGACCACGCAGTGGCAGCCATTGACGGCTGGAGTGACTTTCATCAGGGTGACCCAGCGGCAGATCTCGCCTGGCTCACTCTCCCCACGCATTCTGCTTTCGCCACCGCTGTGCACACGTCCTACGTGGCCAGTCGACCAGGCGCTGACAAATGGATCATGCAGCGCGCGAGGTTCTCCGCCGAACTCGATATCGCCAAATGGTTACTCCACGGGCTGGACACCGGTCAGGACACGATTGTCCGCGATGCCACCGACATGTTGAACACTCTCAGTGATCGGGTGAGCACCAACATGGAGCACGCCCTGACCGCCCCGGTCACCCAGATTGCGCAGAACCCCCAGGCGTCATAGCCTCTCGCAGCCTTGTGGCGAACTCTTCGCTATCGGGCAGGTCCGGTGGAGTCACCAGCTCTGACGTTTCGGCGAACCAGAAACTGGCCCGAATGTTCTCCAGATCCATACCCGCCCACTGCGACCAGGCGAGACGGTAGGCAGCCAACTGCCAGGCTTTTGCCTGCTGTTCTTCTGGCCTGGTGGGTTGCCGGCCGGTTTTCCAATCGACAATGTGAACCCCGTCGGGGGTCTCAAAAACAGCATCGATTTTGCAGATCACCAGGTGCTCGCCTATCGGCAGGTGCAACTCCGCCTCCACAGCAACCGGCGTGGTCAACGGGAACTGTGACGACAAGAACGCTTCGCGCCACTGTTCAATCGATAGCCCAGAATCATCCTCTTCGCTGGGCGCATCCATCTCCAGGCGGGGACCAGGTAGCGACACATCGAAGTGATTCTCGACAAACTGGTGAAACAACGTTCCCCGCAATGCAGCACGGTGAGGTTTTTGGGGTATCGGTCGGGCACGATCGGCCCGCAGGGCGTCAGGATCCGACAGCAACCTCTCCAGGGAAGACGCCGAGATGCGAACCGGTAGCTGGAGGGGAATCGGTGAGCGGCTTTGCTCACGAAGTTCCGCGCCAATATCGCGCAAGGCCTGGTCGTCAGGCTCCTGGGCGGGCACCAACTGGTCCTGGGCGGCACGAACCAGCCCGGCGGCGCGCTCCACAATCTCCCTTCTGGAGCCCAGCGGATCGCGAGGCCAGAGCGGCTGTTCACTCTCCTCCCTAGCCGGTCGATCCTCCGGGAACGGGTTGTCGGGAAGCGTGCCAATAATGCCTGCTTCCGACAATTCGGTCAGAAACCGCGACGGATTTCTTGGGCTCTTCTGGTGGGCCCAATAAGACCCCGACAGCAGCAGATGTTTTTTCGCACGAGTAATCGCGACATACATCAGTCGCCGTTCCTCAGCGACGTGGTGGTCCACCATGGCTTCGGTGAAAGTTGTGCGACGCTCATTCACTTCTTTGAGCGTTTCTGCCCCGCGCCACGAAAAAACGGGAAGCGAGGCCGAATCCCCGCGGAACTCATAGGGCAGCTCCCCATCGGAAAGCCAGCCCGAGGTACCCTTCGCGGTGCCGGGAAGCTCGCCTTCGACCAGGCGCGGCAGAGCGACGATGTCCCATTCCAAACCCTTAGCACCGTGAATGGTCAACACTTGGACGCACCCGGGGCGAGGTTCCTCAGGCCGGGGCGAGAGATTGTCTTTGCGCTCTGCCTCATCGAGCCACTGCACGAAACCTGCGACTCCCGCATCATCGGCAAACGCAAGATAACTCGAGAGGGCTTCCATAAATGCGTTACGCGCCGCGCGGGATGCTCCGCGATCGGGGTGAGCCAGCAGTTCAACATCCAGCCCCAACTCCTGCTCAATAGCCACCACCAGTTCGGCGACATCCCCAAAACGCTGCCCCTGGAGCGAAGTCAGGGTGGCTGCGGCATCGGCGATCCGCGAGAGGCCCGGCGTTGAGTACAGCGCTCTTTGGTGATGGCCCTCCGGCGCGCGGGCGATGAAAAAGAGCGCATCAATCAGCCCCGCACGATCGGTGCTCGCGAGCGACCGGGTGAGTCGATCCGCGCGTTCTTCTGAAAGCTCGGAGCCTTTTTCATCGCGGCCCACCAGCCAGCGTACGGTGGCCGCCAACGCTCGGAGGTCCGCCACACCCAAGCGCCAGCGGGCGCCGCTGAGCAGGCGCAGCAACTCCGTCTCGGCGTGAGGGTGCGCCAAAACACGCAACGTGCACACAACATCGGCAATTGCGGGGTCCTCCAGCAAACCGCCGATGCCCAACACGTGCACGGGCACACCCTCGCGAGTCAGCGCGTCGACAAACACTTTTTGGTGTGCTCGTGCCCGCAGAATCACGGCGGCACTGGTCGGGGTGGACCCAGAGCTCTGGGACAAATGCTCGGCACACCAGCTCGCCACCTGGGTGGCTTCTTCTTCCAGCGTGGCGGGAAACACGACTGTGGGGGCGAGCGCGTCGGCACCCTTGCGCGGGGTGAGGACCTCCGCGGTGGGCCCGGGAAGCGCTCGGAGGGGCTCGGCGACGCAGTTCGCGGCATCCAGCACACGGATTCCGTTTCGCCACGATGTCGACAATGTCGCCGAGATCACCTTCGGCCCAAAAGCGTGATCGAAATCGGTGAGGTTTGCGCTGCTAGCCCCTCGCCAGGCATAGATCGCTTGGTGTGGGTCGCCCACCGCCATCACAGGGTGCTGCCCAAAAATCTTCGACAGCAGCGTCGTTTGTGCCACCGAGGTGTCCTGGTATTCATCCAACAGCACCGCACCAAAAGTGTCGGTGAGCTGTTGCCGAATGTGTCCGAAGCGCTCAATCAACTCAAGGCCCAACGCGATTTGATCAGAAAATTCCAGTACTCCGCGCAGTCTTTTGGCTTCGGCCACTTCCGCCACGAGCGCGGTGAACAGCGGCAACCGCTCCACGGTGTCAATGGCTTTCCCCACATCGGCATAGGCTCCACGACCGCCGGGAGGCAGATCTCGAAGGGCTCCCAACTCTGCAACAAATCGGTCCATCGCCTCGGGGGACACCGGGTTTTCTGCCAGACGCTGAGAGAGTCGCCGCACGGCATTGGTGACCGCGGCGGGGTCCATTCCCAGGCTCTCCAACTCCGGCTGGGCACTAGCCACCACGACCGATCGAGTCAACGCCCACGCGCTGGCTTCGGACAGAACACTGGCATCCGGGTCGCGCCCCAGGAGAGTCGCGTGTTCGCGATACAAACCGGCGGCAAAAGCGTTGTAGGTCGACACGGTGGGGCCCACAAACTCGTCGGTTTCCACCCCAATCCCCGCCTGCGCGAGGGTCGCAAGGTGGGACCGAATGCGCGTGGAGAGCTCCCTCGCTGCCTTTTTGGTGAAGGTGAGCCCGAGCACCCCAGAAGCGCTGACATGAGCGTTGGCGATTAACCACACGACCCGCTGAGCCATTGTTTCTGTTTTCCCGGAGCCAGCGCCCGCCACCACCCGGAACGTTCCGCCCGGCGCCCCCTCAATGATGGCTTCCTGCTCAGCAGTGGGCACCTCAGGGCCCAGCAGGGCGGCGAGCTCCTTAGCGCTAAGCATCGCCACACACCTGCGCGATCGCGTGCCAGCGGTGACGAGCCGGCGTGCCCGGTCGGCCAAAAGCTCGGGGTTCCCCCGCAAACTGGTGGGCGGCAATGAGGCGCGCTGCCGACTCCACGCGCGTAAGAAAAGACTCTCGCTTTTCTGCGGTGAGGGGCTCTTGCGCTGCCAGACGATAGGTTTTGCCCCTAACGCCGCTCTTCACAAAGAGCAAGATCGCCCCCGCGGACACCGGCGCCGTATCGCCCAGCACCTGCTGAATGCCCGGGGATTCGAGCGCCATTTGGTAGGCGAGCATTTGAGGGTTGTCCACGACCGCAGCATCGGTTTGCGGGGTTCCGGTTTTGAGATCGACAACCAGAACGCCACCTTCCGGTGTTTTTTCGAGACGGTCGATGACACCGCGCACGACGACGCCCTCGTGCTCGATGGTGAACGGTGTCTCAACACCGAGCGCCTCGTACCCGTCACGCAGGCGATCCCTGGTGTAATCCCCCAGAGCAGTCACCATGCCTCGAGCCAGCCCGCGCTCGTAGAGCTCGACCCATCCGGCGTCATACTCCAGCTCGCCAAACCGGCGGTCCACCTCCGACCAGAGAGATTCTTCATCTTCTCCGTGGTGCTCCCACGCCTGGTGGAGCAGCAAACCCAGTCCGCGCGAGGGAGCTGGGTCGTTACGGGCAATAGAGGAGAGAAACCAATCCAAGGGCGACTCCTCCACCGAGGCCAACGCTGAGGGGGACACCGGGATTAGTTCACCCTCCGGCAACGGTTCTTCGGTACTAATCGGAGTCAGCCCCCACCAGGCCTCGGGGTCTGCCCCCGAAAGCCCCCACTGCGCCGCGACCGCGAGGTCCCGCGCCAGGGTAGTGGCGTCTGTCCCGGCAGAAATTTGCTGCACGAGGTCTCGGCGCAGTGCACCCACCACGCTTCTCGCGGAGGCCGGCGGTTGGGTGAGTGGCTCCCTCGCCACCGAGTGTTTTTCGACCAAACGAAACAGAGCGCTTGGTTCCGATTCTTCCGACTGGGTTGCGGTGATGATGACTTCTTCGCTCGCGCGGGACACCGCGAGAGCAAACAGGCGAAGTTCGTCATCGCGCACCACTTTGGCTTCATCGATCGCAGCGTCGTCGCGGCCCAGGAGTGCCGCGGTCAAGCGGTGTCCACCGAGCAGCGAGCCCCGCAACCGCAGGTCAGGCCACACCCCCTCGTCCACACCCGAGACGATGACTAGGGGGCGCTCTACCCCCGCAACAGACGAGGGCGTCGCCACCAACACGGCCGGCCACAAGGGAGTGGGCAAAATCACGTCTTCGGGCACTTCGGCGGTGAGAAGCGCTTCGATAAAGACAGCGGGGTCTCCACCCGGGGTGGATTCGCCAAAATCTGCTGCCTGCGCAAAGAGTGCCACCACGGCGTCGAGTGAGCGATTGATGCCCGATTGTCGAAGCCCCGACGCCTGAGCTTTTTTGGGCCAACTGCGGTTCGCCCCGGAGCCTTCCCACACAGCCCACAGTGCCTCGGACACGCTCCAGGAGGGGTTATCCCGAATATCCGCGAGGAGCCCGGCGAGAGTGTGGGCTTTGTGGGCAACGTTCGACTCCAGCAGCGCAAACCCGCCACGGTGCGCGAGGGCCTCAGCGATGAGGACATCCACCGGGCGATAGGGCTCATCGCCCGATTCTTCTGCGCGCATCGCGAACCGCAGGCGTCGCAATTCTTGTTGGGTCATCCCGCCATAGAGGCCGTGCAGCGCTGCGATCGCAGATCGGGAGGTCATCGGGCGCAGGCCCAACCCCAGTGCAAGCAATTCCACCAGCTCTCGAGCAGCGCTGTGCTCGCGCAGCGTTGCCCCACTCATGTTTTGGCGGGCAGGAATACCCGCCATGGTTAATTCGCGCACCAGCTCGCTCACCCGGGTTCCGCGTCGCGCCACCACCAAAATGTCCTCGAGCGCTCGACCGTGGGAGAGCTGCGCTTCACGAATGAGGCCGGCAATGTTGAACGCCTCGGATTGGGGACCATCGGTCACCATGGTGTGCACGGTCGCCGGCAACTCTTCACTGAACGCTGAGCGTTGAGTGCCCGCCTGCGCGGTCCCTATCCGGGCGGTCACCTCAGAGACGACGGCCCGAATTGCTAAACCGTGGCGCCACACCCGGGGCAACACGGTGGGCGTAATCTTCCAGGAGGCTGCCAAGAGTGCGTGGCCCGAGGGCTCGCTGCCGCGGAACGTATTCCCCGCCACGTCGGGTTCGCTCACCACCGTCATTCCCACACCCTGGGAGGCAAGCGCCTCGATCAACATCAGACCGGCATGCGTGAGGTCGTGGGCATCCTCGATGCAGAGATGCGCAAGCCCCGAGAATTCGTGGGGTAGCCCCTCCCGCACCGCGGCGGTGGCTCGCGCGAAAATTTCCCCCGAATCAAAGGCCCCGGGTCGAGCACTGGCGACCACACGCCGGTATTCCTCGCGAAAATCAGAAGCAGCCGCCCATTCCGGGCGGCCCAGGCGCGAGGCCGCGTGGCGAATCTCGTCGCTGGTCGCACCGTTTTCCCCCGCGCGGGCAATCCATTCGCGCAATTCTTGGCGAAACACCCGGGTGGCGCGAACCTCAGGTCCAAACATTTCCGGCCATGCAGGGCCCGAGCCATCCTCCTCGTGCCCCGTCAGTAGGGCTTGAATATCCAGGTCGATCTGACTGGCTTTCATCAAATCGGGCGCAGGGAGCCCCCGTTGGCGGTGGAAGCTCTCCAGGAGGGAAAACGCGAGGGCGGCAAGGGAGCGAACCCTCGCGCCCTGGGTCGCCAAACCCAGACGGAGGCCTAGAACATCGCGCAGGTGGGAAGCCTGGTGTCGGGTGGGAGTTGCCATCAGCAGATTGTCGGGGTGGACGCCCTGCCCCACGAGGGCAAGGAACCGCTGCTGCAACAGTTCTGTCTTCCCCGACCCGGGAGCACCCAGCACAATCTGGTGCACGCGGGCAGGTGCATCAATGAGGGCGGAAGGGGTCACATCGGACATCACCTTCGAGGCTAATCCACACAGGTGACGTGCTCTACGCTAGGAGAGTGGATATACGTATTGGAATCATTAACACCGCACGCGAGCTAGTTATTACGACGAATGCTCCCGTGAAAGACCTCGAGAAGGCGATTGCTGAAGGTCTTGCCTCAGAGTCGGGCACCATTCGGTTTGAGGATGAAAAAGGCCACATCTTTGTCGTGGCCTCTCGTCACCTCGCCTACGTGGAGTTGGGTGTGGAAAAGGCCAGGAAGGTCGGCTTCGCGCCCTAACCCGTGGCTGTCAACCTCGTTCTTGTCATTACCGCAGCCGGCCTGATCGGCTTCGGCCTTCGCTACGTTCTTCCTCTGCGCGATCGTCTCGGTCTCGCCGTGGTTCCCTCCACCGCGATCATTGCGGGATCTTTTGGCTGGGCTCTGGCGATGTGGGTAGGCCTTTCCCCCTCGGGAATTTGGGGCTGGGTGATCGCTCTGGGTCTGTCGATTGCCGCACCTATTGCCGTGGGTGTGTACCTCCCCCGCCGCCGTGACGCAGCAGACGAAGCCTTGTGGGAGAACCTCGTTCGCTAGGCGGTAAGACCTAAGCGGTCCAAACGTCGCGTGTGGTGACCGAGCACTTCGGTGAGCACCGGCTCCAGCGGAGCTTCTGTTTCGTGGGAGGCTTGCGCCCGGGCTGAGAGAGCATCCCGGCAGATCAGCATCACATCGCCGACGAGCCGCCTCGACCACAGGCTGACCCGGGAGCGGTAGCGCTCATCAGAGGCCAACAGGCCCTCCAGGACGCGGGCCATGGCTTCCTCATCACCCTGATCGGCAAGAATCTCCTGCGCTGTGTGGGCCAAAGCCTGAGGCATTCCTTGCGCGAGAAGGTGCCAGAAGTCTCGCGCAAAGCCGGTGAGCACATAGGCGGTGGTGAGGTTCTCGTACCAGCGCGCACTTTCCAGGCGAGCGAGGTGACGGGCAAGTTTTTCGCGACCCGGTGCCAGAGCAACCGCAGGATCATCGACGTAGTCCTCCAGCAGTCGGGAAAACGCGCGATAGCGATCCATCGCTGTGCCCGTAGCGCTCATCAGCTCTCCAGCATCAGCGCTCGCCCAGGCTTGCTCCGCACACTGCGCCAACAGGGTCACTAACCGCGCCTGCAGATTGACGGCGCTGAGCAAAAAGTCTGCGGCCGGCGGCGCGAGAGCGTCAACATCGACTTTATTGACCGCCGCGGCATAGCCGCGACTAGGCAGGGTGGGCCCATTCTGGGGTTTCTTGCGCTTCCAGAAGACCATCCCGCAAGCTTAGCCGGGGCTCACCATCGGCTCGCGGAAGGGTGCGACGACTAGACTGGTAAAAAACAACAGACGAGGAATACCTAACACGTGAATTTTTCCGACCTCGGTATCGAAACCGACATGGTCGAGGCACTCGAAGCCACAGGAATTAAAGAACCGTTCCCCATTCAGGAACAGACCATTCCGATAGCGCTCACCGGCCAAGACATTATTGGACAAGCAAAAACGGGAACCGGCAAAACCTTCGGTTTTGGCCTTCCCCTCATTCAGTCCCTCGGCGTGGACCCCGAACCCGGCGTGAAAGCGCTGATTGTGGTCCCCACCCGCGAATTGGCCGTTCAGGTCACCGAAGACATGGTGCTCGCCACCAGCAACCGATCCACCTCGATCGTCTCGATCTATGGCGGCAAAGCGTATGAAGGCCAGATTGAGGCCATCAAAGCGGGTGCACAAGTGGTGGTGGGAACACCGGGCCGTCTGCTCGATCTCGCCAGCCAACGGCTCATTTCTTTTGCGGACGTGAAGACGATGGTTCTCGATGAGGCCGACAAAATGCTCGACTTGGGGTTCCTCCCCGATGTTGAGCGCCTGTTCGCCCAAACTCCTGCCACCCGTCACACCATGCTGTTCTCGGCCACCATGCCGGGGCCCGTGGTCACTTTGGCGCGGCGCTTCATGAACAAGCCGATTCATATTCGCGCGACATCGCCGGATGAAACCATCACGCAGGCCAACATCAAGCACTTTGTGTATCGCGCGCACGCGCTCGATAAGGACGAAATCATCGGGCGCATCTTGCTCGCGCCCGGTCGTGGCAAAACCGTCATCTTCACCCGCACGAAGCGCGCGGCAGCGCGCCTCATGGAGGAGCTCAATGACCGCGGTTTCCTCGCGGGTGCGGTTCACGGCGATATGAGCCAGGACGCTCGTGAGCGCTCCATGGTGGCGTTCAAGGCGGGCAAAAAAGACGTTTTGATTGCCACCGACGTGGCGGCCCGGGGTATCGACGTTGATGACGTTACGCACGTCATCAACCACACGATCCCGGAAGACCATGATGCGTACCTACACCGGGTGGGTCGCACCGGTCGCGCCGGCAAAACCGGTATCGCGGTGACCTTCGTCGACTGGGATGACCTCCACAAGTGGGCGCTGATCAATAAGTCATTGGAAATGGGCATTCCCGAACCGGTGGAAACCTATTCGTCCTCCCCGCACTTCTTTAAAGACCTCAACATTCCGGAGGGAACGAAGGGTCGCCTCAAAACGACCCCTATTCCGCAGAAGGAAAAACGCGCGGGGCAGCCTCCGCGCGGATCGCAGGGTTCGCCACGCGGTGGCTCACGCAGTGGGGGTTCACCATCCAGCGGGTCTCCGTCGCGAACCACATCGGGGGCAGAGTCGGCGTCTTCCGGAAACCGCCAACGTCGCCGTCGCCGCACCTCCAGCTAACGCAGGGGTGTTGCGCCGGTTCCTTGGGTGAGTATTCGCTCGAGGTGTTCCTGGCTCGTCGTGTTTTCGCCCAACTGGTTGGGCTTCTTCGTGCCGTGAAAGTCGCTGGAGCCGGTGATGATCAGATCGTGGCGCTTCGCCACTTTCTGCAACAG
Organism: Pontimonas sp.; assembly: GCA_028096805.1. Lineage (GTDB taxonomy): Bacteria > Actinomycetota > Actinomycetes > Actinomycetales > Microbacteriaceae > Pontimonas. The sequence continues at coordinate 39,534 of JAOHDU010000003.1, forward strand.
CTCTTTGCCTGCGTCGGTGTTTTCACGGTGGTGAATCTCCAACCCCGCTAAACCGTGGTCGACCAGTGCGTCATAGCCGGCAAGAATCCGGTCGTCGCTGAGGGTGTGATCGATGGCGCCCGAGCGCGCCCCGGTGTAAGGGTGCGCGAGAACAGGGACCGCACCGGCATCACGCAACACGGTGATGGCCTGGGTGAGCAGGGGCGCGTAGTGCGGCACGTGATAGGGACCATCAGCCCTCAACGGGCCCGCAAACGCTGCTGAAGTATCAGGAAAATACCCCTTATCAATGAGGATTTGCGCAATATGCGGTCTTCCCGCGGTCGCCCCCGGGGGGATCGTTTCGGCAACGTCGTCCCAACTGATGTCGAAGTCGGTCTGCAGCTTCTCCACCATCAACTGGAGACGGTGGTCGCGGTGGGAGCGAATCTTGTCGGTTTCTTTGCGCAGTGCGGGGTGAGCCGGGTCTGGCAGATACCCCAGCAGGTGGACACTGCGCGGCGGGGTTCCCGCCTCTCGATCGATTACTTGGGCGCTGAGCTCAATGGCGGGAATCACCGTCATTCCCGAACCCGACACCGCTGCAGCTGCTTCGTCCCAGCCGCTCAGGGTGTCGTGGTCACTGAGGCCCAAAACATCCAGGCCGGCGCGCAACGCCTGCTCGACCAACTGGGTCGGGGTGTCCGCCCCATCCGAGCAGGTGGTGTGGGCGTGGAGGTCTATTCGCAATGGCACTCCCCCATGCTAGGTGGCACACTGAAGACATGGCGAAAGACCCTCCTGAGACGAAGCCCAGCAACCGGTCTGCGCCGATCTCGGAGGCGTTTCGCTCCTTTATCCAGAGTGGTTGGTCACCGGTGGAGCCCACTTCCACCACTCGCCTCGCTATCGCTGATTATGCGGCCACCCGGCGCGACGCGTTGAGCGAGAACTTCCCCGGCATCACCCTGGTGATACCGGCGGGTTCCCCCAAACAACGCTCCAACGACACCGACTATCCCTACCGTCCCCACAGTGCTTTTACCTACTTCACCGGGTGGGGTCACGACACTACGGCCGGCAGCGTGCTGCAGGGACTGTGGGATGGCAACCACCACGAATGGACCCTGTTTGCCCGCGGTCCTGCCCCCCGCACCAGCGATGAGTTTTATGCCAACGCCGCCATCGGTGAATTTTGGACGGGCCGACGCCCCTCCCTTGACGAGGTCGCCACCCGGTTTGGCCTCGCCACCGCAGAGCGCGAGACCTTTGTTTTCCCCGACGATGAATCCTCCCCGATCGCACTGGTGTGGGAAGCGGACCTGGCCCTCAGCGGTGAGCTGGAAACCCTTCGCGGCAGCGCGGGGTCACAGTCGGATGATGACGATCTCGAGCGCGTCGCCAGTGAAATGCGGTTAGTGAAGGACGAGTTCGAAATAGCCGAGCTTCGCGAGGCGGTGGCCTCCACCCACCGAGGTTTCACCGACATCCTCGAGGCCCTTCCTGGCGCTATCGGTCACGAACGCGGTGAGCGCGTCATTGAGGGGGCTTTTCACCAGCGCTCTCGCCTCGAAGGCAACTCCGTGGGGTATGACTCGATTGTGGCTGCTGGTTCACACGCGTGCATTTTGCACTGGGTAGATAACAACGGCCCCATCCGGGATGGCGATTTGCTGCTGGTGGACGCGGGAGTGGAACGAGAATCGCTCTACACCGCCGACATCACCCGCACGCTCCCCGTTAATGGCCGCTTCACCCAGCACCAGCGCCTGGTCTATGCCGCGGTGCTGGAAGCCGCCGACGCCGCGTTTGACGCGGTGAAGCCGGGGGTGCCGTTTCACACGGTGCACGACACCGCCATGGCGGTGATCGCCCGGCACGTAAGCGAGTGGGGTTTCCTCCCTGTGTCGCTCGAGGAGACCCTCGAGAGAACCAGCCAACTTCACCGGCGATACATGATTCACGGGACTAGCCATCACCTGGGGCTCGATGTTCACGATTGCGCTCACGCACGCCGTGAGCGCTACCTGTTGGGAACAATCGAGCCGGGAATGGTATTCACCATCGAGCCAGGACTCTACTTCCAACCCGACGACGAGACCGTGCCGCCCGAATGGCGGGGTATCGGTGTGCGAATTGAAGACAACATCCTGGTCACCCACGACGGGGCAGAGAACCTTTCTGCTGGGATCCCCCGCACACCCGACGAGGTGGAAGCCTGGATGGCTCGCTGAGCCCCGGTACACTTTTAGCGCCAGCGGGAGTGGTGAAATTGGTATACACGCAGGATTTAGGTTCCTGTGCCTTCGGGCGTGAGGGTTCAAGTCCCTTCTCCCGCACAAACGGTGCGGCCGCAGTGTGAGCTAGAGCGCGAACAACACCAACGAGGCCGCCATCACGGCCATTCCGACAATCACGCCGTAAATGGCGAGCTGACCGCTTCCGTACTGACGGGCAGCGGGCAGAAGGCTGTCAATCGAGATGTAGACCATAATTCCCGCGACAGCGGAAAACACAATTCCCAAAATCGTGTCCGTCATGAACGGTCGCAACACCAGGTATCCCAGTAGAGCTCCCAACGGTTCCGCAAGACCAGAGATCGCTCCGAAGAGAAACGCCTTTGCCCGCGACTTTGTCGCGTAGTACAGCGGGACTGCGACCGCGATCCCTTCGGGAATATTGTGAATACCAATAGCCGTTCCCACCGCAAGGCCCACCTCGGGGTCCTCAAGGGTCAGGAAAAAGGTCGCCATTCCCTCGGGAAAATTGTGCAGAGTGATTGCTAGCGCAACCCCAATCCCCGCGCGCAACAGGGTCTTATCCATCGTGGTGACTTGAGTCGGATCCTCCAGGGAAACGGAGGGGTGTTGCTCATCAAGGGAGGGGTGCTCGAGCTCCGGTATCACCCGGTACAACAGCGCCATCCCCAACAGTCCCCCGAGAAAGCCGGTGGCCATGACGGCGGGCGCTAAGCCCTCCCCGAGGCCTGGAACCAAAAAATCCACAGATTTGGGAATGATTTCGACAAACGAGACATAGATCATGACACCGGCGGAAAACCCCAACGAAACAGCAAGGAATTTGCGGTTGGTGTGGGAGGCAAACAAGCCCAATGCAGCACCCAGAAGTGTGGCAAGCCCCGCGCCAATGGTCACTAGAAAGGCAAAAAGCACCGCATACTCACTCACTCGCTAAAGCTATCAGCCACGCTGTCCCCAGTTCCTGACCCTGCCCGCGAATCACCGGGCACACTTTTTTGCGTCCGACCACGCGGCCCTGTCGGCACCCTGTGGGGATGTGGTTGGTGCTGGCACTCGTTCTTTCCTCGGTCATCCCTCCTCCACCGCCAGCCCAGTGGCACTGGCCCACCACGGGGAACCACGACGTTCTTCGCGACTTCCGCGCTCCGCTCACTCCCTGGGGTGCAGGGCATCGCGGTCTTGACCTGGCAGCCAGTTCGGACGCCGTGTTCGCCCCCACCTCGGGCACCGTCAGCTTCAGCGGTTGGGTGGTGAACCGACCGGTCGTCACCATCACCACCGATCGTGGACACCGGGTCAGCTTGGAACCCGTCAGCACTGAGCGAGAACCCGGCGAACGGGTGGAAGCCGGGGAGCCGCTCGGCCTTCTGCACGCCGGCCACTGCGCGAGCCTGTGCGTTCACATCGGGCTTCGCATTGGTGAGCACTACCGATCCCCCAAGCGTGAGCTGGGAATCCTGGAGCGCGCTGTCCTCCTGCCGTGGTGAAGCTAAGCGCGGGGATGGGCCGTGTCGTAGGCGCCCTTCAGGCGCTCTAGGGACACATGCGTATAAATCTGGGTCGTCCCGAGAGAGGCATGCCCGAGAAGTTCTTGAACACTGCGCAGGTCAGCCCCACCATCCAAAAGGTGGGTGGCCGCGGTGTGCCGCAGCGTGTGCGGGCCTAACGGGCCATCACCACCCAAATCGGCCAGCAAGCGGGCCACCACGGAATACACCGTGCGTGAGCCGACCCGTTGCCCTCGGGTCGAGAGGAAGAAGACGTCGGCTGAGCGGTCGGTCGCAAGTTTCGGGCGGCCTTTTTCCAAGTAATCACTGAGCGCTCGCGCCGCCGGAGCCCCCAGAGGGATCACCCGTTCTTTGTCGCCTTTTCCGATCACCGTCACACTCAGCGCGGAGAGGTCCAGCCTTCCCAACGACAGACTGGTGAGCTCGCTCACCCGCATGGCCGTGGCGTAGAGCAGCTCCAGCATGGCGGCATCTCGCAGGGCAATGGGATCTCCGGTAGCGGCATCACGGGCAAGACCGGCCAAAATATCTTCCATATGGCTGCGCGATAGCACCCGGGGCAGTGCCTGTTGGGCTTTGGGTGTCCTAATCCGAACCCCCACATCGCCCTCCGTGTAGCCGTTGACCCCCAACCAATGGGTAAACCCTTTCAGCGAGGACACTTTGCGTCGCAATGACGTGGCGGCAAGCCCTTCCTCGGCTAGCGCCCACACCCACGAACGACACACTTCGGTGTCGAGCTCGCCCGTATCGTCTACCCGCTGGGTGCCGGCATAGGCAACAAACTGCTCCAAATCCCCGCCATACGCCTTGAGGGAGTGTTGCGACAAAACACGCTCGGCCGCGCGTTCCTCGCCATAGAGGCGCATCACGGCCACCAGGTTCGCCATCAGGATCCGCTGTGCGCCTGATCGTCAGCACGGTTGAAGTCAGAGTCTTTTTTGGAGAACATCGCCCGGCGTTCCTCCGGGCTCATCGCCTCGATGGTCGCGAGATACCCGGCGTCATAAGACATGATCTCGGCGACATCGTCGAGGGGAACCTCGGAGAACACCACCTGTTCGGGATACACGTGCACGAGCGACGCAGCACTCCCGGTGGTCTTTGCCGAGAGCAAGGTGGTTTTGGGTCCGACGAGGTCAATGTTGTAGCAGGCCGCAGCCGCCACGGACACCGGAACCCCGGCGAAGGTGGAAAAAGTTGAGTAGTGCAGGTGCCCAGCAAGTATCCCTCGAACATCGCTTCCGGCAATCACCCCAGCAAGCGATGCTTGATCCTCCAGTTCGATAAGCCCCATCAGCTCGATCGGCGTGGGAATGGGCGGGTGATGCATCGCCAAGAGCGTGCCGTGAGGTGCGGGGGTGGCGAGCTCTGCGCGCAGCCACTCCTTTTGGGCCGGAGTGAGCTCACCGTGGTGGTATCCGGGAACCGAGGTGTCCACGGCAATGACCCGAAGCCCCGCCAGGTCGTAGACGGCGTCTTGTGGCTGTTGGGTGGGGGATGTGTCCATGAGGATCTGCGAATATGCTTCGCGGTCATCGTGGTTACCCATCACCCAGATGAGTTCTGCACCGAGTGTCGCAGCCCACGGCTCCACCAACCCGCGCAGCTCCCGGTACGCATCTGCCTCGCCCCGGTCGGCAAGATCCCCTGTGAAGACCAGAGCGTCAATAGCCGTTGCCGAATTCGCGAGACGCTCCAATAACAGTTGCAAGGGAGGACGTGCATCAATCACCTCAAACAGTTTCTCCCCCTGTGCAAGCAGATGGGTGTCACTGATGTGAACGATCACGCGCTCTGCTGCAGGATGCTGACTAAACGAGGTCATCCCCCGAGTTTAGGCGCGAACCCTGGAGCCCAGCGGGAGAACAAGCCCGGCATCGGCGGGCTCCGTGAGAATGCGAGCACCAAGATCCTTAGCCAACCGGAAGCACCCGCGACTGGCTTTGTCATCCCAGCGCCCGGGAACTACCCCCACCTCTCGCCCGAGGTTGGCCGCATGGTGCGCGGTGTTGACGGCGCCCGACCGATAGGCGGCCTCCACCACGATGACCCCGTGCGAGAGCGCCGCAATCAGTCGGTTTCTGGCAAGAAACTTTTCGGGTCGAACCCGCATTCCACACGGCGCTTCGGAAAAAATGACCCCCGCTTGCGCCACGTGATTCATCAGCCCGATGTTTTGCGTGGGATACACCCCCTCCAAGCCTCCGGCAAGAACGGCAATCGGAACTCGGCGATGCAGAAGTGCCGCGTGGTGTGCCGCCGTATCAATGCCGGTGGCTCCCCCGGAGATGACGGCTGCGTGATCCAACCAGGGCCCGGCGATGATGCTCGCGGTGTGCGCCAATCCCGCGGCGGTTGGTGCACGAGCACCCACCACGGCCAGGCGCGATGTTCCCTCGGACCAAGCGCCCGGGTCACCGCGCGCCCAGAGGGTGAGCGGCGCGGTGTCGCCAAGGTCGCGCAGGGTCTCGGGCCAATCAGGGTGGGAGGGATCCAGGGCGATAATCCCTGCTCGCTCCTGCACAGCTCTCGAGCGGCGAACACGGTCAGGGTCGTAGGCGACCTTCAGGCGGTCGCGATGCGCTGCCGTGAGCGGGGTGTCCTCCAGGGCGATACCGGCGGTGACGCGGGACACACTGCCGTTTCCGACCACCCGCGCGAGCGCTTCGAGAGGACCCAGCGCTGTACACAGAACGCGGGCAAAAGGATCCCCGGGTTGGGCCATAAATCCCCACGCAATTCGGGCTTCCACTTCGCCAGGCATAGCGCCACCCTCACACAGACCGCGCCGGGCAAGCGTGCGGCAACCGTGGCTGGGGAGAGCGCCGCTGCCATGAAGTGTCGGGACAGTTATTCGTCGATAGCGAGCTCAGAGGGAAGCTTGAGTTCCTTCTTGCCCAGTTCTTCGACGTTGATGTCTTTGAAGGTCAACACGGTGACCTGCGAAACAAACCGATCTGAGCGATACACATCCCACACCCACACATCGGTCAGGGTGAGTTCGAAATAGAAATCCCCGCCTTTTTCGATCACCTCGCGGCGGACGTCATTGGCGAGATAGAACCGGCGTTCGGTTTCCACGACATAGCGAAACTGCGACACAACATCGCGATACTCGCGATACAGGGCGAGTTCGACCTCACCGTCGTAGTCCTCAAAGTCCTGCGGTTCCATGTGCGGGAGTCTAGTGAAGGCCTAGAAGTGAATCCATGTGGTGCGATGAACCTCCGTCACACCGTGGTCGGTAATTGCTTGACGGTGTCCCGCAGAACCGTAGCCCTTGTTGCTCTCAAACCCGTACTCCGGGTAGGTGTCTGCGTAGCGCACCATCGTCGCATCACGGTGAACTTTGGCCAATACGGAGGCCGCCGCGACTGACACACAGTCGCGGTCTGCCTTTTCCTGGGTGCGAACCGCTAAGGGGTGGGGCAGATGCGGCGTAACAAAATCGTGGGAACCATCGAGCAATAACACCGACGACCCCACGGCCACGCCCTGCGCGGCGAGATCCCGCAGCCCCCTCACCACCGCGGTGGCCAGAGCGGCAACAATTCCGCGGGCATCAATTTCTTGAGGGCTCGCTTCACCAATCGCGTGGTGCGGGAAAAATTCGGGAAGGGCCTCCGCGATCGCGGGTCGCTTCTTTTCGCTCAGCGCTTTGGAATCCCGAAGACCCTCTGGCCACTCCCCCTGGGTGGGTTCCCACACGACCAAGCCGACAACGACGGGTCCCGCCAAGGGGCCTCGGCCTACCTCGTCACACCCGATCACCCGCGGGAAGCCCTGCTCGTGCAACCGGGTTTCGAGCGCGAGCGTAGGGTCTACCGGAGGGGTCAGGGCAGCCTCGAAACAATCTCAGAAAAGACGGGCGGGTAGTTCCCCAACCACGTCCAGCGCTCTTGCGGCCAGGAGATCACGATGGCTCGGCCGACCACATTTTCCAGGGGCACAAAGCCACCACCGGGTTTGTCCATATTGCGCCGCGAATCGGCCGAGTTGTAGCGGTTATCCCCCATTACCCAGAGCGCATCGTCGGGCACAGTGACATCAAAATCGTTGCTACTGACTTTGGAGACACCCTGCGGCAATTGCACGTAGGTCTCCGTCAGTGCCACCCCGTTGACGCTCATCGCACCCAGGTCGTCACAGCACACCACACGGTCTCCCGGTAGGCCGATGACACGTTTGACGAGGTGCTGTTCGTTGTTGGGGCTCGAGAGACCCACAAAAACCGAAATCCCGTTCAAGATGCGCGAGAGCGGATCATCCTCGCTCACACCGGACTGTTGGGAAAGCCACCCCCCAGGGTCAACAAACACAATGATGTCCCCGCGGTTGAGCTCAAAAACCTCCGGGGTCAGCTGGCTGACGATAATGCGATCGTCACGAATCAGCGTTGCTTCCATCGATTCGGTCGGAATAAAAAACGACCGAATCAGGAAGGTTTTGATCAGGAACGAGACCACCAGGGCGGCCACCACAATGATGACCGCATCGCGAAGAAACCGGCCCAACATTTTCATCGGTGACCTCCGACCAGACGTCACAGGCGCGGTGGTCGGCTTAGGACTCGCGCTTTTCGCGGATCTTTGCCTTCTTGCCGCGCAGGTTGCGCAGGTAGTAGAGCTTGGCGCGACGAACGTCACCGCGGGACACAACCTCGATGTGGTCGATGACCGGGGAGTGCACGGGGAACGTACGCTCCACACCCACCTGGAAGCTGATCTTGCGGACGATGAAAGTTTCGGTAACCCCGTGGCCGGAGCGAGCAATCACCACACCCTGGAACACCTGGATACGCGAACGGTTTCCTTCAATGATGTTGACGTGAACTTTGACGGTGTCGCCGGCGCGGAAGTCGGGAATATCCGAACGCAGGGAGGCGTTGTCAACGAAGTCGAGGGTCTGCATGATGTCTCTTCTCTGCGCCGCCACAAGTCGGACGCGAATTAGCGTTAGGTAGTTTGGTGTGCTCCCACTGATGTGGTGTGTCTTTCCCCTGTGGCAGAGCCACACATTGGCACAAGGCACTATCTTGCCACACATTGGGCGCAGGACCTATACCCGCTATCGTGGGCTCACACCATGATTCCCCGTCATTCCGCGAAGACCATCGAGCAGATGCGCCCCGTGGGCTCTTTTGTCGGAGCAACCCTTAGTGAACTGCAGCAGCACGCTACCGCGGGGGTGACTCTTCTCGAGCTCGATGCCCACGCCCATCAGCGCATCCGTGAGGCCGGGGCCGAGAGCTGCTACATCGACTATCACCCCTCTTTTGGGGCTTCACCCTTTGGGAAGGTGCTGTGCACCTCGGTGAATGACGCAGCCCTTCACGGCCTGCCCTATGACTACACCCTGAAGGATGGCGACCTGCTTTCCCTGGACTTTGCGGTCACCCTGAATGGTTGGGTCGCCGATTCAGCCCTCACCCTGGTGGTGGGCGGAAACCCGACCCCCTCCGACACTCGACTTATCGACACCTGCGAGAAAGCCCTTCACGCAGGAATTCAGCAGGCTCGAGCCGGCCACCGCTTGGGTGATATCTCCCACGCCATCGGTGAGGTCTCTCGTGCGGCGGGCTATGTGGTCAATACCGACTTTGGTGGGCACGGCGTAGGTCGCACCATGCACGAGGACCCCTCCATCCCCAACGACGGTGAGGCAGCTCGAGGCCCCAAGCTGAAGGCCGGGATGGTGTTTGCTATTGAACCCTGGTTGATGGAAACCACGGCCGATGTCTATACGGATTCTGACGGCTGGACCCTCAAAAGTATCGATGGGTCACGCTCCGCCCACGTTGAGCACACCGTCGTGGTGACCGAGGGTGAACCCCTAGTCCTGACCCAGCGCGCCTAGTCCTCCAGCAGGTCGGGTCTCATCGCCGCTGTGCGAGCGCGAGACTGATCCTCGCGCCACTGGCGGATGGCCTCGTGGTTTCCCGAGAGCAAAACCTCCGGCACCTCCAAGCCCCGCCAACTGCGGGGTTTCGTGAAGGAGGGGTATTCCAGCAAGCCTGATTCGTGGCTTTCCTCGACGAGCGACTCCGGGTTGCCCATGAACCCGGGGATGAGGCGCACGATTGCCTCCAGCATCGCCAAGACCGCAACTTCGCCGCCGTTGATCACGAAATCCCCAATACTCAGCTCCATCACGGTGGTGTGCTGGGAATAGTGCTCCACTACCCGCTGATCAATGCCCTCATAGCGGCCACACGCAAACACCAGGTGATCTGCTCCCGCGAGCTGCGCTGCGGTCTGCTGGCTAAACCGTGCGCCCGCCGGGGTGGGAACGATCAGCACACTCTCGGGGGTAAGGAGAGGGTCCAGCGCTGTGCCCCACACGTCCGGGGTCATCACCATGCCCGCTCCCCCGCCATAGGGGGTGTCATCAACGCTTTTGTGGACGCCTTCGGCGTAGTCGCGCAGTTGGTGGACGTTAACCTCCACCAACTGCTGGGCGGCGGCTTTGCCCATAAGTGACACATTCAAGACATCAAACACCTCAGGGAAAATGCTGACGATGTCGACCTTCATGACCTAGCTCGCCTCCCCTTCAAGGGCTTCGAAAAGGCCGCCCGGCGGCGTAATGACCACCACGCCAGCAGCAACATCGACCTGGGGAACAAAAGCCTCCACAAAAGGAACCAACACTTCGCCGCCAGGTGTGTCCACCACCAGGAGGTCTTGAGCGGGAAAATGCTCGAGCCTGGCAATTTTCCCCACGCTCACGCCTTCGCGAAGCACATCGAGACCCACTAGTTCGTGGTCAAACCACGCGTTGGTTTCCCGCGGTGTGTTCTCTGGGTCATGTTCGATCCACAAAATGGCGCGAACAATGCTCTCGGCGGCATCACGGTCGGTAATGCCCTCGAAAAAGGCCACCGGTGACGAGTTGATTTCTCGAATACTTTCGAGGGTGATTTTCTTTCCTGACCACGGAGAATCGGTCGGAACCTGGAGGGAAAACTCGCTACCCGGAGTGAAACGCAGCTCTGGGTCGTCGGTATACATCTCCAGCTTCAGCCCACCCTTGAGCCCGTGCGCGCGCACAAGCCTGGCGACGCGAAGTTCCACTCGCTCCGGCCGGGGTGCAGTGGGCGGGGAGCCAGCGGACATTAGCTGTCGGTATCGACGACGTCGACTCTGACCTTGCGGCCATCAGCAAGAGCATTAACGAGAGTGCGCAACGCTTTGGCGGTGCGACCGGCGCGACCAATCACGCGACCGAGGTCATCCGGGTGAACCCGAACCTCGAGGAGTTCGCCGCGAGGTGTGTCGACTACCGTCACACTGACCTCGTCCGGGTTATCGACGATTTCCCGAACGAGGTGATTCAGTGCACGATCAAGCATGACTATTCAGCCGGCTTTGCTTCTTCAGCGGCCGCTTCTTCCGCAGGAGCTTCCTCAGCTGCTTCAGCGGCGGGCTCTTCAGCCTTCACTTCAGCAGGAGCTTCTTCGGCAGGAGCTTCTTCAGCAGGAGCTTCGGCAACAGGTGCCTCGTCCGCGGCGGGAGCCTCAGCGGCAGGAGCTTCCGTGGCCTCAGCGGCGGGAGCTTCGGCCGCAGGCGCTTCAGCTGCAGGTGCTTCGGTTGCCTCGGCAGCAGGATCGTCTGCAGCGGGTGCTTCCTCGGCCTTGGGCGCTTCTTCAGCGGGCTTGGCTGCCTTGGGGCGCAACACGGGCTTCTTCTTCGCATCGGGGGCGAACTCGGCCTTAGGCTCCGCGAACTTCACGGTGCTCTTGGCGTTCTTGTCACCCTTGAACTTGCCCCAGTCGCCGGTGAGCTTCAGCAAAGCGGCGACCTGTTCGGTCGGCTGCGCACCAACGCCCAGCCAGTACTGTGCACGCTCGGAGTTGACCTCGATGACAGAGGGGTCCTGCGTGGGGTGGTAGAGACCAATTTCTTCAATGACGCGTCCGTCACGCTTGGTGCGTGAGTCGGCAACAACGATGCGGTAGTACGGCGCGTGGATCTTGCCCAGGCGTTTCAAACGAATTTTTACAGCCACGTTTCTCCAAGTAGATGAGTTGTCATAACTACCGACGATTACGTGGGGGCACAACCGTCAGAGGGTCTAAGGGTGGAATCACACCTGATAGAGGGTCGGGTTGTGAACTCCAGCGCCCTATTCTGTCAGATTTTTGCGCCCCGTGGTGACCGATGTCAGAAAGTTCTCAACCCTCGCTGCCACCAAGGCCAAAACTGGAGCCCTGCTGGGGCGCGGTCTCCGTTTTTCCCTGCTCTTGCCGGGCTCGGGTGGCGGGGTTTCCCGACCGGGATCCCGACTTCTTTTTGCTCTTTTTCTTCGAGCCACCGCCGCCTCGGGCGACGGGTCCCATCCCAGGAATTTGGGGAACACCGCCCTTCGCCACGGTTTTCATCATTTTTGCCGCCTGCTCAAACCGCACCACCAACTGATTGACCTCGGTCACCGTGGTCCCCGAACCAGACGCGATGCGGAGCCTCCTCGAACCGTTCAGCAGTTTGGGGGTCAGCCGCTCGCGCGGTGTCATGGACTGGATGATTGCTTCGGTGCGGACCAGCTCGTTTTCATCGATGTTGTCGATCTGATCCTGCATTCCCCGGGCTCCGGGCAACATGGAGAGCATTCCGGAGATGGAGCCCATCTTCTTGATTTGCTGCAGTTGCCCTAAGAAGTCATCGAGGGTGAAAGTCTCGGACCGAAATTTTTCTTCGAGCTCTTTGGTTTGTTCCTCGTCAAAAGCTTTTTGCGCCTGTTCGATCAGGGTGAGGATGTCACCCAGGTCGAGGATTCGACTCGCCATCCGGTCGGGGTAGAAGACGTCGAACTCGCTCTGCTTTTCCCCTGTGCTGGCGAACAATATGGGGCGATCGGTCATACCCGTCACACTCAAGGCGGCACCACCCTTGGCGTCACCATCAAGTTTTGTGAGGACCACACCGGTGAAGTCCACACCCTCCTGGAAAGCCTGCGCGGTGCGGACAGCATCCTGACCGATCATCGCGTCGATCACAAAGAGAACTTCGTCAGGATCTGTTGCCTTACGGATGGCGGCAGCCTGCTTCATCATGTCCGCATCCACGCCGAGGCGGCCCGCCGTGTCAACAATCGCGATGTCGTGGTTCTTATCCCGCGCGTAGGCAACACCCTTTTTGGCCACCGCTACGGGGTCGCCGACACCATCGCCGGGTTCGGGGGCAAACAGCGCAACACCGGCCTGCTCAGCCACCACACCCAACTGTTTGACAGCACCGGGTCGTTGCAAATCACACGCAATCAGAACGGGGGTGTGACCTGTGTCTTTCAGCCACGCCGCAAGTTTCCCGGCCAGCGTCGTTTTACCGGAGCCCTGTAGGCCTGCGAGCATGATGACCGTGGGAGGGGTTTTTGCGAAGCTCAGCCCGCGCTGGTCGCCTCCCAGGATGGCCACCAGTTCCTCGTTGACAATCCCCACCACCTGTTGGGCGGGATTGAGGGCTTGGTTCACCTCATCGGAGAGAGCACGCTCGCGAACGGTGGCTGTGAAGGACTTAACAACCTCCAGAGCGACATCGGATTCCAGCAGTGCGCGTCGAATATCGCGAACGGTGCCATCGACATCGGCGGCAGACAGCTTGCCTTTGGTGCGCAGGGACGCAAAGGTTTGAGTGAGGCGCTCTGAGAGCGACGAGAAGGCAGCCATGGCGCCCCAGACTACCAAAACCGACCCTCACCCCATGCGGAGTGCCGGCTTCTATGCTGGTGTGATGCCGATCCTCCCCTTCGAATCGTCTCTGCCCACGGTGGGCGAGAACGTCTTTCTTGCACCGAGCGCCACCCTGATCGGCGAGGTCCGCATCGACGAGGGGGTCACCATCATGTTCGGCGCGATTGTGCGCGCAGATCGAGCAACAATCAGCGTGGGATCAGGATCCAACCTGCAGGACAACGTGGTGATCCACGGTGACCCCGGGTTTCCGGCGGCGATCGGCTCACACGTCAGTGTTGGCCACGGCGCCATCATCCACGGAGCAACCGTGGAGAACAACTGTTTGATCGGCATGGGGGCAACCGTCTTGAACGGTGCCGTGATTGGGGAGGGATCCCTGATTGCTGCTGGCACCGTGGTGCTCGAGGGCACAGTGGTCCCTCCTGGCTCACTAGTGGCGGGGGTACCGGGAAAAATCCGCCGCTCCGTGAGCGACGAAGAGCGCACGGCAATTCAGGAAAACGCCCGCACCTACCAGCGCTTGGGCGCTGCCTATCGCGAGGCTGCTAGCTCGTAAGGGCGTGCGCGAAAGCGGTGGCCTGGAAACCGGTGAGGTCATCAATGCCTTCGCCCTCCCCCATTAGCTTCAGCGGAACACCGGTGGAGTGCTGCACCCGCAAGACAAACCCACCCTTCGCGCTGCCATCGGTCTTGGTCAACACCAGCCCGGTTACGCCCGCATGCTCGAGGAACGCTTCCGCCTGAAGAACACCGTTTTGGCCGGTGGTGGCATCGAGCACTAACAGCACCTCGGAGACCGGGGTGAGTTTTTCTACCACCCGGCGAATCTTGGAGAGCTCATCCATCAACCCTGATTTGGTGTGGAGACGCCCCGCTGTGTCGATGATCACAATGTCAATGCCCTCGGTCATCGCCTTATCAACAGCTTGATACGCCACTGACGCCGGGTCTTGGCCCGGCTCGTCCGGGGTCACAATGGGAACACCGGAGCGCTCAGCCCACGTGGTCAACTGCTCAACCGCTGCCGCACGGAACGTGTCCGCTGCGGCGATCACCACGGAGCGGCCCGCACGGGTAACGAACTTCGCCAGCTTCCCGATTGTGGTGGTCTTGCCCACACCGTTAACCCCCACCACCATCATCACGGCGGGACGGGCGCTCAGATCCAGGGTGGGGTCAAACTGGGCCAGTTTTTCTTCGATCCGCTCGCGCACAATGCCCTGAACGTCAGCGGGATTCGTGGAGCCGATTCGGTCGATTTCCGATCGCGTCGTCTCGAGCAGCTCCTCGGTGACATCGGGGCCAAAATCGGCGCCCAAAAGCGATTCCTCGAGTTCGTCCCAGGTGTCCTCAGTGATTTCTGGTTGGGACACCAATCCTTTGAGGGCGCGCCCCAACGACCACTTTCCACTCCCCCAGGCCAAGAGAAAACCTAGTCTTCGGGAGCGGGCTCAAACCCGATCACCGGCAGGGTTTCGGAGGAGGCAGGTCGATCAGATTGAACGAGGGATAAGACCTCGGTGCTCACGATGCCTATGCTGATCGCCGCTGCCGCACCGATGAGAAGCCACCCTGCGCGCTGCTTCTTGCCCATGTCTCCACCCTAAACCTCGCAGCTATGAGGCCAGGGACTCCTCCGCCGCGACACGCTGGCCCACCACGGCGCTTACGCCGTCCTTGCGCATCGAAACCCCGTAGAGCGCATCAGCAATCTCCATGGTGCGCTTCTGGTGGGTAATCACAATCAACTGCGACTCCGCGCGCAGCGACTCAATCACGCTGAGCAGCCGGCCCAGGTTGGCGTCATCCAGGGCAGCCTCGACCTCATCGAGGATGTAGAAGGGGCTCGGCCGCGCCTTGAAAATCGCGATCAGCAGGGCCACTGCAGCGAGTGAGCGCTCGCCACCGGAAAGCAAGGACAAGCGTTCAATCTTTTTACCCGCGGGCCTAATCGATACTTCGATGCCGGTGGTGAGGAGGTCATCGGGCGCCGTCAGCGAGAGGGAGCCGGTGCCGCCGGGGAAAAGAATGGGAAATACCTCATCAAATGCTTTTTGCGTGTCGGCAAAGGCGTCAGCAAAGATGCCCTGCATGGTGGAGTCCACATCATCCATGATCGCTTCGAGGTCTTTGCGGGTCTTGCTGAGATCCTCCAGTTGTTCCTTCAGGAACGCGTGGCGATCTTCGAGCGCTTGGAATTCTTCGAGGGCGAGCGGGTTGACCCGACCGAGTTGGTCAAGCTGGCGGGAAGCTTTGGCCAAGCGCGCTTCCTGAACAGCACGGTCGAAGGGCTTAGCCACTTCGTTCTCATCATCGGGTGGGACAAGAGCACTCGGAGAATATTCCGCCAGCAGTGTTGCCTCATCGAGTCCCAATTCCTCGTTGACTCGCTCTAACAGGTTTGTGCGCTGCAGTTTCTTCTCATAAATCTGCATCTCGATGGAGTGGACGTTCTCGGTAATTGAAGACAGTCGCTCGCGAACTGCTACTTCCTTTTCCCGCAACTCTCCCAGTTCACTCTGGTGGGCATGGCGCCTGGCCTGCGCCTCCACGAGGTTCTCGCCCGATTGCGTCACTGCATCCTGCGCCGCGTTCATCACAGCGGGCAGCACAGCCAGCACAGCCTGAGCGCGTTTCGCTTTCTCTACGCGCTCGCGGTATTTTTCCTCTTCGCGTGCTTTAGCGGCTTCTTCCTCCGCTTTACGATTTTGGGCAGCGAGCAATGCCTCGCGAGCGGACCTCACAGATTGGCGCAGGGCCTCCCACCCAATCCGCGCATCCACTTCTTCTGCCGCGACCTGATCCACCTCGGCCACAAGAACTTCGCGCTCGGCATCATCAACAACGGGCCGATCCGTGGCGTGGAAAGCCTCACGTTTGTCGTGTGCGTCCTGTTGTGCCTCGCTGGCTTCCTGGAGGGCTTCGCCTGCTTTCCGGAAACTCTCCTCCAGCCGGGAAATCTCTGCTTCGGCAGCCTCGAGCGAGGCACGAGCGCTGGAGACCTGCTCACTAATCTCTGCCCGTTTCGCATCGGCGCTCCGCAGTTCAGAACGCGCGGCCGACAACGCCTCCGCTGCCGCTGCTTTGGCGTCAGCGGCGTCTTCCGCTTCGCGCAGGTGGCGTTCCCGATCGACCGAGCGCTTTTGGAGTTCCGCATCGGCAGACTCGCGCTCGGCAGCTAATTCCAGACGAGAACGAGCCTGACCGGAGCCGGTCGATACTCGGTTCTCACCAAAAACATCACCGGCCAGTGTGACCACGGTCACCCCTGCGGGAAGAGCGCCGGCGTCACCCCAGGCAACTTCGACCGCGGCAACATCGTCGGCGATGTAGGTGCCGTGCAAAAGCGCGAGGACACCCGCGGGGCCTCGAACAACATCGATAGCCGGTGTGACACCCGGCACCGCCGGGGTCGCTGTGGTGTCGCCACGGGCGATGACCAGGTCCACCCGGGATGACTCGGACCCGGCCCTGTCTCGCACAACGCTGAGTGCTGCCGATCGCGAATCCACCACATAGGCCTCAGTGAGAGAACCGAGCGCCCGGGCAATCGCCGTTTCATAACCCGGGGTGACCTCGAGGGCATCGGAAACCCGACCAGAAACCGCGCTGTGGGAACTGAGGTCATCCGTCTCAGACCCCGGTGCGAGCGCCAAGTCCAGTGCCGAAACAGTGGCGGCAAGCGCCTCCTGCTCCCGCTCGCTTTGATGAAGCGCCTGCCGGGTGGCCTGCTCGAGCTCTTCTGCTTCGCGCAGTGCCTGCTCCGCCTCGGTGACGGCCCCTTCAAAAGCTTGGGCCACCGTGTCCGGTGAGGATTCACCGCGCTGGAGGGCTTCGAGTGCTTGCTCGGCAGCCACCTGGCGCTCACGGGCGCGCTCCAAAGAATTCTCCTGGCGCGCAAGATCCTCTTCGCGCGACACCACCTGAGCGACCGCCCGCTCGCGGGCTGACTCCAGAGCGCGGGCGGTGGAATCCCAGGCTGCCGCCGCTTCGCTGCGTTCTTTGACCTCGGCATCGTGGGCCGCCAGCGCGGCCCGGTGTGTGGCGAGGCGGGCTGAAATGTTCCCGACCGTCGACTCGTGCGCTGCCACGGCGGCTTCCGCTCGAGCAAGCTCTGCGACCAGGCCCTCCAGCATCGACTCGGTGATCGTGTTGGTGACGCCGCCGGGGGCTTCGTCGTCAAATCCGGCGGCGCGTTCGGTCGCGAGCGACTGCAGTGACGTGAGGGATTCCAGTACCCGCTTGAGGTCGTAGTCCACGCTGCGCGCTCTATCGAGCTCTTCGCCCCCGGCGCTGGCTTCTAACTCGGCGATCCGTCGGCGGTGGGAGTCCGCCTGATCACTCAGTGCCGCGCGCTCGGCGGCGCGCTCTTGCTCGTTGAGGTGGAAGGTGTCGATGGCCGCGCCGAGTGCCTGAAGGTCATCGGCTAGCACCCGGGCTTTGGCATCGCGAACAATGGCTTGGATACTTTGGGCCTGCCGGGCGATGTCTGCCTGACGGCCCAGCGGGGTGAGTTGGCGGCGCACCTCACCGGCGAGATCGTTCAGTCGGGTGAGGTTCGCCTGCATGGATTCAAGCTTGCGTTGGGTTTTCTCTTTACGCCGGCGGTGTTTCAGAATGCCCGCGGCCTCTTCGATGAAGCGCCTTCGGTCATCGGGGGTGGCGTGCAGCACGCGATCGAGTTGGCCTTGGCCGACAATGACGTGCATTTCACGTCCGAGACCGCTATCGCTCAGCAGCTCTTGAACATCGAGCAGTCGAACGGGTTCCTTGTTGATCGCGTATTCACTCGCACCGTTGCGAAACAGGGTGCGAGAGATGGTGACTTCGGTGTAGTCAATGGGCAGTGCCCCATCGGAGTTATCGATGGTCAGCATCACCTCGGCGCGACCGAGGGGAGCTTTGGAGGTGGTGCCGGCAAAAATCACGTCTTCCATGGACCCACCGCGCAGGGTTTTTGCGCCCTGTTCCCCCATCACCCAGGCGAGGCCATCGACCACGTTGGATTTACCGGATCCGTTCGGGCCGACGACACAGGTGACACCTGGCTCAAACGCAAACGTGGTCGGCTGAGCGAAAGACTTAAAACCTTTGAGCGTGAGGGACTTCAGATGCACTGATGACTCCGCTTCTCAGGTTGCGATGGACGGAAACAAACTTACCGGCTCCGGGGGGTCCTCTGACATCGCGGGCACCGGTGTGAGGACCTGTTCATCCACGCCTCCCTCACCATGATGGCCTGGCACCGCGGACAGGCCTGACCCGCTCGGCCGTAGGCGTTGAGCGAGTGGGAAAAATATCCACTCACGCCGTTGACATTCACATACTGCTGGTCGAAGGAGGTGCCCCCTTCAGCAAGGGCTTTGCGCACAACGCTCTGCACCGCCTGGACCAGTTCGCTCACCCGGGCAGGACGCAGGGATGCTGTGCTGGCCCGATAGTGCAGTTTCGTAGCCCACAGCGCTTCATCGGCATAAATGTTTCCGATGCCACTGATCAGGGTTTGATCCAGCAGCGCTCTCTTGATTTCCGTGTTTTTTGCCCGAAGCCTCCGGCTAAAAGCCTGCACGTCAAAAGCAGGGTCGAGAGGGTCTCGCGCGATGTGCGCAACTGAGCTCGGCACGCGCGCATCGTCGCTACCGTAACCCGCGGGCTGGGCGTCGCCGGTATCGATGAGGTCATCGATCGCCATGGACCCAAAAATCCGTTGGTCGACAAACCCGACCTGACTAGCCCCGGCCCGGGGTTCCTCCAGCTCCAGAAGAATCCGCAGGTGTGAGCCAAAGTCGGAGGTGTCATCCCCCAACAGGACTTGGCCACTCATCCCCAAGTGGCACACCAGGGCCCGGTTCTGCCCGGCCAACGGAACCCACATAAATTTTCCGCGCCGCAGTGGCATATCTAGGCTGGCACCTTCGAGCTCGTCGACAAACGATTCGAGCGGCCCACGGTGGCGCTTGAGGGAGCGCGGGTCACGAATGTGAACCCGGGCGATGCCCGCACCGGTCAACACGGGCGCCAAGCCGCTGCGCACCACCTCCACTTCGGGAAGCTCGGGCATAGCGCTTTAGCCCCGGAGGGTGGCGAGAGCCTGGCTTGCCGCAGCGAGCTCCGCCGTTTTCTTAGAAGTCCCCTGCCCCTCGCCTACCGGCTCCGTGGAAGCATCAAGAAAAACCTGGGCGACAAACACTTTCGCGTGATCAGGGCCCGAATGGGAAATGTTGTAGTGCGGGACACCCTTGTTGTGTTTTGCCGCCCATTCTTGGAGAGCTGTCTTTGGGTCGCTTGATTCGCTGCGGGCATCCGCATCTTCCACCAGCGCGCCCATCAACCGCTCCACACATTCGGTGGCAGCGACAGGGCCCTGGTCCAAAAACACAGCGGCAATGACCGCTTCGAGCGCATCGGCGAGCAGAGAGGGTTTGCTGCGACCCCCCGTGAGTTCCTCACCGCGGCCTAAGCGAAGGTAGGCACCCAAATCAATACCCACGGCGACTTCGGCAAGCGCTTGCGTGGACACAATGCTCGCGCGTCGTTTGGCAAGCTCCCCCTCGGAAAGATCAGGGAAGCGGTGGTACAAAGCGGCGGTAATGGTTTGCCCCAAAACGGCATCGCCCAAGAATTCCAGCCGCTCGTTGTCCAAGCCGCCTTGTTCGTAGGCGAACGAGGAGTGCGTGAGTGCGCGGGTGAGGACTTCCGCGGACACGTCAACACCCAGGGCACTCCAGAGGAGTGTCGGGTCGAGAAGCGGTGTCGGAGAAACCGAGTTGGTCTCTTCAGGCCGATTCACGTTAGACGTCGGCGACCTTACGGCCCTTGTATTCCATGAACAGTGGCGTGCCGGCGCTGTCTTCCACAACCGACGCGCGGTGCGGCAGACGGTAGACGGTCTTGCCACCCTCGGTGGTCTTCACGAGGCTAGGCAGTTCAGCCTTCCACGCCGAACGGCGGTGACGCGTGTTCGACCGGGACTTTTTCCGCTTGGGTACTGCCATGGTTCTCTTCTTTCGCTTGCTGTCTAGGAGCTCTCGGGCTTTTCGTCCTCGAGCAGTTTAGCTAGTTCCTGCCACCTCGGGTCGATGTCCTCTTCCGGAGCTTCGCTCGCGGGAGAGTCTCGTTTTTCCCCTGTCTTCGGGTCTAACCCGAAGCACTCAGGCGAACACGTTGGCTGGAAGGGAAGCTCAAGAACAACCGCATCCCTGATGACACTCTCAAGGTTGAGGGCGTCGTGATC
Source organism: Pontimonas sp. (assembly GCA_028096805.1). GTDB lineage: Bacteria > Actinomycetota > Actinomycetes > Actinomycetales > Microbacteriaceae > Pontimonas. The sequence goes on from JAOHDU010000003.1 coordinate 60,210, forward strand.
CACCGTGTAAGAATCTGGCTCCCCTTCAGAGTACGCGAAAAGCTCTTGAAAATCGACCCGGTGCTCGAAGCTAATCGGGTCTAAACACCGAACACACGAAGCAGTTGCGGTGGTGTGCACCTCGGCGGAGACCAAAATTCCCTCGTGGAGACCCTCGAGGCGCACTTCCACCCGCAGAGGGGAACCTTCCTCCACCACGGCGATGGCGCTGCCGTATTGCTCGGGCGCCGGCAGTGACAGTGTTTTTTCCCGCATCTCCCCGGGCTGATGAAGAATGTCTTTCACACTCACCCGAAGCGGGGATTCCGGCGTCTTACTCACGCCTCCAGTGTAGGAGGGTAAGCCCTAGAGCATGCTCAGCTCAGGGCAACTCTGTCTGCGCCAGATACGCGGCGACCGCCGGAGGAACGTACGGGGCGACGTCGCCTCCCAGCGCCGCGACCTGGCGGACCAGGGAACTAGAAACATGCGCGTTGGCGGGATCAGGCAGCAGGAACACGGTTTCAATGCCTGCCAAATTTCGGTTCACGATCGCCATGGGGGTTTCGTAGGTGACATCCACTTGCGAGCGAATTCCCTTCACCAAGACGGTGGCCCCCACATCGGTGCAGTAGTCCACCAGCAAGCCCACACTCCACGAGGTCACCACAATTTTTCCGGGCAATTGCGCTTGCGAAATGGACCGCTCCAGAAGGGTGACCCGCTGTGCAATAGGAAAGAGCGCTTCTTTGCCGGGGTTGTGCACCACCAGCACGTGGACTTCGTCAAAAAGGCCCGCTGCCCGCTCAATCACATCAAGGTGACCCAAGGTCACGGGGTCAAA